>JBKQMU010000141.1:0-102321 GCA_052146555.1 Isosphaeraceae bacterium
GAAGCAAAGAAAAGAGTGGATGGACAGCCGGGAAGGTCACGATCCGGGCGCGAGGAAACTCCGTAGGTGAACCATCCACTGCCCATGGGAAAACCGGGGGTTATATCACGCTTGGTTTAGGTCTAGACCGCGGATACAATTCACTACGTTCCCCTCGATTAGCCAATTTCGCGACGTGCGGATCGGAACTAATTATGAGAATTCATGTACGTGCGCATTTGGTCCACGGGCTCCCTACGCCAGAACCTTGAGGAGGACTTCCTCGAAAAAGTCCTTGGCGACCGCGATGGGTTTGACTCCTCGGTCGTAGGTCATACGCGAATCTAGGAAGTCCCAGCGTCGACGGACAACTTGCTGTCCCAAGACGAGCAATTCACGGAGAGAGATCGGGCAGTTCTCGATCTCATCGAGCCTTATCGCGATCTCATCGCCCGCGTGCTGCTGGCTGATGAGTATCGCGACAAATGGACCCTCATCCTCGACTGACGCATCATCGGTTTGCCGAAAATGTCGCCCGAAATCGAAGTAGTACCAGAGGGCTTTGTCTCTCCGAAAGAGAACTCGGAAAAACCACGTCTTCTTGGCACTCCCTCCGGATAGCAGCGTCTCCCAGGTCGACTGGTCGATGATGTCATAGCTCTGGACCTGGACTTCGAGCGACCGATCACCGCCGCGATTGATGAGCGACGCGCAACGTTCGAAGGCGTCGCGGAGCTGCTCAACGGCGTGACGCCAGCGTAGATAGTCCATTCTCCGCTGTTCAGCGTCTCGGACGGACGATTCACCAACGATTTGCGACGCCCAGCCTTGCAACTCGTCAGCGGCCTCTTGCGCATTCAAGTAAACTTGAAGCGTGCTCATGACTCTCTGGCTGACGAGTTGAACAAAGGGGTTGAACTCGCCCTCGTCGGCCTGGCTCAGCGCATCAAGGTAAGTCTCACGATCCTGAGGGCGGATCATCGCAACGGTAAGCCGAGCTCGGAGCAAAAGCATGTCCTGCCAAAGTCGGGCGATTCGGCCATTGCCATCTTCGAAGGGATGAATTCGCGCGATCGCCCAGTGCGCCCAGGTCACCAGAACCAATCCGTGGGTCGTCGGCTCAGCTTCTCTCAAGTGGCCGAAGAACTGATCGAGGAGGTCGGACACCTTTTCCGCGCCAGGGGGCTGCTGTTTCGCACCCCTGATCATCACGTCGCGATTCCGAAGCACGCCGGCGATGTGATCGCTGACGCCCCTCATCAGGATTTCATGGAGCTCAAGGAATTTCGATAAGTCGTGCCATGCTTCTTCAGAACTGAGGAACTCTTCGACCTTCTTCGCGGCCTCGCCCAGGTTCAACGCTTCCTGCGCCTCTCGCTTTCTTCGGGCGTCAAGAAAAGTCTTTGTTTGAAGAATCAGCCGGGTTTCGCGCATCGTGAGCGTGCTGCCTTCGATCGCATTGCTACTGTAGACGCGCTCCCCGAATAACTCATCCTTTACCTGACGAAGCACCTCGGCATCCAGGGGACGGATGTCGTTGACCTGATGAGCGAGTTCGTCGAGGTCTCGGAGCATGACGGCAGTCACCGCATCGAGCTTCATTTCGGATGGTCTAATCAATTCCATCTCTTGACCTCTTTCGCGCTGGTTGAGTGGGTTCGACCCGCATCACCCCGATCGAATGTAACACAGACGTATTCGATCGAGGCGACCCTGGGCGTCCCGGAGGCCACGACAAGGTTTCCAGTGGCGAGACTCCCTCTCGTCCAGTAGGCGATTGCTGGTCCGGGTGAGAGTGTCGCGCTGGGCAACGGTTACGAAACGAGCCTCAAGCCTTTCCAGTCACAAGAGCACAGTGCGTATAACTGATTGTGCCAGGCGAACGTCGGGGGCCGACTCGGCTACAGCGGAAATGTGAAGCTCAGCGCGCAGTCTGAAGGGCTCGAGAGCTCCGAAATCCTTTTCAGGAGTACGTCGAGAGATCGCCTAAGTCCGAGTGTTCGTCTCTTCTCTTCGCGGAGCACCAAGGGGCCCCCGGGCAAGGCACTTTGCAACTCAGGTCTTAAATTGCTCAACTCAGGGTGGGTTGACGCCCGATGATGAAGCAACGCAGGCCCAGTGCTGCCGCGCGCCTGGGCCGTGCCGCTGCTTTCCCATCGGATAGGATGCCCCGTCGTGGCTTCTCGGCCACCTGCAATGGAGGGAAGGACCCCTCGATGATGGCGCCCCGTACTCTCATCTCGGTTGTGATCCCCGTCTTCAACGAAGCTGCCTGTCTGCCCCGATTGCATCAAGAACTCACTTCCGCATGCGACGGCCTGGCCGATTCCTTCGAATTTCTGTTCATCGATGATGGGAGCACGGATGCAACCGATCAGGTGCTCACCGATCTTTGTCAGCGGGATGCTCGGGTCCGGGGTCTGCGGCTATCTCGGAACTTCGGCCATCAAGCGGCCCTCAGCGCTGGTCTAGCCCATGCCGCAGGCGATGCGGTGATCATGATGGACGGCGATCTACAGCACCCTCCGCAGCTCATTCCCTTATTAGTGGAACGTTGGCGGGAAGGGTACGACATCGTAAACACGGTCCGGCTCGAGACCGCAAAGATCACCCGGACGAAGCGATTTTTCTCGGACTGCTTCTATCGTGTCTTCAATCTCCTGGCCGTGGTGAGGATCGAGCCGGCGGGCGCCGATTTCCGCTTGATGTCGCGCGCGACGGTCGACGTACTGAGTGGCATGCCCGAGCGACATCGGTTCCTCAGGGGGCTGGTCACCTGGCTTGGATTCAATCAGACCCAGATCGAATTCAAGGCACCCCAGCGGTGGGCGGGGCGATCGAAGTTCGACTTCAAGCGGAGTATCCGCCTGGCACTTGAGGGCCTCACAGCGTTCAGCCCCTGCCCGATGCGCTGGGCGCTGGTTTTGGGCGGGTTGATGGCCATGGGAAGCCTCGGGCTGGGGCTCATTTCCCTGGGAATGCTTTTCTGGGGTCGAGCTTCCGCCGCCGGTTGGATCGCCCTGGGTGCTTTCGCAGGACTGATCGGAGGCGTGCAACTTCTGTCGCTGGGCCTCCTTGGCGAATACGTCGGCAGAACGCTCGAGCAGGTCAAGGGACGACCGCAGTACATCGTGCGCGGTCAAAAAGGGTTCCCGTCCTTGCCGTCGGGAGAAAACGTCATTCCCGCGCCCCACTATCGGCCGGACCGGGGCGCCCCAGTTGAGTCTGGAACATCGCCAAAACTCCGCCATGAGGCGACCGCGGTAAGGAACGACCGGAGTACGCCCTCGTAAGCGGAACCGGCCTGGAGGCCCAGAAGTGATCGAAGCGCATCAAAGCGGCGCACGGTCGTCGCACGGCTTTGCGTCGGGAGCCACCGCGTTCCATCGCCTGCGCGGTGGGTTGGGCTGGCTACTCGTTTTGCTCCTACCCCCGGTCATGGTGCTGGCGGGTTATCACCGGCCCATGTTCCAGAGAGCGAAGGAGTGGGCTATCTCAGGCGACGCGGCCACTTATGCCTATCAGTTCGCGCGCATTGGAGAACTTCGCGGCCAGTGGTGGAAGCTGGGCCAGGACGATCTCGTCGGGGCTCCCTACCAGCCGATATTCGGTAAACATCCGGGTGTTTTCGAGGGCGTTGATCTGCTCTTGGTCTCGACATTCTCCAGCCGCTGGCTCGATCCGGTCACGAACTATCATGTAATGATGATGCTGGTGCTTGCGGCCAGCGGGTGGGTTGTCGGGGTCATCGTCAGACGACTCACCGGATCATGGTTCTGGGCCGCCGTCGCGATAATCCTCGTGAGCTGGAACTACTCGACGGCTTTCCGATTGCAAGGCCATGCCCACCTCTTCAAGTATGGGTGGACCTTACTGGCCGTCACGGCCTTTTCGCGCTATCTCGACCGACCGACCCCCCGTCGCGGACTCTTGCTGGGGCTGGCGATGGCGCTTGTGCTCCAAGGCTCGTTCTACCTGGGTGCTTTTCTGGGCCTAAGCTGCGGAGTCTGGTGGTTGGGCACCCTGGTTGCGGGGCGGCTGAGCCTCCGGCATGTGCAATCAGCGGCGCTGGCACTGGGCGCCTTTTTGGCGGCAGCGACCGTGCTCACTTTTCCCGTCTGGACCATCTCGTCATCACGGCTTCTGGCCGATTCCTACCAAAGCCATGGACGGCTCGAGGCATGGAACAATAGCGCGGAGCTGTGGCAGTACTTTCTCTCACCGGCCTCGCCCTTTGCCACGAGCTACGTCAAGGAATTTAGCGACCGCTATCATCTGGAGAAAGGCGTCTTTGAGGGCTGGCACTACCCGGGGCTGACGGTGCTCTTGGCCATCTCGGCCTACTTGATCGCGCGGCTCCGCGGTACGCACTTGCGCGTATCGGATCCTCGACTGCTTGATCGCTTCATGGGGCTCAGCGCACTCTTCGTTCTCCTGAGCCTGGCCGGTGGTCCGTCGTTTTTCATGGTCACGGGTCTGGGGTGCTTCCGCGCTTACGGCCGCGCGGGGCTCTTGGCCTTACCGCTCTGGTGCGTCGCCGCGCCTCTGGTGTTGCAGGCCATGGTGCGCGCACCGCGATTGGCGCGGGTTCGCCCCGCGCTTTGCCTGGCCATCCTGGGCATCGCACTCTACGAGGGCCACGGGGCGACCGCCTGGTTCCCGACGTGCCAGCCAATCGAGACTCCCCGGTGGGTCGAGTGGCTCGCGCGGCAGCCCGCTGGTGTACGGCTGGCGGCATTCTCTCCGGCACGTGAGCCTGAGGCGGACGGATGGGGATACGACTCGCTCTCTTACCGGCTCGAGCACCGCCATCCGACGCTCAACGGAGCAGACTGGCTGCTCTTGGAGTCGGATCTCAAGCTCCTGGGCGCATCGTATGAGCGAATTAACCCTCCGGCGCTGCGGTTCATCGCTTCGCTGGGTTATCCCACCCTTGCGTTCCATCACGATTACCTTGCAAAGAACCCCTGGATTACGTCGCTTCCTTGGCTTGATACGATCGAGAACGTCGGGCCCTGGCGCATCTGCCGGACCAGCGCCAAGTTCCAGCCGCTTCCGAGGGTACCGCTGGACCGCGTCGTCGGAGCCTGGCCGAGAGCGCAGCAGATCCTCGATGTTCCCGCCGATTGCTGGATCACCGATCAATTCCATCTGCCTTGCGTGCAGATCGTCGCAAAGGCGCGTCCGGTCTGGGTGGGCTGGACGGACAGCCGCGGCCGGACAGTGGGCAAATGGACCCGCGCTCTCTTTCAACACGTGTTTGGGCCGCAAATTCCGGCCTTCGCCGTGAAGACGCCACGCCAAGCAGGCGATTACCGGTTGGTCTTCCGCGACGACCAAGGCCGGCCGGTCCAGACGCGCCCGTATCGCGTCCGAGCTGATCTGGCGACGATCCTGACGGAGTCGGGAAACACGCCCGTATCGACATCGGCCGCAATGACTCAAGACGCCAGCGCGCTGGTCTCAATCGCCGCGGAGATGGACGATGATCCGCCTGCCGTGATCCTCGAAAACAAGACGCAACTTTATCTCCAGGCGAACACAAGTCGCGAGCAAGTTTATCTCAAATCGGCGCAGGTCCATCCCGCCGCGATGAGAACTTCGGCCGGCTCGCTCGTGCTCGAGGCGCTATGGTCCTCGGCCGACCATCCCTTCGAGTCGTTCGAACAGGCGATTCGCCTGCCCCGCGACTTGCCTCCGGGCGCTCGCCTGAGGATGGTTCTCGAACCGGCCAGGTTCGGCTCCGAAGCGATCGCAGGGCTGCGTCTGCGTCCGTCTTTTCTTGGTCGAGGCGAATTTACCGGTACACCCTGGCAACCGGTCGTCCGCCTCGTGCGAAGCCAAGTGAGCGACCGGCGATGAGCAGATCAGCGGACGTCTACCGATCAGACCTCCCGGTCGCGGCTTGGTCTCTCCAGGGCCAAGTCGCGGCCATCGCGCGGGGGCCTCATCGCCTCATCGCAGTCCACCCAAACCGTCTAGCTTTTCCGCACGGAATCTGGTATCCCACCGGGGCCATTGGGCGAGGGTAGGGATGGAGAGACTGAGGATGGTCGCCATGAATCGGCTGGTGAAGGAGCGACTGTTTCACGATCGTCAAGCGATTGACCGGGCAAGCGGATTCGAGGCCAGGCCCGCTGACCTTCTGGTCGACGACAACGCGTATCTCGACCACGAGACATGGATCCGGCCCGCGATCGAACGACTGGGCGACCTGACCAGAGCCCGCGTGCTGGACTACGGCTGCGGCCATGGCATGGCCAGCGTCGTACTCGCGCGGCGCGGGGCCGAAGTGACGGCTTTCGACCTGTCGGCCGGCTATGTCCGCGAGGCGCGGCTGCGTGCCAAGGCCAATAACGTCGTCCTGAATCCGGTTCAGGCGGATGGAGAGCGATTGCCATTTGCGGACGCTTGCTTCGACCGCGTCTGGGGCAATGCGATCCTGCACCATCTGCGCCTGCCGATCGCCGGGCAAGAGCTGGCACGCGTCTTGAGGCCGGGGGGAATCGCGGTTTTTTGCGAGCCATGGGGTGAGAACCCACTCTTGAGTTTTGCCCGCAAGTACGCGCCGTACCCCAGCAAGGAACGCACAGACGATGAGGAGCCGCTCCGCCTGCGACACGTAAGGCAGTTGCAAAGTGTCTTCCCGGACCTCGAGATCCGGGGCCACCAGTTCCTGGCGATGGTCCGTCGCGTCCTACCCTTGCATGGCCTCGACGCCGGCATCCAGCGCCTTGATCGGATCATGCTTTCGCGAGTGCCGGTCCTGGAGCGATACTGCCGATATGTCGTGCTGACCTTACGACGCCCGGGGTGATTTCGTGCCGGGGGCCTTCGCCGAACAGGGAAAGGATTTGCTGGCCCATGGGCTGCGAACAGGAAGGAACCCGGATGACGCGGCTCCAGCATGTCTTGTGCGTGCTCTTGCTTTCGAGCCTGGCGGCGAGCGTGCTCTGCACCATCGTGGCTCGCACCGACCTGATCTTTCAAGATGGCGTTCGGTACATCGAGCAGGCCCGGCGCATCAGCCGAGGCGCTTTCTCTGATGGAGTTCTGCGATCGACCGATCACCCGGGTTATCCTCTGCTGATCGCGGCGGTCCACGGGCTTACGGGCGGAGAGAGCGCGGTCGCCTGGCAGAGGGCCGCCCAGACGGCGGCGGTCTTATCCGGAATCCTCCTGGTCGTCCCCCTCTACCTGGTATGCGTTGAGTTGCTTGGACCTAATCTGGCCTGGCTGGGCTGTTTGCTTTTTTACCTGGCGCCCGTTCCTTGCCGTGTGATGGCCGACGCGATGAGCGAGAGCACGTTCCTCTTGTTCGGGTGCTGGGCACTACGGGGGGCGCTCCGGTTCCTGAGCGGTGGCAGGGCGCGTTGGCTTGTACTCCTCATCATCTTTGGGGTCGCGTCCTATCTCACCAGGCCCGAGGGTTTGCTCTTGCCGGCGGCTGCAGTCGGGACCTTGCTCTTGTTGCCGATTCTGCCGGCGACCCGGATGCGCCCACGGCAATGGTGGGCTGCGCTGGGCATCCTCGTCGTCGCGCCGGCCTGCCTGGTTGGCCCTTACGTGCTCGCTAAGGGAGGGCTTGGAACCAAGCCCGCGCTGGCAAGGGTGTTGGGAACGGCGGCGAAAGCTCCCTCCGACTCGGTCGATCGCGCCCGCCTGCTTGATCCCGAGCAGACCCCAGCTCGCACCTACGTTCTGGCGGTCAAGGGAACCGCGGCGGCCATCGCCGAACTGGTCTCGCTTCCGCTCTTGCCGCTCTTGGCCCTGGGGCTCTTCAAAAGCCGAAGATCCCCGGGTCGCGCGCGCATCCGGCTCTTTCTGGGCCTCATCCTCGCGGGATCCGCTTTCGCTCTGGTGCGCCTGCACGCGACGTGTGGCTACTGCACGCCGCGCCACGCGCTCTTGCTGGGGGTACTCTTCTTCCCCATAAGCGCTGCGGGCCTGAGCTGGCTTTGTGACTTGATCTCGCTTGGGATCAAGAAGCCGGACGACGAGTTGGCGATCGACCGCACGCGCGTGATACGCCGGCCGATTGTGCTGGCGTCGCTGCTGATCGTCTATGCGTGCTGCTCGGCGCCGGGCCTGTTGCGGCGGCTGAACCATGAAGGCTCGGGCTACCGCCTGGCCGGCCAGTGGCTCGCGGACCCGGCGCACGCTCCGGCCGATGCGAAAATCATCGACGCTTCCGGCTGGAGCCTTTTTTACGGGCAGCGTGCCGGCTACACCTTCGCCAACCTGCCGGCAGCCTTGGACGACCCCCAGGCGCGGTTCGTGGTCGTCCGCGAGGCGCACCTGCTTGGTCCCTGGAGCTATTGCCGGTTCTTCCGTGACCTCGTCCGCGGCCGATTGCCGATCGCCACGTTTCCCGACCGTCCGGACAAAACACAATCGCGCGTTTATGTCTTTGATCGCTCGCGGCCGACCTCACCGCTGGCCGACCGGCAGCCCTGGAGCGCGATCCGGCGTTAGGATTCCGCACTGGAGCGCGATTCGGCGCCGGTGTTCTGCCCTCGATGCCCGATCACTGCAAGACCGTCCGGTCCAGGGTCAGGATCACCGCCTGCCTTTCTGGTCCGAAGCCGAGGAAGCCGTCGTGGCTATTCTCGACGACGCATCAAGGAGGTCATAGATCATCACCTGAAGCTGGCTGGGGAGGGGATGATCAGGAACCATCACCACGGGATCTCGGTTGCCCACGAGTTCGCGAACGACTCTGGAATAGTTCCAGTGCCCGCTCAAATGAGGCTTCCGGATGACGACCCACCGGGTTCGAGGGTCGGCAGGTGCCTCGTAAACCTGGTCGAAACGGTATCCCTCGCGCTGGCTGAAATAGAGCGACCAGTCGGTTAGATCGAGGATTCGGCCTTCGTCGCGGGCATTCTGCGCGAGCCAGGCTCCCACATCGCGGTAGACGCTGAATGGGCCAACAGTCGGGTGCGATGACTGTGCCAGGCGAGGCGGCAGGAGGAGCATTGCGATGACGACCAGCCAGAAGGCAGGGCCCGGCACGAGCCGCCGTTCGGGTAGACCCAGAAGCCTGCCGGGGATTGAGATTCGCTGCATCACCCAGGACAGCCCGTGCGCCGCGGCCAGCGTCAATATCACGGTCGGTATGAGTCCGTGGAGGACCGTGCAGTAACCCCCCGTTGCGTGTAGCCGGACCAGAGCGACGGCGCTGGCAAAAAGGATCACGCCCAGAAAGAGCCAGATGCGCGCCCGCGCCGGGCCGCGCCGCATCATGACGATGCCCAGTACGGCCAGGGGCAAGAGCGGCGTCGAGACTCCGTCGCGAAAGACCTTGAGCATGCGGTTGGTAGCCAGCCGATACGTGTGAAGGGGTGACTGATCAGCCGCCAAGGGCTGCTCACGCTCCGGTGCGTCCGGCGGCGAGACGGGAGCAAGGCCCAGCACCCGCGCGATTCCCGGCCTGGTGCCCAGGCTCCCCTTGAGCGCCACGTAAGGACCGGCCAGAGCCAGTGAGCCAATACTCAAGAAGGCGACGGCCCGCCACCATCGTGGCCAGTTGATCCGCGTCGCGCGGTGCAAGGGCAAGATTCCCAGGCTCGCAATCATCGCCAGCGGCAAGAGCATCCCCTCGGGACGCGACAGATAGGCCAGGACACCGAAGCCGATCGTCACGGGAAGCCAAACGAACCGGCCTTCCCGCAAGAACCGTACGGCCGCCCACAGCCCCCACATCCACAGCAGCAAGAACGTGCTCTCGCATAAGGCGTTGGCGACGATCACGCTGCATAGTCGATGGGTAACCACCATGGAACTGGCCAGCCAGGCAGTCCGGTCGCCGAAGAGCTCACGGCTAAGGAGGTAGGAAGGCACGGCCAAGAGCACGATACAACCAAAGGCCAGCGCTACCGCCGCACGCTGCCAGGCCACGGGCCCAAAATCGCCCACAACCCGGTGTGCCGCCACGATCGCTAGGGGATGCAACGGATGGTCGATCGAACCAACCATTCCCTCGCGCCAGGCGCCCCGCTCGATCTCCTCGGCCTGGCGGACGTACCGCAGCCCGTCGCCAAGGCTCGCCTCTGTGTGCCGCAGCCCCGAGGCAAGGAGAGCTACCGCTGCAGCCATAACCAGACCGATCCGGATGGCATGCTCCAGCAGCGTCAAGCTCGCCTGTTCCGACGCAGATGTCTCGGTCGATCTTCTAAGGTCCATGGAGGGCTCCCTTCAGCAAGACACAGGAATCCCAGGCAGTTTACGACGTACCGGCCTAGAGCCGCTTTTTCGTTGATCGGGCCGCCGCTCGTTGATCGAGATCTCCGCCCCTTCGAACGAAGATCTCCAAGGGCGGACAACCTTCCAGCGGCAGACCCTCTTCCCGCACCAGCCGAGGATCGTCACGGACGGCCTCGTCTATCAAGGAGCTCGAGCGATTCAGCGTCGGCAAACTCTCGCGAAACCCCGGCGGATAGGCTTCAGGCCGCAGGACCACCAGAGCGTCAAACCGCCCCAGCCGGCTGCGCAAGCCCTGGGCCGATTCCGCCGACAGATCGTGGAGCACGAAGCAGCTTCCAGGATCATTGCGCAGCTCGTTGATGAGCCCGGTCTTGCAGACATTCCACCGGGCCGTATTGCCGACGTTTCCCAGGTAGGCTACACCATGCCGTGCGACCAGAAAGTCAATCAGGCTTCCGGCGGCCCAGCAGGTCGTCTCGACCGGCTCACGCACGATTCCCACCGCCGAGACGGCCATGCACCCCAAGAGCGCTGAGATTGCCGCAAGACGAGACGTGGGCGCAAGGGCGACGAGCCAGCGTTTGATCGTGCCCCCCAGCGTCACGGCCAGCGACGGCCACAGGGGGAGCAAAAAGCGGCTATCAAAATAGGCGGGAATCAAAAGGACGCCGGCCGCCGTGGCCGTGCTGAGCCCGACCAATCGATCAAATCGTGCTGCCTCGGAACTCTCGAGGGCGGCCCCGCGGTCCGGGTCTCTTTCTTCCACCGGCTGGATCTTACGGTGACGCATGGCCAGGCGGAATCCGGCCACGGCTAGAAACAAGGTCAGCGGCAATCCCGGCAGATCCAGAATGAGGCGAACCAGTCGATCGCCGCAGGAGAGAACGTCCGTTCTGCCCTCAGCGACGAGCTGAAACTGTGAGGAATACGACGCGAAGCGGATCGCGCTGGGGGCATTGCGCACATACCAAGGGCCTGCAACGACCAGGCAAGCGACGACTGCCCACAGCAAGGCACACAGCCGTTGCGTCCGCTCGCCTCCAGGCCGAAGGGCCCAGAAGAGCCACAACCCCAAGGCTCCGCCCAGCAAGAGCCCCGCGGTCAGCTTGGTCAGGAAGGCCAGGCCCACGACCGATCCCAAGGCGATTCCAAGGGCCCGGGATGGACGCTCGATCATCTGACTGGCCATCGCCAAGCTGAGCAGGACGAAAAGGCCAAGGAATGTCTCCACCATGACCTTCTCACCGAAGGCCAGCATCCTGGGCGAGATCAAGAGCAGCAGCAAAGCCAGCAATCCCCCCCAAGATCCGTGATACCGGCTGGCCAGCACAACCACGGTGACGATCAGCAAGCCGAAAGGAAGGACGGTACCGTGAAGCATGATCAGATCGATGCTGGAGCGGCCAATCGCAAGGACTGCGAGCATGATCCAACCAACGAGGAACGGGGGTTTGGGCTGTTCCTGCAAGAGCCGTCCGGGCACCCGAAGAAGCATGCCCGGTCCGCCACCACTGACCGCCAGCCGCGCATCAGCCAGCCCGCGCCGCAGATAGTCGGCGTCGTCCCAAGCGAGATTCCCGCTACGCGCGACGACCAGATAGCCGAGCATGACCAAGGAGGCCCCGGCCAATAGCCAGGTCAACGCCCTGACCAGCCTCGATTGAGCCCGCTCCACGGGCACAGCGCGGTCCATGATTCCCCCCGTCGTGGGTCCGGCAGCTCGCGGCGGACCGTTGGCTAGCATCCTTCCAGCCGCTTTGGCGGGCGAATTATAGCGAAAGCGAATCTGCCGGCAACCTCGATGCGACGACTCCCGGACGCGCGGACGGGCCGGACGCGCCTGAGAAAACGTGGATTCTTGCAGCCGGCCTCTTTCTTCCTCCCGGTTGGATGCACCGGCTGATGCCGTCCTAACTTCACTCTTTTTTCGCCGACCCCTAAAACCGCCTACAGTCACATGCGACCCCCAATGCCGCCCTTGACTTGCACCTGGTCGCCTCATCTCGCTCGGTCAAGCCAAACGCATGCATTCAAATTAGCAGGAGACCTCATGCGTTAGTCGAGACCTTATCTGGCAAGTGTTCTTTTGTGCAATATGGACTTGAATTGTTTATGCCTATCAATGGCCGTGGCAGCCGTGCTGCCACGGCCTGATGCAACAGGCAATCCGTCGTATCATCGTGTCGATTTGCTTTTTTTAATTACTTGATTTTGGACCGAGTCTCGGAGATACTAAGTTCTTCGGAGATAAGGAAGTTTGTCAATCCATCGTAGTCTTCTGCCATGACACATTTAATTACGGTTGCGATTCCCACATTTAACGGAGAAAGTCATCTAAAGGAGACACTTCTGAGCATTTTGAGCCAGCAATGGGTGGACTTCGAGCTGATCATTTCCGATGACAGCTCGGAAGACAAGACCCTGGATCTCGTTCGCGCCACGGCCGGCGATCGCGCGCAGATCGTGGTCAATCGCCAGCGACTGGGTTTGGCGGGCAACTGGAACCAGTGTGTTCGGCTCTGCTCCACGCCCTACATCGCGATCGTCCATCAAGATGACGTCCTCTGTCCCGGTCACCTTGCTGCTCATGTCTCGGCATTCAACAAGGACGAGCGCGTCGGCTTAGTCGCCAGCAACAAGACGACGATCGACGATCGCGGTCGAGAGATCGAGGACCCGGCGACCCTCAGTGGTCTGGGGCCGATCGATCGGGTCTTTTATCCCGGAGAAGTGGCCGAGCAGATGGTCTATCGCGACAATCCATTCCGCTGCTCGGCGGTCTCGATCAGAACCGAAGCACACGCGGAGGTAGGTGGGTTCAACAGCAAGTATCAATATCTGTTGGATTGGGACTTTTGGCTGCGTGTCTCGCGAAGTTGGAAGGTCGCGTGGCTAGCCAGCCCCAGCGTCCAGATCCGATCTCACGACGAGAGCGAGACGACCCGACTTTACGCAAGGCATAAGAAAGACTTGATGATATTCAAAGAGTATGAATCTCTCTTTGACGAAATGTTCGAGAAGGATCTGGCCGGTCATCGGCAATCGGCAAAGCTTCGGCGCGAAGTTAACTTCCGATTGGCGCGCAGACTTCTGGACGAATCTCTCTCCGGACTGTGGTCAGGGGAGCCCCATCTGGCCAAGGAATGCTTGATGAGGGCCGTCAGGCGTTCGCCCCGAATCCTCGGACCGATGATGAGTCACCCCCGCGTCGGCGTGAAGATGGGAATCCTCGCCCTCGCGCCAAGAGTCGCAGGTCAGCTTTTCTCTCGCGCTTAATAGCCGCGCGGTAGGAGCGGCGAATTCGTCAAAGATAAGCAGTGCACCGAACACCCGCACCGGGGGCTATCTGCTCTGAGCGGCGGAAACGCTTATTCTTTGTCGCGTTCCTTCGCTTCTTTGTCAAGCTTCCTCCGGCGCTCCTTGAGCCCTTGGGCAACATATTCTCTTTCGAGAGCGGGCGAACGGCCGAATACCTCGTCAACCCATCGAGGGAACGGCCTATGGCCGTCGCCTGGATCGGCAATGTCGAGAAGCGCGTCGATGAGGATCCAGCGACGGCTCCTGTCGCATTCGCTGACGAGCGCCTCCCTCAGCTCATCCGCATTTCTGGTCGCCTGCTGGAACCCAAGTGCACGCCAGGCGGCGGTGACCACAGTGTGGTCGGGGTCTTTCATCAAGGCTTCGAGGATGGTCACAGAGGAAACTGTGAGCCGCATTCTCTCCGCGAGCCTGCATCCAGCCAGGCGCCGTGCTGGGTCTTCACATTCGAGCAGGTCTGTGAGGCCATTTGCGCAATCCGATCCATCGAGAGCGCGTGCAATGGCCCAGATAACCGCCGTCGACTTTTCGGCCGCTGCCCGCTCGAGGAGCATACTAACGCCCTGTTTACCCAGAAGTTCTAGGATTATATAGGGATAGTACTGTCGGTCGTGTGCGTCGGGGTTCTCAAAAGCTTTGAACGCCGCGAGGCTCGCACGCTCCCTGTCAAATTTTCCGAGACCTTGGATCGCGGCCGCTTTGGAGCCGGTTGGCCAATTGTACTCTTCGTCCGCAAAAGCACGCTCCCATAGGTGGTCGCGGACTCGCACCTCCTCAAGGAATGGGGCTGCAGAATCAGTGCTGAGCTGTAGGAGATCCCGCAATAGATCGTCCAAGTCGAGGTCGGAGGCTGAAGCCAGTCGTGCATTGATCACCTCAAGAGCCTGCTCCCGCGAATCAGCTCTCTGATAGAGGTCGATTGCCAGAGCAAGATCAAACTGACTCCGGAGGTCTGAAAGAAGGGCGCTGACCGCCGCAGGTGACCCGACTCGGAGCAGGGCGATCTTCGCCTGATGACGATGCTTCTCAACTGCTAACTGCGCGGCAATAAGCGACACGGTTTCGGGTGAGCCGTCCTGACAGAGCCCGAGAGCCATGACGCAGGCAAGAGCCAGTTCGGAGTCGACGGGCGCGTTGACAAGTAAGGAGCGGACCTTCTCGGTCGCCGGGCACCACCTCGCAAGGCCCAAGGCGAACACTGATCCAGGTGATGGGGCATCTGCCTCCATGAGGTTAACAATGGCCGGATCGAGTGCTGCTTGATCAAGAGGGTCTCTCGAGAGAAATGCCTCCTCGAGCCAGGACCCACCTTTCAGTCCCCATCGCATGACTCCGCATACCACGTCGTGCCAGTGCCCGAGATATGCGAGAGCCTCGAGGGCATATGATCGCTCAAGATTGTGATTTCCTGGGGTCCCCTCGTCCTCCTCGCTGATCGAGCGCAAGATCTCGATGGATTCAGTGTCGGGACGCTTAAAGGCGAGGTTCAGGGCGGGGAGTCGTCCCAACCCCCTGCTGGCCTTGAGATGGGCATTCACGACCTGGGTGAAGCCGCCGCCCCCAATTTTTTGAAGGACCGCAATCCCGTAATTATACACGGGGTTTTTCCACCCGCCGCTTTGCGCTTCTTCGCGAAGCATCCACTCCGTCAACTTCTCCTCAATCGCAGTACCCTTCGAGCGCTCGAGGTAGACGAGAAGATCAAGACGGCTGACCCGGGACAACAGAAGGAGCGGCCGGAATAACAGGTTACGATCGTCAGTTTTCGTGTCACTTAGGTCTGAATCTAGCCGCTTCTCCAGGTCAGAAAGCAAGACGCCAAGCATGGCCTCGTCAAGCGAGTCCTCGTCGTCCTGGAACACGAATGCTATGTCCCACGGATCTATGGCGGCCTTCATCATCGAAAGGATCCGTGCGCGGGTCGCCTCCGGCCTCTTTGCCAGGAGCTCCGGAAGGCACCACTTCCTCGCGTGGTAGAGTTCGCGGGTCAGGACCTGCGGGAGGCGTTCCACAGCAAGGTCAGGAGCTAGCTTGGCAAGCGTCCTAAGAGCCCAGGGCCCTATGAAGTCGACGTCGGACGCTACCCGCTGGACTACCCAGTCGATCTCACCCGCATCTCCGTGGACAAATATGTTTGCAATAAGGGACCGTTCGTGATGCGGCGGGACGAGCCGAAAGAGTCGCGGCTTACAGCGATTCCAGATGTCGCCCCCTTTCTTCACGTTCGCCAGGAGGTAGGCAAGTGCCTGGATCGGCCCAGGCTCTTTAACCGAGTCCGCTCGCTCGATCGCCTTTTCGATCCAGCGGGGATCGAGGATGACACAGGACCTGAGCGCCCCGAACGATTCCTCGTGCAGGTAATACTTATCTTCATTCTGCCTTAGGAAAGCTTCGGGCTCGGCTTCCATTTGGACATGGAGAGTCCACAGACGGTCGAGAGCTGCGGCAGACGGCCGTCGTAAAAGGATTCGCATGGCAGAGCGCTGGACACGCGGCGAATCATGCCTGAGGAGATCGGTGGCCGATGCGGCGGTAGAATCGGAATCGATCGAGGTAATGGCGTCGACAATTTGTAATTCATGAAGGCGGTCGCCGCTCACTGCGACCTGGGGGAGCCTCCGGAAGAGTGCGTCAAGAATTGGCGGCCCGAGCGCTGGAAGCAGCCTCTTGTGGAGCCTCTCCTTCAGGTAGAGGTCGCCTCCCTCGAGAGCGAGGATCGCCGCGTCGATCAGTTCGGCCGTCGCGTCGACGGGGTGGGTTAGGAGCCAAAGAGCATCGATCGCCACATGCTCGAGCCTCCGACCACCGTAAGTGCGTTCATCCCGGAAGACCTGAACGAGGCGCTCGCAGAATGTCTGGATGTCGAGAGCTTGCGCTCGCCAAGCGTCGACCAGAGAAACCGCCACGGCCCAATTCAGCAACCGATCGTGCCACACTTCAAAGGAGTCATGGGGGGCACGTCGCAGCCAGCCCGCCTTCACGAGTGCTCCGATCGCTTGGTTGTCCATGCCCGCATCGTGTAACCGTCCGTCGGGCCAGGGATATGTAGCGTCATCGAGGAGTGATAGTGCCAGACGCTTGAGCGCCATCTTGGTGAGCGGCCGCGAGGCGAGTTCGTCCTCGTCAAGCCGGGACCAGAACTTCCAGTACAACGCGTACTCGCTGGTATACCTCCAGGCTTTATTCCTCGCGACCTCTCGGTAGAGCCGCGCGAGGAGAGGACGACGGAGAACATCGCGCACGTCTCCCGGGATCCGTGGCCAGTCGGGTCCTATCGTGATGCGCAAGTACCTCTGGAGCTCCTCCGCTGTAAAGTTGCCAACCGTGACGGGGTCTGCGTCGCGCCCGGGCGTGTTTCTTATGATTGTTGCGGCCACATCCTCGTCGCACGAGACAGCAACCCTTATCCCGAGTTGAGCCCAATCTACATTGGCAAGTCTACGTGCGTCCGACGTGACTCTCAAACCATCAATTAACAGCGTCAGCCAGCGGGCCGCCTGTTCAGGATGCGACTCTTTCAGACGAGCAGCGATGCGATCGAGTCTTTGCTCCCGGTCGTTTCCTTTGAAATCTTGCCAGACCAAGCTGGCTGCTTCGCGGAGCGCCGCTTCAAGACCGCGGGCACCGTCCACTAAGGCGATTAACCCCGGCTCGCTTGTCAGCTCTTCCGCGAGCGCGTAGACGCGCCATGATTTCCCCTGGCCGCTTCCACCTCTGATGAGCAAGACAGGCTTTTCGACCGGCCACTCTCTGGCGGTCGCCCGCGCGGCTTCCCGTCGGACATCTTCATGCACTTGGTAGCCGAGCTGGTCTAAGCTGCGTTTGAGAGATTCGTGTGACAGCCGCCTGAGGTTTAACCAATCGGAAAATGGCCTCGAACGCAAGCCTTGGTCTGCGAGGAACGTCCGTGCTTTAATGTCGATGTCTCCTTCGGACGCAAGGACCGCAAGGCTCATGAGAAGTGAATTGCGGACTTTGTCCAGGTCCTCGACGTAGTCGACGAGCTCATGGAGTCTCCGATCGATTCTTGCCCGGAGACTCGCCATCGTCTGCTTTTCGAGAACGGAGAAACGCCTGAGAAGGTGCCAGAGTTTCCGCTGTATTGTTTCGGCGGAATCAGTCTCCGAGACCCCCTTCTTCTGTCGAATCTCCGAGGCGATTCGATCGAAGAGCTGAAGCTCAGTGTACTCCTCGTCAGACCAGAACGGATCCCTATCAGCTCTTCTCTGGCGAGACTTCGTCTTTCTGACACGGAGCGGCTTTGAATCGTCCAAGCAGGACCGAACATCAGCGGCAGGCGGTGTTCTCGATCCGAGAGACTGGAAGAACGAGTCGTGGATGCCCCTCCACCCGTCGATACGGCCCTCCGTTATGAAAACATAACTTGTTTCTGGCTGCTCGAGGTCGACGGCGAGATAGAGGTCGGGCAGCACGGTTTCCACGACCTCGCGGAGCGACCATGTTCCGCCTCCGCTCCTGGCTTTCAGTTGTTGGACGGTTCGGCCCGACTCCCCGGTCTCTTGAAGGTCGCCACCGCCGCCCCGGGGTTCAAGGATAAGGGTCGCCCCGAGGATTTCGCCCGATCGCGCATCAGGGGGACAGTTGCGCGCGTGAATCTCCATCGTCCGGAGCAGTGTCCAGAGCATCTGGTATAAGACGCCGTTGATCGTGCTTGGTCCGCCGGGCGGTACGGCCGACATGGCAATTACCTGAGTCAGGAGGTGGCTTTTCGTTTATCTTACCTCGATGGTTGTCGCCCGAGTATACATTTGCCCTCGTCTCACCCGCCGAAGTACGCGCACCGGCAATGACCTACACGCGCTGCGTAGCCATTCCTGCAAAGCACATGCTAATTTCGACGCCCGTTTGACGTCAGCGAGTGCCTGAGCGCAGGGGCTTATTGGCTTCGGCCTCTTCGTTGGGATCGACACCGCAGTGAGGCAAAGCGGTGGAGAAGCGAGAGAACTGCGAGCTTCGTTTCGACTCCACGCCCTCGGCCATGGGAAGCATGTCGCTTCCTTTGACGATCTTTCCGGTGCGAAACCGGCGCGCGAGGTCACCGATCGTGGTCCAGGCACGCGTCGCTTCCTCACGACCTCGGACCCGGGAAATCGCGCCGCGGATTGCGGCTTCGCCAGTTACGATCCACGTAAGCGCCAGGAACTGCCAGCGGGGTAGGTACTTGCGAAAATACAACAACTTGCTGTGGCGGGTGATGACCCGCATCTTGGGCGAGATCGCCCGGTTTTGAAGCGGATGCCGGTGGACAACTTGCACGCTCTCATCATATTCCACGCGCCAGCCCTTGGACTGGGCTACGTGGCACAAGGCAACTTCTTCGTAATAAAGGAAAAATTCTTCGTCCATTCCCTCGAGCTGGGCCATCATGCGCGCGTTTAAGAGCATGCAAGCTCCGGTGACCCAGTCAACCGGGCCCGAGCGAATGCGCCAACCGCTCTGGTATTTCCGGCGGTAGCGCGGTATGAACTGCTCGCGCACTGTTCGCCAGAGGCTGGGAAAGACGCCGACGGAGCCCTGCGGAGACCCGTCGGGGTTTCGCAAGCCGAAGCCGACAATTCCCGGCGTGCCGGACGGTTGCTGCTCGTAGCGTTCAATTCGCGCGAGAACCTGGCCGACGAGTCCGCTTTCGATCTCCACATCTGGATTCAAGACGAGCAGCCAGGGGCTTCGCGAAAGTCTCCAGCCAGCGTTGACGCCCACGGCGAATCCGCCGTTATCCGGCCGTAAGAGCAGTTTCAGGCCGGGCGGGGGATCACGCAGAAGCGGTTCGGGGACCGGACCTTGCGATGCGTTGTCCACGACCACGACATGGAGCCGGTCCTGGCGGAACTCGGGCTCTGCCGAGATCGCTGAGACCAGGCGAACCACGTCGGGCCATCCATTGTAATTGACCAGGATGGCCGTCAGCCGCGGAGGTCGCTTGGAGCCAGTGTCGGGCCGTGGCACATTCACTCTCAAATTCTCGGCTCCTGCCGTGGAGAACGCATCTCGATCGAAATGTTACGTAAAATTTCTGGAATACTCCGTCGGTAAGGCCGATGGAAAAGTTGAACTGAAGCGCGGCAGAACGCGGACGCCAAGGAAGGCGCCGCGATACGTGAGAGTCCCGAGCCACCCCCCGGCTGACGTCCGGGTGGGCCGGATCGTCGGGACGATCGACCGACGGATCGGTGGTAACTCATGATCGATTCCTTGGACTCCGCGGAAACCAAGCACAGCCAGCCGGCTCGGGAATGCTCGCAGAGCCGGATCATTCTCATCGGTGCCCGGCGAGACGCTCGCAAGCTGCTGCAACATCTGGAAAACCACTCTCGGCGAAGCGTCGCGATCATCGGCTTCGTGGACGCGGGCCACCATGAGACCTCTCGCCCCAGACTACGCGGGCGCCAGCTTGCCGTTTGTCCCCGATCGCACCCCGTTCCCGTTCTCGGCGGGCTGGACCAGCTCGATGAACTGGTTGACCGGACGCGAGCCACCGATCTGGTCGTCGCGATGCCGGCGAATCCGCGGCGTCATCTCTTGCCGCGGCTGGCAGAGTTTACCAAGTCGGACGTGGCAGTGCATTGGGTATCGGTGAGCTCGGCGCCGTCGCAACCGGTCGCCAGGAGGCTCGCCCCCCGGCCGATCGATCACGTAGCTCGGCGCGACTCGCGAAGACGGTTGCTTGACGCGGTCTGGTCAATCCAGTCTCTGCCGTGGGCCCGAATCGCCAAGCGGCTCACCGATGTGGTCATTTCCGCGATCGCTCTGATCTTGCTCTGCCCTTTGTTCGCGGTGGTTGCGGCGGCGATCTTGCTGACCTCGGGGCGCCCCATCTTCTACACCCAGGAACGTGTGGGACAGGGAGGCCGGCGGTTCCGCATCATCAAGTTCCGAAGCATGCGCAACGACGCCGAGCGCGACACCGGACCGATCTGGGCATCGGGCGACGATCGCCGCTGCACTCCGATCGGCGAGTGGTTGCGGCATACCAACATCGATGAGCTGCCCCAGCTTCTCAACGTCTTGAAGGGCCAGATGAGCTTGGTCGGCCCTCGACCGGAGCGCCCGGTGTTCGTCGACCAGTTCCGCGCGGCGATGCCGGATTACGAGCTGCGGCATGCCGTTCCTTCGGGGATGACGGGCTGGGCCCAAGTTCACGGCTGGAGGGGGCGAACGTCGCTTCGCAAGCGACTCCAGTACGACCTTGATTACATCCATCGTTGGTCGTTTTGGCTGGATTTCGTCGTGATGCTCATGACCATCGAGCACGTCGCATGGGGGAAGACGACTTGGAAACTTTCTCGACCTCAGAAACTCCCGGAGCCGTGAGCAATCGCCATCCCAGTGGCGGCGGGAACGGGAATGTCCTTTGTTCGATCGTTATCCCGAGCTACAACGGCCGCGCTCTTCTCGAAGTTTGCTTAAATAGTGTGTTCGCGCACCTGCCTAAAGATCGAGCCGGGTACGCTGAAGTCATCGTTGTGGACGATGGCTCGACCGACGGCACGGCCGAGTGGCTGGCGACGAGGTTCCCCCAAGTGCGGGTGATCAAGCGCGACCGCAACAGCGGCTTTTGCGCCGCGGCAAACGCAGGTCTCGCCGCTGCCTCTGGCCAGTTCATCCAGCTTCTGAATAACGACACCGAGGTGCGGCCAGGCTGGCTCCAGGCGGGTCTGGCGCCCTTTGCCGATCCGACCGTTGGCTCGGTTGCCCCCCTGGTCTTGGTGCGGTCGGAGCCCGATCGCGTCGATTCCGCCGGCGACTCCTACTCGCTGGCCGGTTGGCCCACCAAGCGAGGCCACGGAGAGCCTGCTTACCGCTGGACCCTACGAACGGAAGACGAGGTCTTCGCCGCCAGTGGCTCAAGCGCCTTTTATCGTACCGAAGCGATCGGCAAGGTGGGCGGCTTCGACCCTTTGCTCGGCTCGTACTACGAGGATGTTGACCTCGGCTTCCGCCTTCGCTGGGCTGGCTATCGTTGCGTCTATAGCCCGGATTGCCAGATTCTCCACGAGATCTCAGCCACCTACAATCACGCCCGCCCCGGGCTCCAGAGGCGCATGGCCCGGAATGCGGAGCTGGTGTTCTGGAGCAACCTTCCGACCAGCAGGCTGGCAGCGGCGATCGTTCCGCACACGGCCCTGCTGGTTGCACAGACCGGCTGGCGCATGGTTCGGCTCAAGTTCATCCCGTTCTTCCTGGGCAAGGTCGACGCGGTCCGTAGCATCCGGGAGATCAGGAAGCGTCGCAAGCTGCGCGCTGACCTTGCTCGAACCGCCATTGCCCCCGCTCATTTCCCGTTTGGCCTGGGCGGCCCAAGCGACTTGCTGAACCACCTGCGGCGGCCGAGGAAGCATGCGAACGAAGGGTCCGCGCAAAGACTCCCGAGCGCCGCCCGCGGTTCCCTTCGAAACGACCTGGCGAGTTCGGCTTCACCCCGTAGTGCTGCCTCAGCTTCCCTTCGCGGCGCTTCCTCCAGGGTGAAGTGAAAGTGACCGGGACAGTCGCCGGCAGTCGTCGCGGCCCTCGACGCCCTCGACGCCTGAATCGAGCGGCACGCTCCGCTCGACCCGTCCCAACTCCCGCAGCACCGCTCGAATTTGGCTCCCAAATCATAAAACGATAGACCAGACATGCAAGACCAAGACGGGCTCATCTCATCGATGCGTCGTCAGGTTGTCTTGCCGATGCGTCATCCGGGTCATCTCATCGAGGATCGTGACCCGGCGGTCGGGGTCGTGGAATGTGCCGTAACACTCCACAACGCTCCCTCGATAATTGAGACTCGACTTCTTGAGTAACTGGTGAAGCTCTTTTAAGCGATAGTGCGGGATGGCCGGGAAGAGGTGGTGGGGGATGTGCATGTCCTGGCCGTAAACGAAGACAGCCCATCGCGTCAGCGGGTCGATGAAAAAGACGCGAGAGTTGGTCAAGCGTCCGGTATCGGCATTGGAGTGCTGATAGACGTCGCGCAGCAGCATGAAGAAGGGGAACGAAGAGACCAGTGGCACGAACCACAGAATAAGAGGATAAAACGCCACGTGCCCGCTCGTCTTTCCCCGGACGATGGCCAGTGCCATGAACACGCTCGTGAAGAAGCAGAGCCTCGCCGCACTGGCGAAGCGGCAGGAATAAGCTTGGCGAAAAGGTGACGAGAAGAGCGTCCACGCGGGCAGCGTATTGGCCCCCAGGCACGCCACAGTCATCCCCACGACTCCCGCGGGAACGATCCAGCTTAGGCGTCCGCCACGGGCCAAGCAGCCCAGTAGCACGTTGATCACAACCAGGTACGCGAGCCCGAGTACGGTTCCTAGACGAGGCAGATAAAGCTCGCTGAAACGGCCGCCTTGCTCGGTGCCCGTGTAGATGCTTCGCCCCTTGCCCAAGGCATTGACCGCGATGTACGCAAGCTGAAACTGTAAGAACCGAGCGGGAGCTGTCAGCATGCAAAAGTAAACCGTGGCGATGAAGCGACCGCGAGTCATCGGAAACTCGAATGCGCGCTTGCCATGGCCGAGATTGAGGAGGTCCGGATCGCGCTGGGGGTCGTTGGTGAACTGGTGATGAGCCATATGAAAGACACGATAGAAGTGCACCGTCGTCAGAAGCGGAAACATGCAGAAAAGATCGGGAATGAAATCATTGAAGAACCGGTTCTTCAGGAACGTGTAATGCGAGGCTTCGTGTCCCAATCCGGCCAGGCGATGCTGCAATGCGCCGACAAGCACGATCGCGATCAGGAAGACTGGAACGTTGCAGCCCCACGACAGGCCCCAGCCCGCCCGCGACTCTGAAAAAAAGATCGCTCCTCCGATCACCCCGGCGAGAAGGACATACTCAATCGCCAGGCAAATCAGGTTTGTGATGTTGTCGATTCTCCTCAGCTGCATGATCTGGTGCTGCAAATCCCGATCACCAAAGTTCACTTCGTCGCGCCTTCCGTGGTTCATGCCTGTTCCCCAACCGAACATTCCGGCTCGTGCAACAGCATCATCGGCGCGATCCGGCTTGATGAGAGCGTGTCTCCTTCATCGGAACGCACAGCCTCCTAGTCTACTCATTTTTTCCAGATCCCCATAGAGGAAGAAGTGCTCGGCTTGGTCGATCGCTTTCTGCAGGGCATGCCAACTTTGTGCTGGAGCGTGGCTTGATTTTAATGAAAGAGTTTTCACAGTGCACGGCGCTAATGATTTCGAGGTTTTGAAGGTAGCTCGGACGGGTCTTTGTTTCCACCGCGGCCTCTGGAGTGGTATCCTCAAGTTATTCAGAGTTCGGTCGTTTCACTCGACGGTGCGGCTGGCCGCGAGGGAGTTTGGACCAAAGCCTCGCGCGCCGGGCCTTGCCGCAGCCGCACCGAGACTCAGGCTCTGAGTGCCTGGTTGGCCCTTGCTGCACCAGAAACGGGTGGATAGGGGGGATGACGATGCCTCGCGAGTCGGCGTTACCCTCATCGGATGCTTTCTCCCGCCGCTGGCAAGGCGATGGACAGCGATTCCGCGCGTTGGCCCAGTCCGTTCGGCAAATCGTATGGACCGCCACGCTCGAGGGCCACGTCACTTATCACAACGGGAGATGGAGCGACGTCACGGGGCTGCCGGCCTTGACCCATTTGTCGTCTGCTTGGGCCGAGGCGCTGCACCGGGAGGATTATTGCCGGGCGCTGGCACAGTGGCAGCAGGCCATCTTGGGCAGACAGCCGCAGACACTACGGTTTCGCCTCAAGAAACGGGACGGCAACTATCGCTGGTTTCGCGCTCGCTTCGTTCCCCTCTCGGACGACGATCAGGCAATCCGGGAGTGTCTGGGCACCTGTGAGGCAATCCGTAGAACCAGACAAACCGACACCCGAACGAAGGCCCGCTCCAGCCGAGACTTCGCGGCCATCGAGCGGAAGCGGGCGGTCGCGGCGTTAATCTCCACCGAGAACGAGCATCGCCGCATCCTCGACAGCTTATTTGCATTTGTAGGTGTCATGACGCCCGACGGGACCCTGATCGAAGCCAACAAAGCGTCACTGGCAGCCGCCGGCCTGGAGCCGAAAGACGTGCTCGGCAAGCCGGTCTGGGAGACGTACTGGTGGAATCATTCGCCGGAAGTTCAAGAGCAGCTTCGCGCAGCGGTCGCTCGCGCCAGTCGCGGCGAAGCCTCGCGGTACGACGTCGATGTCCGCATGGCCAGCGGGGTGATGTTGACCATCGACTTCATGCTGGCGCCCTTGCGTGATGAGGCTGGTCGGATCGAACTCTTGATTCAGTCGGCCGTAGACGTCAGCGAGCGTAAGCGGACCGGGCAGCACCTACGCGAGAGCGAGGAGCGGTTCCGCACCATGGCCAATGCCATTCCACAGCTTGCGTGGATCGCCAAGGCTGACGGGTACATCTATTGGTATAACCAGCGTTGGTACGAATACACCGGCACCACGCCCGAACAGATGGAGGGCTGGGGCTGGCAGAGCGTACACGATCCGCAGCAACTCCCTGAAGTGCTGGCGCGATGGAAGAGATCCATCGCCACGGGCGAGCCGTTCGACATGGTCTTCCCCATGCGCGGAGCGGATGGCGTCTTCCGCCCGTTCCTGACGCGGGTCATGCCGCTGAAGGACAAGCAAGGCCGGGTCCAGCAATGGTTCGGGACCAATACCGATATTAGCGAGCAGCTTGCCGTCGAGCGGTCGCTCCAAAAGCAGAACCGACGGCTCCGGCTCCTCTGGGAAGCGGCAAGCATTCTTCTTTCCACCGACAACCCCGACGCTATGCTCCAGGGCCTTTTCGAGAAAATCGCCCCGGATTTGCGCGTCGATACCTGCTTCAACTTCATGATGAGCGAGGCGGCCGACTCGCTTCACCTCCAATTCTGTGCCGGGGTACCACAGGAGGTTGCTGCCTCGATCAAGACACTCACCCTTGGCCAGGCTGTATGCGGAAAGGTCGCCCAGGGTCGCGAGCCGATCGTGGCCACATGCATCCAGCAGTCCGATCTGCCCGAAGTTCAGCTCATCAAAGGGCTTGGCTTGAAAGCCTATGCGTGTAACCCGCTCCTGGCCGGAGGCCAACTGCTGGGCACGCTTTCCTTCGGCAGCCGGACTCGCGATCGTTTCGACGGCGACGAGATCGAGTTTTTGGAGACGATCTCCCAATACGTGACTGTGGCGTACGAGCGGTTGCGGCTACTGAACACCTTGCGCGAGGCCGACCGGCGCAAGAACGAATTCCTGGCGATGCTCGCTCACGAGCTGCGCAACCCCTTGGCCCCGATCCGCACCGCGGTCGAGTATATGAGGCTCACCGGTCAGTCCGATCCCGACCACGCCTGGGCGCGCGACATGATCGACCGCCAATTGAAGAACCTCGTCCACCTGATCGATGACTTGCTTGAGATCTCGCGGATCACGCGGGGCAAGATTCAGCTTCGCAAGGAATCGACCGACCTGACCCGGATTCTCACCAATACCATCGAGGCGTGCCGGCCCTCGATCGACGCTAAGGCTCACAGGCTCGAGCTCGACCTCGCCGCCGGGGAGATGCCGATTTTCGGCGATCCGGTTCGCCTCGAACAGATCTTCGTCAACTTGCTCGTCAATGCCATCAAGTACACGGACGAAGGCGGGGTGATACGGGTTTCCTCCCATCGCGAGGGCGGGCTTGGCGTCGTCCGCGTGCGGGACACGGGCGCCGGCATCCCCGAAGAGATGCTCGAGCGGATCTTCGAGCCTTTTGCCCAGATCGACCAATCGCTCGACCGTTCACAGGGTGGGCTGGGAATTGGCCTAACGCTTGTTAAGGCCCTCGCGGAAATGCACGAGGGGACCGTCCGGGCCCATAGCCGAGGGCCGGGCACGGGGAGCGAGTTCACCGTGTCGCTCCCCTTGGCCGTAAGCCCGATATCAACCTCCTCCTGCGACAATGTGCTCGACAGTGCACCCTCACGCGAAGGCGAGCGAGGCACGCCGCAGTTTGCGTTAGACATGATCTAGCTGGCTAGAAGGCAACCTATGACCAGTTGGATTCCGGGTACCAGGCTTGCGTCCGAAGAAGCGTGCCGATGCGGGTTGGTATGATGCCGGACCCAGCAAGCTCGATGCGGAGGTGAGCGGAGAACCCGGGAGAGACCGAGCATCGCTCCCTGCCTCCTTTGCGGGCCGAGGCCCACCACCTATCAGCCTTACCCGGGATTCGGGTAAACTGAAGGCACCTCTCCGCCATGATCCTGAACCTGGCACCGCTGAGGTCCTGCGCATGTACACGCACACTGTCTGTTGCAACCATCCTCACTGTGGCGAGCCCGCGACTTACAAAGTTGCGGCACGTTGGAGCGATGGCCGCTTCTCTGAGCTGAAAACATACGGATTCGCGTGCTCGGACCATCTCGGAATGGTTTTCGAGGACGCGGAGGATCGACGGCTCGATTACACGCTCTGTCCAGGGGAAGTCATCGAGGAGATCGCCATCTACCGCTTCGAGCCCGGAAAGCGTGACCGCCAGCTCCAACGGCTCTGGGGCCTGGAAGAGAATTACGGCAAGTGAATCGATTCCAATCGTCCAACTGAGTCAACCGGCAACCCTGAGGCAAGCCGTATCGATCGATCATCGATAGCCCACGCAGGGCGCATCGCCATGGTTTGAGGAGCGAGAGCCCGTGCGCGACTCGCGGACACGCCGAGCGGGCGTGGCTACGCTGGGAATTTCGGCTGTCTTTGGTACTGGAGCGTAAGACGACCGATACGATCTCCGGCTGCCGCCCAGGGCGTTCGACCACGGCCAGAAGAACTCCCGCCCCTTAATGAGCCACGGTCCATCCGTGGCTCATTTTCCCTTGTCCATCCGCGGCCAAACTCGATCCATCTGTGGCTCAAGCCGCGGTTCCTCCGTGGCCATCGTCTCCCCCGCGGTCGGTTGCGTCTCCGTTACGAACGGAGCGACTGGCGCAGGCATCGCGAGGCACACGGCGGCAAGGATTTCGGGCGAGCCGGACTGAGCCCGCGGAGGCGCCGTCGACGATAAAAGGCTCGGTCGAACCTTACTCGATCGTCCAGGGGATTTGGAAGGCCGAGTGAAGGCTTAGTCCGCGGGTTGCGTCGTGGCCGCGTGAAGTGGACTCGACCGGATCAGGAATCGCGCAGTACGCAAGGTTTTGATCCACTTTGATCCACCAGGAGCGCTCTTCCGGCTGTCGCGGCGCGGCATCCGATCGAGCACGTCGAGGAAGCGCGGTATCGCTGGTTGCGGTCTGGTCTGCCCGGAGTCGCGGGGGGCTGAGTCCTGCGAGAGCAGGAGCGTGCCTAGCCCGGCGTTCAAGGAGGTAACCAGGAAGTGAACATCGTCACGACACGCTTCGGTCTGATCCAGGCCTCCGAATCCGACCCGTTCCGGATTCCGGAAGGACTGCTCGGGTTCCGTTCGTACAGCCAGTACATCCACCTTCCTGATCCGGTGGTGACGGGCCTGTCGTGGTTGCAAAGCGTGACCGCGCCGGACTTGGCGTTTGCCCTGGTCGCTCCTCCGCTGGCGATCAGCGACTATCGCGTCGAACTGCGGCCGGGCGACCGGGCCGCTCTGGAGCTGGACGATGAGCGGAGCGCGCTTTTCTATGTTATCTTGAATCGCGGCGTGGGGGGTGGCCTCTCGGTCAATCTCCAGGGACCGCTGGTGTTCAATGCGGTGCGTCGCCTCGGTCGGCAGCTTGTGCTCACCTCCAGCCGGTACCCTGTCCGGTATCCGCTGGAGATGGGTTTGCCGGCTCCGGCCCCCGCCTTGCTGCCCGGGCTGGCGCCGTTGCGTGCGACGGCCTGACCCGCGTGGCTCATCACCCAGGTCGATACTGCAATTTACCATCCCCAGCTCCGTCGAGGTCACCGAGAGCCCAGGCAACGTGATCCGGGGATGGTCACGGGCCTCGTTGGCAGGAGGAAGGAGCCGAGAACGATGCTGGTCCTGTCCCGACACCGTGACGAAAGTATCATCATCGGCGATGACATCGTCATCACCGTGGTGGATATTCGGGGCGATAAGGTTCGACTGGGGATCGCGGCCCCGATCGAAATCTCCGTACATCGCCAAGAGGTGTACGAGGCCATCCAACGCGAGAATCGACAGGCGAGCCGACTGGAGCCCCACGAAGCTCGCCAGATCGAGCACCTGAATCCGCCGGTCCGGCGCGAGATTCGTCGTCCTCGGTCCGAAGAGGACTAAGGACGACGAAGGAGATCAGGCGTGAACCTTTCTTGGTTGCACGGCGGCGACCTGCGCGACGGCGGTCGCTCTCGCCCTCGCCTCCCCTCTTGCCCCGCTCCGCCCCAGCGATATCCCACTTAGCCGGACGCCGCGCCTCGGTTCTCACCGTCGCACGGACTCCGGCTTGTCTTGCTCTGGCCCCTGCACGTTCAGTGCGTCTTGGCGTCATTGCGGACTTGCCAGCTGCCACCGCCACGTCCTCACCGTAGCACCGCGCCGGCCCGGCCTTTCCCGGCGGATCTTCGCACCCTAGCCGTGATTACGTTCTAAGATTCTGGTGTAGGCGGCCAGGCAGTTCAATGGCCGCAACGGGGGTCGATGAGGTGGCACCATGCGGATCTTGATCGCCGAGGATAGCCAGACCCAGGCCGTTGACCTGCGCAGGCGACTGGAAGCGATGGGCCACGAGGTGGTCGTCACCTTCAATGGATTGGATGCGTGGAAGCACCTCCAGTCCAGGCCTGAGCCGCTGGTCATCCTGGATTGGATGATGCCGGAAATGAACGGGTTGGAGCTCTGCCGCAAGATTCGTGGCGAGCTGAAGAGCTCCTACGTCTATATCATGCTTCTGACTGCCAAGACCCATCGCCACGAGCGGCTCCAGGGACTGGGCGCCGGGGCCGATGATTTCCTGGCCAAACCGGTTGACTCGGCCGAGCTGGAAATCGCGCTTCGAACCGCCCAGCGGATCATCGCGGCCCAGGAATCATTGCGATGCCGCGCCCGCGAGCTGGAGCGAGCCAACGAAGAGCTTGCCCGGCTGGCGGCACACGACGAGTTGACCGGGCTCAAGAATCTGCGCGGGCTCCAGGAGGAGCTGGAGATTGCCTTCCGCCAGGCGATTGATGATCACTTGCCCCTTTCCTTGATCCGGCTCGATCTCGACCACGCCGATCGGCTCCTCCAGCGGCTCACGCCAGTGCAGTGGCAGGGGCTGCTCTGCACGTTGGCCAACAGGCTGCGTGGCGAGAGCCGCGAGTGCGACATTGCCGCCCGCATTAGCGAGCACGGGTTCGGCCTGGTGATGCCGGGACTGACGCGTGACTGGGCCTTGCCCGTCGCGGACGCCCTGCTGGCCGCGGTCGCGGACCAGACAGCGGGTGATTCCGTAGTCACCGCCAGCATCGGTCTGTCCACGATGAACCCCGAACACCCGCCAGCCACGGCGGTCCAGTTTCTTGCGACCTGTGAATCAGCATTGCTGATGGCCCGCGGCTACGGTGGAAACTGCGTGGTTGATCGGGCCGCCGACGTTGAGGATGCTGCCTTCGCCTGACGCCGCAGCTCTCGTCTCAGTCCAGCTCAATGATCTCGTCCGAGTCGTCGAGAATCAGCGGAATGATCGAATCCCCCGAGGCCGGAGGCTCGGGACTCACCGGCGTTTCGGGGGGCTTTTGGCCGGAGGAGATCACGTCGACCTCCAGCCGTGAGGGCCCGGGAAACCCCGGCGGGAAGGTAGGCTGCACGACCGATTGAACCGGGCCGGCCGCTGGGGCCGGCGCCCCAGATGCGGGGGAGGCAAGCTGGGGCTGAGCTTGCCGGCGTGCGGGGGTGGGTCTGGCCAAGCTCTGCGCCTTCTCGCGGGCCAGCTCGGAAGGCCCGGGTTCGTCATCGGGTCCCAGATAAACCCGCAGCTTGTAGCTTCCCAGGGCGATCCGATCGTCGGGAAGCAAGGCCGCCCAGCGGACCTTCTGGCCCTTGACCTTGGTGCCGTTGGTGCTGATCAGGTCGCGGATGACGAGCAATCCATCCGTCTTGACCAACACGCAATGACGCTTCGACAGGCTGGAATGCTCGATCACGATATCGCAATAATCACGCCGGCCAATCACCACGAGATCGCGGGTGATCGGGATCGGTGGGTCGCCATTTTCCGGAACTAACTCGGCCTTCATGAATCGCTCGGGGATGGGGGCCAGTGCCGGCCCGAATCATTCGTCTTTCAACTCTACAGCGCAGCGAGCCAAGGCTCAAGTCTTTCATGACTGCATGACTTGAGGCGTCGCGATCACGCCCGCCGAGATTCTGACTGTGCAGGCGACGTCTCACGGCCGCCTGCAGCTCTGACTTCCTTTTCTAGGGAGAGATTGGCAAAGACGCCAATCTTGGCGCGGGCGGCAAAGTCGCGCTCGTGGCACCTTGCTTCGCAGCACGACGAAAATCGGGTGCTCTGCGAGGGGATACAATATAGGATAGAATTGGTGATTGGCGGATCCCTCGCCGTGAAATTTCCTCATACTCTCTTATCCGACCGCATAATGATTGGACAGGGGAGTTATTGAATTATTGATGAAACTGTCCGGTCGGAGCGATTGCCATGAAACGAGATCGCGTTTTGGGATGGAGTCTGGCCCTCTTGCTCTGCGCCGCGCCGGCCTCGAGCTATGGCCAGGACCCCGCCGGGGAGAGCCCGGCCGCGACGTTCTCCGAACCACTTCCGGCGGCAGTGCAAGGGATGGACGGCCCGGATCAAGCCGCAATCGATGCCGGCGGAGTTGCGCAAAGAGCAGGGGACGCGACCGATTCCCTCACCGATGATTCGAATCGGACCCTTCAGCTCGCCCAGCAGACAGTCCGGCCACTCTCCGAAGGCCCGCTTCACGAGGCGTTCCTCTCGCCTCGGAAAGACCGCAATCCTGTTCACGCTCCCAAGGCCCCCCCGACGCCGATCAGCGAGCGCCCGGCTGTCGACCCCCCCAGCGCGAATGCCCAGTGGATCGAAGGCTACTGGGAATGGGATGCCGGCCGCAAAGATTACCTCTGGGTGACCGGCACGTGGCGCCTGCCGCCGCCGGGACGGTTCTGGGTCAACGGCTATTGGAAGCGCGATGAGTCTGGCTGGTATCGCGTCCCCGGCTTCTGGAGCGACCGTCAAACCGACCGGATCGATTACCGCAAGAACGGCCCTCCCAAAGATCGCCCCAGCGATGATCCGGGCGACCCGCCGGCGGCCGATTGCTTCTACATCCCCGGACAGTATTACCCCGATGGCGATGGCGTCGTCTGGAAGAAAGGGTTCTGGGCCAAGGCGCAGCCGGGCTGGGCATGGGTTCCGGCGCATTGGATTCGCCAGCCCGAAGGCTGGACGTTCCAGGATGGTTACTGGGATCGTACTCTCGAGGATCGCGGCACCCTCTTCGCCCCGGCTCAGGTCGCTGATTCCGCCCAGAATAACGGTAACCTGACCTATCAGCCCTATACCCAAATTTCGCCGGAGATGTATGGGCAGCTTTACGGCGCCTTCGGCCGGCCCAATTCCTATTACGATGGCTATCCCGGCGTCTATTACGACGAGGACGGCCGGTTCTACGGCTACGCCAACTACGGCAACCTGGGGGGTTATTACGGATATCTCGATTACCCATACTACGGCGGTAACGGCTATCCGTACATCTCGACACCGGTCAACTATGGCTATGGATATGGGAATCCCTACGGCAACGGAGACTACGGTTACGGCTATCCCTACGGCTACGGAATCTGTGGCGGGCTGCTCAGCGGCATCTACGGATTCGGCGGCGGCTTTGGCTATCCGTACTACGGTGGGTTGGGCCTCGGCTTCGGCTACGGTGGATACGGTGGGTTCGGGTACGGTGGATACGGTGGGTTCGGCTACGGTGGATACGGCGGGTTCGGCCTTGGTCTCGGCTTCGGCTATCCGTTCTGGGGCCTCGGCTTTGGCTTTGGCTATCCGTTCTGGGGCCTCGGCTTCGGCTTTGGTTTCGGCTATCCGTTCTGGGGTTATGGCGGCTGGGGTTGGGGCGGATATGGCCGCTGGTATGGACATTATCCGTTCCACCCGGGCTGGAATAATGGACGATGGGCCGGTAACGGCAATTGGGGTGGAAATCGCGGAGCCGGAGGACTTGGCCGCGGACCTGTCGGCCGCGGCGCACTGGCTGGCGGCCGAGGCGTGCAGGCGCCTCCGTCCTCGCGTCCCTACGGCAATCCTTTCCGTAACAACGCCAGCGTGAACCGGGCCGTCGGCCGGAGCGGAGCCGGGCAAGGTCAGATTCAGCGCGCTTCAAGCCTCGCCTCGGGCAACAATGCGTTCCGGCCCTCGTTCAATGGCGTGAACTCCCAGGGAATGCAGCACACGTTCGCGCGATCCAACTTTGCGGGCAACACAGCCGGCATGGCCGGGCGGCAAGGTGCGATGGCTGGGGGCAATTTTGGCCAGGGGGCCGCGGGCATGGCCGGCCGGGGTGTCATGGGCGGACAGGCCGGCGCACTCAACCAGGGCATGGGCCGCGGGAACATGGCAGGCGTCCCCGGAGGCGGAAGCAACGCCGGGACAGGACACGGTATGGCCATGCCCGGCGGTATGGGTGGAATGAACGGCGGTGGCGCTGCAGTTTATCGCGGCGGAGCAGGCGCCGGTGGACTCGGCGCTGGAGGGCTGGCTCAGGGAGGCCGGGTTGGCGCTCCGAGCTCGGGATACGGCGGCGCCCCCATGGGCGGAGGGTACATGGGCGGCGGCTTCCGCGGTGCCCCCATGGGCGGCGCTCCGATGGGTGGAGGATATCTAGGGGGCGGCTTCAACGGCGGCTTCCGGGGCGGCTATGGCGGCTATGGCGGCGGCCACATGGGCGGTGGTGGTCACATGGGCGGCGGCGGCGGCGGTCACCGCTAATACGGTCCGCCAACCCTTGCCCGCCGCGCGCCTTCGGGAACCCCGAGCCTGGGATGTCCTGCCCGACCGCTCCGGAAGGCTCCGTTTACCACACCGGCTGGCCTGTGGATCGCATGACCGCGGTCCACAGGTCGCTCGTTGTATCCATCCTCCGGACTCGGGCAACCGTCGTGCAGATGGGCACGTGGATGAGCTCGTTGCACCACGAGCCGATCAAAACGTCGGTCTTGCCCGCCATCCCCGCGTGGACGGCCATCCGCGCCATCTGATCGCTCAAGATCCGATCGAGCGTGTTGGCGGGGACGCTGCGAATATAATAGCTGGGATCAATATATTTTAGGTTCACCGGAATGCCCCGCTCCTTGAAATAGTGCAAGATGCTGTCGCGGAGGAACGTGCCGATATCCTCATGCAGCAGGTTTCCTGAGGCATCCTGCCGCGCTTCCTTGCCTTGGAATAATTCCTGGCCGGCTCCCTCGGCCACGACCACAAGCGCGTGGCCCTTCGCCAGGATCCTGTGCTCGAGTGCGGCCAGGAAGCCGTTTTCTCCCTCCAGCCGGAAGGGGACCTCGGGAACGAGCACGAAGTTGGCATCCTGACTGGCCAGCGCAGAACCCGCGGCGATGAACCCCGCGTGGCGGCCCATCAGCTTCACAAGTCCGATGCCGTTGGGAGCACAACGCGCCTCGACGTGGGCGCCTCGCAGCACCTCCTCAGCCTTCTCAAGCGCGGTGTTGTAGCCGAACGAGGTGAAGACGAACTCGATGTCGTTGTCGATGGTCTTGGGAATCCCGACAACAGCTTTGCGCAGGCTTCTGCGGGTAATTTCCTGGTAGATGGCCGAGGCGCCTCGCTGGGTGCCGTCGCCCCCTACGCAAAACAGGATGTCGATGTCTTCCCGCTCCAGCGTATCGACGATCACGGCGGGGTCCTGGTTTCCCCGCGAGCTCCCCAGGACCGTCCCACCCAGGTAATGGATGTGCTCGAGAAACGCCGAATTGAGCTCGACGAGCCGCAGTCCGGACTCGGGGTTCAGTCCCATGTAACCATTGCGCACGCCCAGCACGCGCGGCACCAGGTAGTTGTAGGCCAGTTCGGAGTAGACCGATCGCACCACATTGTTCAGCCCCGGCGACAGGCCGCCGCAAGTGACCACCGCGGCCGTTGTCTGTTCCGGGTCAAAAAAAATGGTCTCACGCGGACCGGCTTCCTCGAACGACAGATCGTCCATGCAGTCGTAATCCGGTCCACACTTGTGTTGATGGCGAATCCGCGACGATTCGGGAACGAACCCCACATCGTGCAGTCGTCGCAACGGGGACTCGACCTGGCATGGTCCCAACGACTTGATCACAAGTTCATCCGGCCTGAGCATGATCGATCTCCATGAGCCGCAGATGGAAAGACAGATGATGGCCACGGAGAAAATGCAAGATCAGCCGCAGATGGAAAGACAGATGATGGCCACGGAGAAAAATGCAAAATTAGCCACAGATGAACACGGATGGACGCAGATAAATTCGGGGGAAGATTTCATGAAGAAGCGACCCAAGGTCAGGATCGAACTCACGTTGCTTCGATTTGCGGCCTTGGATAAGGAACCCAGACGTAAGCATGACACTCGACCATCCCTCTCTTATCCGTGTTCATCTGCGTTCATCTGTGGCTAATTCTCTCCTCTCAACTGTGGCCGTTCTTCTTTCATCTGTGGCTAATTCCTCCATCTGTGGCCGGTTAGTGTCGGAAATGGCGCCTGCCCGTGAGGATCATGGCCATTTTGTGCTCGTTACAGGCGGTAACGGTCTCGTCGTCTCGGCGCGAGCCGCCGGGCTGAATGATGGCCGTGACGCCTGCCGCGGCGGCGGCATCGGGGCCATCGCGGAAGGGGAAGAAGGCATCCGAGGCCAGCACGGCCCCGCGCGCCCGATCGCCCGCTTTTTCGACGGCGATCCGCACCGAGTCCAGCCGGCTCATCTGCCCGGCGCCGACGCCCAGAAGCTGGCCCTGCTTGGCCACGACAATGGCGTTCGACTTGACCATCGCACAGACGCGCCAGGCAAAGGCCAGATCACGCTTCTCGCTGTCGGTCGGCCGCCGCGTGGTGGCGACAGGCCCGGAGGCCGGATCGAGCTCGATCTGGTCCCAGGTCTGGGCCAAGAGACCCCCCTCGATGCGGCGCAGGTCAAGACCCGAGGGCAGCGGATCGCCCGGGCCGATGGGCTCTTCCAGCGCGATTAAGCGGACGCTGTTTTTCCAGCTCGGCCGGGTCGTCAACAATTTCAGGGCGTCGGGCTCGTAGCCGACGGCCAGAATCGCCTCCAGAAACCGTCCCGGCTGGCACATTCGCTGGGCCGTCGCCAGGTCGACTACGCGGTTGAGCCCGACGATCCCTCCAAAAGCACTCGTGGGGTCGCCTTCGTATGCACGCTCGAACGCCGCGGACAAATCATCACCGACGGCCGCTCCGCAGGGGTTGTTGTGCTTGAGAATGCAGACCGCAGGCTCAGAGAACATCCGGACCAGCCGCAAGGCGCTGTCGAGGTCCAGCAGATTGTTGTATGAAAGCTCCTTGCCGTGAAGCACCCGCGCGGTAGCGAGGTTCGGCCCACTTGCATTTGGGTCGACGTAGAAGGCGGCTTGCTGGTGCGGGTTTTCGCCGTATCGCAGTTCTTGCTTCAAAGAGAAGCGCAGCTCGAGCTCCGCGGCAAAGCCGGCGGCGCTTGTTGCGCCCGACCCGGATGCGGCTCTTGTCGTGACGTCCGTCTCGGGCAGCTTGGCGGTCGCGAGATAGTTCGCGATAGCAGAGTCGTAGAGCGCCATCAGGGTAAAGGCCGCCTGAGCCAGCCGTACCCGCGTCGGCAAGGTCGTGCCCCCCGAGCCGCGGAATTCGTCGAGAAACTGCGCATACTGATCAGGGCTGGTCAGAACGGCCACGTGGGCCTGGTTCTTGGCCGCGGCGCGGACCAGCGTCGGGCCACCGATGTCGATATTTTCGACGGCCGTTTCGTACGTGCAGTCCGGGAGGGCGATGGTCGCCTGGAACGGGTAGAGGTTGACGACCACCAGGTCGATGGGCTCGATGCCCGAGGTGGCCAGAACGTCCATGTCTTCGGGAACGTCGCGGCGAGCGAGGATGCCGCCGTGAATCCGGGGATGCAGGGTCTTGACTCTTCCCCCCAGGATCTCCGGCTGGCCGGTGTACTGGGCCACTTCCCGGACCGCGAGTCCGGCGGCAGCCAAGGCCGTGCGAGTTCCTCCACTGGCCAGTAATTCAACGCCACGCTCGGCCAGAGCGGAGGCTAATTCCAAAAGCCCGCGCTTCTCGGAGACGCTCAAGAGCGCTCGTCGGATCGGGACGACTTCAAGGCATTTGTCAGGCTGGGACATCGCTTCGTCGCTTCAACTCTGGGGTGTGGATCCGGGCCGGCTGGGCGATGCCCGATCGGTGTGGGTCCCTCGGATCGACTGTGTGCGGCTTTGCGAGCATCACTTCGGGTTTTCGTCTTTTTCGGCCGCCGGTGGGGCAGCGTCAACCTTCGAGGCGTCGTCTTTGGCCTTGGCCTTGTCCTCAGTCTTGGCCTTATCTTCGTCCTTGGCCTTTTCTTTATCTTCGTCCTTGGTCTCCGCAGGCGTCTCGGCGGCAGGTGGGGGGGGCGGGGTCGGCTGGGTCCCTTCCGGCGAAATGAAGCCAAAGGGAAGGGCCTTGGGATCACGCAGCAGCCTGGGTTGCGTGGCGCCGATCTCCCGCAAGCAAACGACGACGCCCGACTGGGTGCCGAAGTAGAGGCGGTCGTCGTAGCGGTTGAGCATCGACAAGTCGTGCTCGTGGAGATTGAGCCCAGCCCGTTGCAAGGTCGCGGCGGGATCGGCCAAGATCTGCCCGGTCGCCCGATCGATGATGTAAAGATCGTTGTTCCACGATCGCAGGTAGATCCGAGATGTACTGGCCGCGACGATTTTCCCCCCTTGCGTGAGCGCGTTCCAGTGGACCTTGCCGCTGGCCGGATCGAGCAGGCTCAGGTACCCGCCTTCGTTGGTGCAATAGATGTCTTCACCGGCAACCAGCGGGGCCTGGTCCATCGGGGCGGCCGAGGGAAACACCCACTGAACATTCGAGGTCAGCAGGTCGATCGCGTAGAGATTATTATCGGCCGACGGAATCAGCAGCGTCCGGGTGCCGTAACTACCCAGCCCCTCTCCGATCGGCCCGCCGGTCCGAATCCGGTAAAGAGACGTCCGCTCGTTGTTCATGACCACGTAGACCTGGCCGTCACTGCTTCCAAAGGCGACCTGGTGTCTGGCCAGCAGGGGGAGGGTCTTAATCGGACCGTTTGTCTGCCAGGCCCACTCCTCGGCTGGAGTTGCCCGGATCTTCGTCGTCCCCATGGGACCCGGTTCTCTCAGCTTGAACGCTGTTACCCGGCCATCGGTCGTTCCGACGATGACCCGATCTTCGTCGCAGATTGTCCCGGAGGTAGGAATTGTCCCCAGGTGGGTCCTCCAGATGACATGTCCGGTCTGGCGATGAAGAGCGGTAAGCATGTCCCCGCTGGTGCCAAAAATCGCATACGAGTTGGAGGAAACAGGGCGAGCTAACGGCGTGGCTGCCCCCAGGCTGGCGGACCAGAGCAGCTTACCGGTCTCAACTTCGTATGTATGCAACGAACCACTATTTGCTTGTGCGAAGAACAGGTCCGCGCTGCGGCTAATCCGCACCAGCCGCTCGGTCTCGCTCAGCGGAACGACGATCAGCCAATGGCGCTCGAGCCCCAGCCGGGTGAGTGAGTTACGAGAGGGAATCAGATCTTTCGAGATTGGAATCTGCGCCCGGGCCGAAGGGCCGGCCCAGGTCAAAAGCGCCAGAACCCAGATCGAAGCAAGTCGACAGGACATGGCCTTTTCCTTTGTGGACTCAATAGTTGCCGGCGGGGAAAAACCGACAATCATCCCTAGCCGACAGTCGAGACCGCGTCAAGCTGGGTGATACAGGGAGTTTGCCGACCTTGTGCGATGCCTTGGCCGTGCCAGTTGCAACGGGACTTCGGGACAGGAGTGATTGTATCGATCCGGGCTCACGTCGGAAAAGCTCTCATCTTGCAAGGGTCCAGGCCGCTCCGCCTGTGCGGAAGGGGCTTGACGCGCTTTGCCGGCTCGGGTTCCATCTGTGTGATGGACCGCACTGCGTTGTGCGTCGCCGCTCTTGGATTGCTACGAGGAAGAAGCATGACCCCAGGTGAACTGGAGCTGTATCCCACGTCGGAATTGATCGCTGAGCTCGTGCGGCGAACGACGTTTCAGGGAGTGATCGTTCATTCGAACGAGGAAGCAAAAGGCTCGGACTGGTCCGGAGAGCGAATCTTCCGCGTCCTGTGCAACGCGAACTTGTGTACCGAGGAAGTCGGACGGCTGCTCGACGTCGTCAGCCAGCATCTGGCGAACCTTGAATGAGCAAGGCAAAACAAAGATGGGAAGGTGCCTAAGAGCACCTTCCCGTCCAGCGACTACCCTTCGAGTGCCGCGATCTGCGTCGCGATCAAGCCGCCCTAGAGCGATTCCTTCGGGGGATTACCGCCCTTGACGTCGACATCGCCTTCAGCGGGGAAAAGTCGCAAACCCGATGCCGGCACTTGCCACGCTTCGAAGGTAACTTGCGTGTCGATACAGGCACAGAATCAGCACGTATTGCAAGCGTGAGCCAGGGTTCGAAGGCCGGCTCAACTCACACAGGCTCGGCGGAGCCATCATCCGGCTCGGCCGGCCGCCTGGTTTGATCGCCTTGCCCCAGGCAGACCGGGCATGCGTCGCCAAGTCCGGCGTAGGGTCGGGCGCAGCGGGGACACAAGCCCGCGCTGCGCCTGAGCGTCGGCAGCGATGCGCGCAAGCTGGCGCCCTCGACGGTATGGCTAAACGATTCGGCGATTCGCCCGGCCAGGTGTGCGAGATCGGCCTGGATCTTGCCGCCACGCAGCCGGTTGTGGATCAGCCGCAAGAACCAGCGCGACAGGTCGGCATCCAGCTTGGTACGTGCCTCGGCCTCGAGCAGCGGAACGAGATTCTGATGAAGCTCGAGAACCCGTTCGGGATCACCGACCTTTCGCGCCGCGTCGAGCTGGGCCAGGTGCTCGTCTCGTGCCTGGGAGCGGGCCGTTTGAAGCTCATCTTGCAATGCGGCGAGCCTGGGGTCGTCCGCATGATCGCTGGAGAAGGCCGCCAGGTGTGCTTCGGCCACGTCCCATTTCGCCGACCAGATCGCCTGGCGAATCTCAGCGACCGCCTCTTCACCGTGCCCGTCGGCCGCAGACTTCGAGGGCCGCTCGGCCGGCTCAGGGGAAAGTCCCGGTCCTTCTTGGCCACGCGGCTGTGCGGCCGGGGGATCGGGTCGCTTTTCCAGGTTGACTAGCCTCTCTTGGTCCGGTGCGTGTTGGCCGATCAAAGAGACCAGCACCCATTGCTCAAGCGCCCGGAAAAGAGCCCCGATTCCGACGCCCGCCAGCGCATACGCAACGATCGTTGAGATCATTTCCAGCAGGCAGCCGGCCCAGCTCAAGATCTCCTGTGAGGGCGTCCGGAGCATCAAGGCCAGCAGCTTCGCGGCCTGCACAAATCCCAGCGCGGGAAGGCCCCAGGTGAGCACGACCGCGGCACGGCGCAAGGGTACGAACCCGGCTGGATGGTCCTTTACGGCGACCAAGCTGGAGCTGGATAAGGCCTCGGGCAGGGGGGGGCTCAGGGGGTCGTTCATCGATTGCGGTTGCTGTGAAAGTGAGGTCCGCTCCGCCAACCGATTCGAACGGTCCACGGAGCGAATCCCATCATTGAGCCAGTGGCCTTCCCGATCGCAGGAAGCTACTCAGACCGCCTGGCTCAATCCATTATTTCCGAAGTCGCCCACCGAGACCATTGCGGCCCTTTGGGCGTGGGGCGGTAGGTGTTAGCTGTTCGCAGTTGGTGCGGAGCCGTCAGCGGTCAGCGCAGTCGTCAGCGAGTTGCACGTTCACAATGCGCGGAACCGCCCACCGCCGCCTGCCCACCGCCGCCTGCCCACCGCCCGCCGCCTGCCCAATGCCGGCTGTCTGCCCAATGCCGGCTGCCTGCCCAATGCCACCTGCCCACCGCCCACGACTCAATTCACGACCCGAGCTGCTTAGCGATTCGATTGGCCGGGGGCGAGACTTCCAGCGCGGATTCATTGAGAAGGTAGAGCATTCCGTAGGCATCTTCACCGGTGTCGGGGAAGTGCTCGCGGACCACCTCGACGGCGCGAAAGCCTGCAACCCGAAAGAAGAACTGGGCCGGCAGGTTGGTCTCGCGCAGGTAGAGGCCGATCCGGTTTCGACGCTGCGACGAGAGCTTGCTCACGAGCTTGTCTACCATCTGGCGGCCCACGCCCTGGCGCCGGAGGTCCGGATGAGTCGCGAAGTCGAGGATGTGAATCTTGTTGCGGTGAAGTTCATAGATCATGAATCCGACGATCCGTTCGCCGAGCTCGGCCACCATGCCGATGCAGTTCCGCTGGCGTAGGACGCGCAAGAATTCCTCCTCGCACCACGGGAACTCAAAGCTCGCGTGCTCGATGGTCAGCACCTCGGGCATGTCGCGGCGAATCATCCAGCGAATATGCACGCGAGTCTGAGCTTGTGGGGTAGGAACCGTGCTCATCGAGCCTCCTTCCATGGAACGACCCGGGACGGCCGGTGATCCTCCCGCGCCGGGGCGATCAGGCCGATCCCTCTGAGACCACCGACTTCAACATCGGCATTGGACGGGTGAGCGTGGGAATGGAGACGACTTGGCAGAGATGCGCCCGGAGCAAGTGATCGGCCCCATCGCGGATCAGCAAAGCGGGGCGGATTCTATCCAACGGTCAAGAGCCTGCCAAGGTCGCTTCTGGCCCTCTACGCCGTCCTTTTTCGGCGACATCGGCGGAAAGGCACCCGCAAGCGCCGGCCCGCCGGAGAAGCCGCCATGTTGGTTGTTATCGGCAATGCCGCGGCCGATCGTGAGGAATGTGGCGAGCCGCGCGATTGCGTGGGAATGAGCACAGGACCGACCCGCGAATGCGTGAGAGCGGCGGGCGCACATGATCACAAAGCTGTGCCCGCGATCAGAAACGCCCAAAGGAGTACAGGGGATTGCACGTGTCGAAATCAAGATCGCCCAGTCCGACGTTGAGCTTCAGGTCGACGTACGAATATTCTTCGACCAGGTCGGCCGGGGCCCCGGGCTCGGAGGGCCAGTCGTAGCCCTCGAAGCGGATGGGCAAGTTCAGTTCCGAATCGATGAACAGGCGAACCTTGTAGAATTGAAAATCTGGCCGGTTCTGGGGGTGAATGGCCTCGATCATCGTGCATCGACGCGGGCCGATGGTCATGTTGCCATCAAAGAGCACGACGGACTCATCCGGGCTCAGCTCGGCCGCCCAGCGGTGGGCGATGGTTTCAATCAAGGAGCCAATGCCTGCCTGCGTGATGGGGTGACGGCACTCTTCCATGGCGCGTGCCGAGCGGGGCTCGATCTCGAGGGTGCCGGCCAGGAGCTTGGTGAAGCCGACGTCATGAGCCAGGATCTTGCCGCTGTTGCGTCCCTCGACGAAGATCGCCTCCCGTCCCTTGTAAGGGTCCTCGAACCGGAAATAGATGCTCTTGGGGCTGGAGCGAGCTTTCATCGCCATCACAAAGAGCGGCGTCAGCTTGCCGGCGATCCGCTCGCGCTTACAAAAAGTGCACGTGTAGTCGAGGACGCGTGCGAACCGCGTCTGGCACTGGGTGATCATTCGCAGTGCCTTGGCCATCGGGGTATCTTCCGGGACCGGAGGGTTTGCCAGGCTGTTGGCCGTGCTCTTGGTCGGGCCTGCAAGATCAGGCTTGTGCGAGGAAGCCGCGGTGGTGTGGCCCGTGGAGAGTGCCACGCGATTGGGCCCCGAGGCGGCCGATGATGAGCGGGCAGCCGGTGACGCCGATGGCTCGGGCCGGCTCGTGCTGGATGTCGCAGCTTTCGTCGCCGAGGCGGAGGTGCTCTGAGGAGCCTTTTCCTTTTCTTTGGCGATTTCCCGAGCCGTTGGCGGGGCGTCCGAGCCGGAACTGGGCGAGTCGGCCAGCATCGAAGCCGTCAAGAGTGCACCGGCCAGAAGCAGCAGGCTGGCCCGGGCGTGTGTGAGGATCAGGGCCGCCCCAGGCATCTTCTTTCGTCTCCATCCGTCGGTTGGCATGACTGCGCTGCTCCCGGGCCGCGATCACGCAGCCATTGGAAAGATAGATAGATAACGCCATCAGCGCGCAGGGAACGAACCGCAAGGCGACACGGTACGACGCAAACTCGGTCGCCCCTCTGCCGCCGGTCCAGAGCCCACGCTATCAGCCGCCGGCCAACGCCGCCCGCAGCGCCGACCAACCTCCAGTCGAAAAACCCCGGTCAACGATTATTCTATCACGCAAGTTACAAGCCAAGTGGAAGTCTCGCGTTTTTTTCGCGGGATGGCTATGCTCGGATGAAGAAGAGAAACTTTGCGAAAACCTGGCCAAAGTGCCTGGAAGGAAACTCGGCGGATGTCGCGTCGGCCGGGCAAACCGTCCAGGCCAGCGTGGCCCAGGCCATTTTCGTCCTCGCCCGCCGCTCTGGCTGCGAAAGGATCGCCCGTGCCCGAGTCGACCTACACGATCGAGGTGATCGAATCCGCCCCCTTTGGCCAAAATGCCTTCGTGCTTTGGCAGCGGGATCGCACCGATGCAATCGCGGTCGATCCCGGGTTCGACGACCGCTCCATCCTCCGGCTGCTTCAGCAAGAGAATCGAAAACTCGCGGCCATCCTCGCCACCCATGGACATGTGGACCACATCGCGGGTATCGCGCCACTTAAGAAGGCGTATCCCGAGGCGAAGCTTTTCGTCGGCCGGAACGAGGCTGCCACGCTCGCGGACCCCGAGCTGAACCTGAGCGGACCGTTTGGAATCCCGATTACCAGTCCCCCGCCGGATCGACTGGTCGACGATGGCGAGCAGTTCGAGGTTGCCGGGTTTGCCTTCGAGGTTCGCGAGATTCCCGGACACAGCCCCGGCTCCGTCGTCTTCGTTTGCTCGATGGTCCAGCCGGCGTTCGTTTTCGGCGGTGACGTGCTGTTCGCCGGCTCGATCGGCCGCACGGATCTAGGCGGCGATTACCACCAGCTCATGGCGGGCATCTTCGCCAAGCTGATGAACCTTCCCGACACCACCCTGGTGTATTCGGGACACGGTCCGGTCACCACCATCGGGCAAGAGCGGCGCACCAATCCGTTTGTCCTCGATTTCGCCCGGTCACGGGGTCGGTGAGACGGAGGGCGGAGCCGACTGGAGCCATCAAGTCGCTGTCCTCTCTGCACGACCTGCAAGCGTTCCCGCCACCATGAACGTCTGGGCGATCGCCGATCTGCACCTTTCGTTTGCCAATCCCGAGCGGCGGGACCGATACGCAGCGCGGTGGCGTGACCACGCCAACCGGATCGAGGTCCAGTGGCGCAAGGCGGTCGCCGACGAAGATCTGGTTCTCTTGCCCGGCGATCTGTCGATGGCACGGAACCATCGCGACGTTCAGCCCGACCTCGCCTGGCTCGAGCGATTGCCGGGCACGAAGGTGCTCTCGGCCGGAAACCATGACGCATGGTGGAATGGCGCGGAGAAGATCCGACCGCTCCTGCGGCCGTCACTTCGAGCCGTAGGCGGCGATGCAATCGTAACACCCGGCGCGATCGTCTGCGGAACGCGGGGCGCTCCGCCGCCCGGCGACCATCCGGACGCCTGCCACCAGGCCCTCATCGAAGGGGAGTTGGCTGAGCTCGAGAGAGCTTTCCAGTCCGCCTCGCGCCTTCGCGCTGGCAGCGGTTTGCCGCTCTACCTCTTGTGGCATTACCCTCCGTTCGATGCCCTCGGAGGACCCGGACCGTGGGTTTCACGCTTCGAGGCCGCCGGCGTCTCAGCCTGCGTGTACGGGCACCTGCACACCCAGAGCCAGTGGTCGCGCGCGGTTCAGGGCATCGTACGCGGCGTCCGCTACTACTGCGTCGCCGCCGACGCCGTCGGCTTTCGACCACTGCGTATCGACAGCCGGTGAACCCGCTCCGGCCGTGTCACCGTCACGTCACGACAAAATTTCCGCCCGACGCACAAGCCCCCAACAGCTCTTCATCTTCAGCGGATCGGAAAATTCGCCTTGAAGTGCAATCTCGGCTTCCCTTTTTTTCAAAGCCACACCCAGAAGGAGTGGCAAGGTTGACAGCCTTACGTTCGGCTTCCGACACGACCGGGAGCTTCTTTATCGTTCGCAAAGAGCTTTGCGGACGATCTTTAGGTTCGGTGGCGAAATTTCTAGAAAAGGCAATGGCACGGAACGTGCACTTAGAGAGGAACTGTGTGAGTCGTCGTGTTGATTTCCTGAGAGCTTTGATCTCGTCTTCAACGACAACCGGGAGATTCTCATGCTGGTTTTGAGCAGGAAGCTAGGGGAAAAGATCGTGATTGGCGACAACATCGTCATTACGGTGGTCAAGATCGACCGCAACCAGATTCGCGTTGGAATTGAAGCTCCGCACGACGTTCCGGTTTATCGCGAGGAGATTGCTCCCCAGCGGACCGGAAAAGGAGCCTTGCAGGAAGTCACGGTCTAACGATCAAGGGACGCTTGAGCCCCCTTTGCTCGGGTGGACCGGCGCACTGGGCCAGATCCGCTGGAGAGCCGCCAGTACTTGACGGGCAACCTCGCGCGGAGGGAAGCCCGAAATCGATCGGCATTGATTCAAGGGCTCGACGCTCACCGGCCCGTCGTAATAACGGTCGGAGAGAAGCTTCAAGAGCCCTTTGCTATCACCAAAACCGGTCAAGCCGGGAAGTTCGCGTTCCTGATCGAGCACACACGATGCAGCCGCCTGGGCGGAATCAGCCAGGTGCACCCAGACGACGGCCTCACTTCCCCATTCGAATCCCGCATCAACTGTCTCTTGGGCCGCGAAGAGGTGGAAAGAATCGACCAGCACGCCGATATTCGGGTGCTCCGCACGGAATCCACCAAACCAGTCTTTCAGCTCGGCATAACGACTGACGAACGGGACGCCGGGGCCAGTCCGGGCAGTTGCCGGCCCCATGATTTCTAGCCCAAGACGGCAGCCCCAGTCGGCGAGGATGCCGGCGATCCTGCCGAGTCGCTCAAGGTGCAGCGCGCAGGTTGCCACACGTAGTTCGTTGTGAACAGAATCTGGCTCTGCAGCGGCAATCGTCTGAGGCATGACCCAGGTTCCCGTGCGGAAAAGCCCCAGGGTCGCAGCCGCGCGAGCAAGGCTGGGCAGTCGCTTGATGTCGGCTTCAAACTGAGCCGCCTCGCCGCGCCAGAAGACCGGCAAGGGCCAGGCCCCTCCCCGCAACCCCATGTCGTCCATCCGCAAGCGAAGGGCTGCGGGGTCGGTCTCCGACCGCACCAAATCGAGTACCTGCAAATCGACACCGGCGAAGCCCGTCTCCGCCGCGATTTCGATCGCCTCCTCGGCCGGCAAGCTCAGGCCCACGCCTCGCGGATACCACGATGAGTACACGACCGGGTTCTCCCTTTACGGCCAAGGTTGCGGCGAGGGGTCCCTTGCGGATATGCCGTTTCTGCTTTCGCGTAGGGCCATACCGACTGGATGGACGATAACATCTCGAGCGGAATTGCGGGAGGGCTGGAGGGAAGGCGTGGGAGAACCCGCCGCCGTACCCCTTGGCGCAGCCTGGTGAAAGGAACAGAATTTAGCACTCGTTGCCCACGTAAGTGCATCGAGTGATCGAAGGAAGATCAAGAAGGCCGGCATCTTCGATTGTTCTGGACAGGACCGGCGAGAGGACGAGGCGGACTCGAGATGCTGGCAACGTGGATCGAGACGGCGGCAAAAGGCCGGGGCGGAGGACCGATCCGGGCCGGCATGTGGTCGGCGGCGGTCATCGGCACACATCCGATCGAGGACAACCAGCGCGTCTGGCTAGAAATCTTGGCCGACGATCTGGACCTGGGGCGCATTCCGGCGTACTGGATCGAGAACAAAGGGGGCAACAGCTACTGGCATGCCCCGATTCCACCCCAGGCCGTCGGGGTTCGGCTTCACTATCGCTCGATGGCCGAACGCGAGAAGGCCGAGGTGGCCGTCAGCCTCTATCAGGATTCGATCGTCCGGCCCAACCTTCCAGACCGCACGGAATCGCCTGACTTGCTGGGATCGGCCGCGGAGGGGCTGGTCGGCAACCGTCACATGACAGTCCGCATCGACGGTCGAGGCTCGACCTACGATGTCTATTTTCCTACCGTCGGCCTGCACTCCAACGTTCGGCCCAAGGAAGGTGATTTGACCCAAAGCAGGTCTCATTTTCGGGCCATCGTCGGTGGCCTGGCAGTGGGCCGGCGGCTCGACTGGTTCACCGAGCGAACGGCCTGGGAATCGTTCCAGAATTATTCCGGCGTGACCAACCTGCTCTCGACCGAGCTGACCTGGCGGCATGGACCGGTCCGCGTGCTGATCACCGACTTCGTGGCCATGGGTGAGATCTTGCCCCAAAACGCGGGCCACGAGCGCTCACCCGGGCAGTACATCAAGCGGTTCCGCATCACGAATGAGGGTACCGAGCCGCGTCAGGCGATGATCGCCGTGTACGTCCAGGCCGAGATCAACGGAGGAGTTGGCGACACAGGGCTGAGCTGGCACGACCAGGAGCGGGCTCTCCTGGCTATCAACCGTGGTCACGGCCATTCCAACCGCAAGCTGGCCCGCGATTCGACGATCGAGTTTGCCCTGGCGCTGGACCACCGCGGCGACGTCGATTGCGAGCCGACCGGCCCCAATGAGGCAATTCTCTACCGCTGGATCGAATTGCCCGCAGGCGCTCCTTTGTCGGTCGACCTCTTGGTCAGCGGCGCCTTCACCGGCTGGAGCGGCGATCGGGGCACCTTCGAGCACTGGTTGCGGCCGGCTTTGGTCTGGTTTCGTTCTCCTGAGACCGACTTAAACCACGTCGAGCAGGTGACAGCCCAGGAGTGGGATCGATACATCGAGCCGCTCCCCGACCTTCATTTTCCCCGTGCTTCCTACGCGGTGAGCCTGCGGCGGTCGGCCCTGGCCGCCGCGCTTCACGCCGACGCCGAGCATGGCGCTGTGGCTTCCGGGCTGGACCGGGGGCTTAGCGCCTATTGCTGGCCCCGAGATGCTCTCTGGGTAGGCGGCGCTCTGGAGCGCCTGGGACACCCCGAGATCAGCAAGGGAGTCCTCGTCTGGCTCAACAAGGTGCGGGGATCGCATCGTGCGTTTCTCTACTGGTTCCAGAAGTACTCGATCGACGGCCTGCCGGAGTGGGAGACGCCCGCCGTCGATCAAACGGCGATGATCCCCCTGGGCCTGGAAAGCTACTACAGACGCACCGGGGATCTCGAGTTCGTCGCCAGCGTCTGGCCGATGGTCGAGCAGGCGGCGCGTGTTTGCCAGGGAGATTCGGGGGGGCATCCAGGTCATTACCTGGACCAGACTTTAAACCTGATCAGCTCGGCGGGAACGGGCGACCAGATCTTCGGCTGCTTGCTTTACCCCAACGCGTGCGTCGTCGCGGGGTTGCGCGCGGCCGCTCGGCTGGCGGTCCTGGTGGGACGGCCGGAATCCGCCAAACGCTGGGAGGCCCAGGCCGAGGCTATCTGGAACTTCGGCATCCTGCCCGAGCCGGCAGCGGGCCACCCCGACTCCCCGGGGATGTTCGATGCCGAGTCGGGACGATTCCTCAGCGGTCGCCGGATCTCCCTTCTCAGGGACCTTTGGACGCGTGTTCCCGAGTTCCTGCTGGACCGGGCCGACAAGCTCGACGTCGGCATGCTCGGACTCGCCGTGCCGCTTGGGCTCTTGCCGGCCTCCGACCCCAGGCTGGTGAAGACCGCCCAGTTGATCCTGCGGGCCAACAACAAGCTCGGCGGCGACCCGGACGTCCTGGCTCGATTCACGTACGACTCCAATCCCGCCACCCACACCACCCTCGCAGGCGTGCAGCAAGAAGTCTCGAGCCTGGCCACGTTCTGGATGGTCCGCTACCTGATTCAGCTCGGGCGGGAAACCGGGCAGAGCCGGCACTGGAACCGGGCCATCGCCATGATCGAGGCCATCCTCAACCGGATGTCGCCGCTGGGACTGGTTCTGCGCCCAGGCGGACGAGGGCCCGAATCGGCCCGCATGATCGCCAACCCCAGCGGAACGGCCTGGCGCTTACACGCGATGCTGATTCACACGATGCTCGACCTGGCCGCGATCGAGTATGACGCGGTCGATCGCCGCCTGCTCTTGCAGCCGATCTTGCCCAGTCCCTGGCCGCAGACCGGTACCTCACGGTCGTTCCCCTGCGGCCATGTCACGTACCGGCTGGAGCGTCCCCTCGGTGGCAATGTTCATCGTCTTCGGGTCGAAGCCGATCTGAACATACCGGTTGTGCTCCAGGCGCGAGTGACCTGTCCGGGACTGACGGAGCTCGGGCCCTGGCAGGCCACACCCGCCACACCCGAACCAGCCTTCGAGCCCAGAACCGGACGGCTCTCGTGGAGCGTTCGGCTCCCCGTTGGCACCTCGGAGTGGAGCTGGACCTGGGGATAATGAGATGAGCTTCGTAAGCAGCTCTCAACGGGCCAGGGGGGGCGGCTCGGCCATGAATTCGTGGAAAGCGGCCTGCGGCAGCAGGTCGCGATCCCCCTTCGAAACCCAAATGCCGCGCAGCCGGCCACGGACGACCACGCCTTTCTCCAGGTCGTGCCCGAAGAGCCCGTAGCGGATGATCAGACGATCGCCCAAACTCGGCCGGGATTCTTCGCCCTGGACGATCCGACGCGCCACGTCGTGGCGATGGGCCAGCTCGATGTAAGGCGCGCCTGGAACGTCCGGGCCATGAGCGACGACCTGCCCGAATTCCGCTTCCAGGCTCAGAGGCACCGGCAGCGTCGTCAGCCGCGCGAGCACGCCGGCCGGTTCCCTGCCGTCATAACTCAAGGCGGCTGAGCGAGGGTCACGCGGTTGGACCCACAACGGCTGGGGACGACTCATCTCCGCGCCCGGGCCCGAAAGACGAGTTGTCACGAATAGCTCGACCGCCTTCAGCTCGCCCACCGACCTTGCAGAGACCTGGACTTCAAGGTCAAGCCCCTCGTGCCGTGCCGCCAGGCTCCAGCGAGCGCGGATATCCAGGCCGTTCCAGCCCCCGGGGGCAAATGTCGCCTCGATTTGTTGGGAATCATGCTCGACGCCGACGAGCCACTGACTCGAGAAGGCGCCCGGATCGATTCGGCCGGCCGCCGCGATGCCGTCCAGACAGAGAACCAGATCGTCCGAGTTGTCGGCCGCATGCAGGCCGGGCCGCTCGCCATCAAGCTGAAGAGTCCAATCGCGGCCGCACCGGGAGAGCATGAAACCCGACTGACTTGGCTGCCATTTCGCGAACGACACTGGTTTTTGGCTCATTGGCGGAAAGCTCGATCAAGCAGAAAAACCCCGCCGACCCGTATAATTACGGATCGACGGGGCCGGAACAGAGAAGAGGCCAAATGATCGAAGCCGATGCTTCGGCCAGCCAGAAGGTTTCTAAAAACCCCTTCATGACCGGCATTTTTGAAATTACCCGATTCAGGCGGTCTGTCAAGTAGCCAGTATGAATTTTTCCTATTGAAAGTCTTAGATTCTCTTAAGGCTTGCCGGAGCGTGAAATTTGCGCGACGCGGAAGTGATGGGGGCCGGGCGCGGTCACCATGGGAAACTGATAGTAGCGGGCTGAATGGTCGCTCTCTGCGATCAGGAAGCCTGGCTCTTCGCGGACGAAAAGCCGTGTCCCCTGGGGCGTCGTTTCGGCGGAATCGAGCGTCCACGACCGGCAGGTCCCATCGCCGTGCTGAACGACCAGGGTCTTTCCCGCAAGGGTGGACACATCGTTGGGGCGGTCGGGCGTGACGAACCATCCCAGTGCCCGTTGCGAGGGCTGACGCATGCTGGCGACGATCTCGCCGGTGAACCTCGGGTGCGAGACCAGTCGGCCCGAACCCTCGGCGAAGGTTCCTCCGGCAAGCACGATTTCGCGCTGGCGCACCCGCATGGCCAGACCATCGAACGAGACGTACTGTCCGCCGGGCAGTTGCACACGCCGCACGGTCCCGGGTTCTAGATTCACAAGCACGTATTCAACGCCATCGATCGATTCGACGACCACGGCGACGATACCGGCAGCCGCCGCGACCCGGCCGACGCGCAGAAGCGGCGTGAACGCTTCACCGGCCGGCTCGTACAGAGTTACGAACGTGGACCAGAGCGTCTGGCTTCGCGCCTCTTGCCGACGCACGATCAAGCTGGCGCGCCGGCAATCCGCACTCGATCCGGCCGATAACCCCGGGTGCGACCGGTCCGGGCTTTCGGCAGTCAGCACGGTCATGGGCCCGTCGCCTAGGAGGTGCAGGCGAAGTGCCAAAGTGGCCGGGCCGCGTGGTGAGCCCGCGCCCCTGGAACTGCCTGGTGTGAGGCTGGTCATAGTCTTGGCGAGTGCCGGCTGGACGGGTCCCAAAACGGCCATTGAGGGTCCTTCCAGGCTTGCCTGAGCGAGGGGTTGGAACTCACCGTAGGACTGAACGAACCACCGACCCTGCTCCGGCAGGGCCGAGGGCACGAAGGTGAAAGGCGCCGTAAGCAAGCTCGATGGGGCCGGCGACATGGCCGTAGCCACGGTCCAACGATCCGTGCGGCCTGGTGCTGCGTGGAAAATCTGGTCGTGCCGCGATCCGCCCCGCACCTCGAAGACCGCAATCGCATAGCGACAGTGCGGGCTCGCCGAAGCAATTGCGGTGTGGCGATAGAGCCGCGACGAGCGGGGATAAGCCCGCGGGTCGTCCGCGCTGACGGCCTGAAAATCGGGCAAAGCGGCGAAGAACCGGAAGTCGCTCCCAGCGCACGGTGTACGGGCCAGGGTCGGAGTCTCGCGCTGATTCAGGCCATCGACCAAGACGGTGTTGTGCGCCGCGGTCGACAGCTCATAACCGCTGGCGGTTTGGCCCTCATCGTCCAGGTCGTCTAGAAGCGGCACGCTCGAGGCCATTAGCCGCAGGGCCAGGCGCCCGAATTGAGGACCGTTGTAACTATCAAGGCCGCGGACTTCGACCTCCAGGGCATTTTCCGCCTGGCCGACTGCCAGCCGCGCGACTCCCGCTCCGCCGAGCATGACCGGCCGGATCTCTGGCGGCGTGACCAGCCGGGGAGAAAAAGAAACGTGCTCGACTTGTTCGCCCGCTAAGCGCGGCCCGATCGTCCTGCTGACTTCGTGCGCCAGGGCGAGGATCCCGAAGCGCTCCCGGGAGCCTGGCGCCAGAAGCTCGATCTGTCCCAGTCCGATTGCCTTTTTCGGCCTCGTGTTTTCTGGCTCGGAGGAAGCCAGTGCGCTCGCCCAGCCGTCCAGGAATCCGACGACCCTGCGGTGGGCCGTGGCCTGCGGCTGCCGCCAGACCCCGTCATGATAGAAGCCGCGGCGGCTGAAGGTCTCTAGCCGGCTTAAGGCGTCCCTTTCCAGATCTCGATCGTCCAGCAGCCGTGCCACCGTCAGCATGCCGCGATAGACATGCAGCGAGTCTTCCGAGAACTCCTCCGGCTGCATTCGTGCGTATTCGGCCGAGGCGCGCAGCAGCTTGGTTGCGACGGTGCGCTGCGGCGCGGGGTCACCCAGCAGCGACCCTGCCTCGGCCCACGCCGGGTCGTCTCGCAAGAGTGCGAAGGCCATTACCAGGTTGAGCGGAACCTCGAGCGCAGCACTCCACTCCCACTTCCCGGACGCGTACGCGCGGCGAAACGGGGGGTGCGTCCTCGCCGGCTCGAAGTACTTGGGCCCCTCGGGCTGATCGAGGTGGATCGCGTACAGCGGGTAAACCTGCGCCATCCGCAGCATGATCACACAGGCCAGCAGGGCGAGCTTCGGGTCGCGCTTGGTCACGGCCCCGGCGCGAAACTCGGCCGCGGCGTAGAGCGCGGCCTTGGCCAGGTATTTCCTGGCTTCGTAATCGATCTTGGCTCGGAGGTAGAGCCGTTCGTCGGGATAACGCGCCAAAGCGAGCTCGACGGCATGGTAAGGATAGTGGTGCACGACCCCCGGCGCGACCTCGATCGTCTCTTCGGGGACCTCCTTGTCCTTGTTCTTGGCCGGATACTTATCACTGGGAACGACAACACCGCAGCGGCGACATGTGAGGATCTCCGGCCGCTCGATCGTCCAGACAAGAGGATCGTCGCGTTCCAGAGCAGCACAGGCGGGACAGCGGCAGAACCGAATTCCTGCCTGAACTGGAACCCGCTCGGCTAGGGCCTTCGGGCTCAGGTGTAAGAGTGCGGCGGCGGCGGGGCTCTTCCAAAATGTGGCGCGCCAGTCCGCCGGCAGCTCCGGCGGCCCCAGCTCGATGCCTGTGGGCTCTCCGGTGGCACGGCCCGCGGTCTGCGCCGCAGCCAGCTCAGCGGACGCCAGACTCAGGAGAAAAACCGCGATCAAGGCCGGCGTCCGCATTTTATCGGCTGCGGGCAGCCGCACTCTGGCAGATCCTGAAAACTTGCCGCGCGGACAAGACGCGCTCGCCTGGGTTCCGTCCCAAGTCATTGGCTGGTCGCTCCTGGTTTCCCCGCCGCCAAGAGGGCCGGGGCCAGGGTGCGCCAGGCCGGGCCCTCCCGGCCACGGGGAAAAACGAGAAAAACGCTGCGATGGGCTCAGTATGAGGGCGTGCCTGTTTCGGAATCGGGTAACTGGGCAAGCTCGGTGTCTCGGCGTCCCGGTTCGAGGACGAAGAGAGCGATCGGGCCGACGGTCTCGCCATCGGCGAGCTTGAGGCCGTCACGATTCTGGCGGGCACGCTCGAGCTGTGACTGGCGATGCGCTTCGCACGCCAGGCCGTAATTCTTGAGCTCACGGCTGGTGCCGTCACTCCAGACCGCGCCGACCTTGAACGCCGCGGGCTGGCCGCAATCCGGGTGTGAGCACGTGGGACGATAATGGAAAGGCTTCTCTTCGAGCATGATGGTTCTCCCTTTGGTCAACCTCGCTTGACCCTTTGGCGCGATCCTAGCGACCGGCCCGGTTCGATGCAACGGCGAGAAATGCTGGCCGCCTGGCACGATCCACTACTGAGTTGGTCAGAGATCACGGTCCACTACTGAGCTGGTCACAGATCAATTGTAGGGTACGCTGCGCGAGGCGTGCCAGGCGATCCGCGCAGCGAGCCCTCCATTTTCTGGCTCGAAGTCGCAGTCTTTTCTGGAGAGGTCCGCCCACCGCGCCCACCCAGCGTCAAGTAGATCGCGATCAGCAGCGCCGAGCTGATGGCCACGCCGGCCTTCGCCGCGTAGGGGAGAGAAGAAGCCGAGATGAAGCCCTCAACGAAGGCGGCAAGTATGAACAAAACCACCGAAGCGCAGAGCGCAGGCAGAGCATGGCGGGCTTCTCGGCGGAGCGAGGCGAAGCGGGAGAGTCCCCCGGTGTCGACCAGTCCCCAGCCCATGCGCAGTCCTGCCGCCCCGGCCAGCACGATCGCCGTCAGCTCGAAGCTTGTGTGCGCCGTGACAAACGCGAAGAACAAAGGCGCGTGCGGGCTTGAGGCCATGTGGCCGAAGATGGTCCCCAGAACGATGCCGTTGCTGAGCAATTGCCAAAGGCTTCCCAAGCCTAGAAGGATTCCCCAGGCAAAGCACTGCAGCCCGATCGAGGTGTTGTGCTGGATGTAGTAGCCCGCCATGGCCACGTCGTTGCGGCCCGCCCCTTCGCGCGCCAGACTTTCGATAGGACGCGAGTACATATGATCGATGTCTGCAAGAAACGCATCGCCGACGACCTGGCGGGCGAACCCCGGCTGCCCGGCGGCGACCAGGCCGCAGATTAAGAAAGAAAGGAAGAACGTGGCCGCCGAGACGCGGAGGGCCGGGTCCCGGCGGAGCCGTCGCGGGGCCTCATCGAAAAGTATCTCGCCGAGGTTACGAAAGCGAAATCCGCCAGCCCGGTAGAGTAGATTGTGCGACCGCCCGACTAGTCCGTGTAGATAGCTGACCGTATCACGCGGGAGATCGTGTGATTCGGCCAGCATCAAGTCGGTACAAACGCTTCGGTGGAGCTGCCCCAGACGCAGTACGTCGCCGGCGCTCTGACGGCGGAGCGGATGCTGCGACATCCGATCGACGAGCCGCTCCAACTCTTGCCAGGAAGCTTCGCGCTGAGCCAGGCGATCCGCCACGCGCATTGGTGTTAGGTCCGGAGGGTCAGCAATTCGCCGCCACAGCGGCATGCTGGCTGATTCTCATTCGCCCAGAAAAACTCGATGATAAATGGCGCAGAGGACCGCGTCAGCCGGCTCGGCTGCCGGCAGGCCGAACCGCTCCCTCAAGGGCGCAGCCAGTGGCTCGGCCATCTCTTCCCGCAGTCCGCGGCTAAACCGGTTGCGGCGGCGGACGTAATCGGAGAGCGCCCGGGCAAGGCTCGAACCGGCGGCGATCCGGATCGGCAGGCGGTCGAGGATGTTTTGCACCCGCGGCTCCTGGATCTTGACCAGTCCTGCTCTGGGTCTGCGCTCTTCCTTGATGACCATGGTCCCGGCCGCCAGGTCGCCGAGGCGCTGAAACCGCGCCGAAAGTAGCATGCTGGAAAGCCCCAGCAGGTAGCAGAAAGGGAGCAGGCCATCGACAGCCCCTACCAGGTTGCGAAGTATGGCCTGGACCGCGGTGATCGGCACGCCTCGGTCCGAGAGCACGCGAAGGCCCATCGCCCGCTTGCCGGCCGTCTGACCGTTGAAGACGCTCTCGCAAAACGCACCATAGCCCCAGGATAGGAGCAGGTACGCCACAAGCGCCGGGCCAAGCCCCGCGGTCGAGCCTGTCGCCAACACCATCGAAAGTGCCAGCGCGGCCACGGCCAAAACCGCGACCAGCGCGAGATCCAGCAGGTACGCGACGAACCGGCGGAACGGCCCCCCCAGCGCGAACTCAAAGACGATCCGTTCCGGCGTCACGAACTGGACGACGCCGTCGATCGGCGGCTCGGAAGGACGTGTATTGCTCGAAGGCAGCGACATGCAAGCCAGTCCCGTTCCCTCCGTGCTTACTCATCGGTCGCTCGTAGATTCTAACGTTTTTCAATGGGCAATGGGCAGGCGGCGGTGGGCAGTGAATGTCAAAGCCGGAAGCGTCAGTGAGCAGTCAATGCATCCGGGTGCAACGCTCACGTCCGTCTGAGCGTGCCGGGCACGCGAGATCTTCACGCCAATAAGGACTCGCTTGCTTCAACCTCTCAACGTCAGAGCTACCGAAGCACCAACTGCGTAACTCATACTGCCATCGGCAACGTCCGATCAAGGGCCTCACTCCTTCTCGGGTGCGCTGGGATCACTCTCGGTGCCATCGAAGATCGTAGAGACCAAAGTGTCTCGCTTGAGCTTCTTGATGAACTGCTCGCGGGAGGATCGCATCTTCTCGACCTGGACCCTCTGGCGGATCTGATCCTGGATTTCCTCGAACGATGCCGGGCCGGCGGCGCGGCGGTTCTCGACCCGCACGATGTGCAAGCTGGTGGGGCCTTCGAGGATCGCGCTATTCTGGTTTAAGGGCAAGCTTTCGAGCGCTTGGTTGACCGCGTCGACCGCATAGCTTCCCGGCGAGGTCTGCATGAGCCCACCCTGAGCGCGGACGCTGCTGGGGCCCTCACTCTGGGTCCGGGCCAGGGCCGCAAAAGCTTCTCCCTTGTTCAACCGCGCAAGTAGATCCTCGGCCTTGCTGCGGGCGGCGGCCTCATTGGGGTGTTGGCTCTTCTCGACAACCAGTTCACGCCAGGTGATCATGGCGGGGCGGTCAAATTCTTTGTCGTGCAGGTGCTCGTTGTAATACCTGAGCATCTCGGGCAATTCAACCTTACTTTGGCCGGACAGCTTTTGATCCATGTAGACCTGAGCCAGGAAATCTTGCCGGTAGTTTTGACGCGCGGCTTCCAGCGAGCGGCCCGACTCCTTGAACTTCTGTTTGAGCTGGTTCTCGTTGTCGGCCATGTAGCGGCGTAAGAGGGGCGGAAGTTCGCGCTCGCGCCAGAAACCGTCGGCAGCCGAATAGAGTGAGTCGAGTTGCTTGGGGTTCTTGAGTGCCCTTTTGGCTTCCTGGACGACCAGCGTCCGCTCGATGAGACCGGCGAGCACCGTTTTGGCCACGAAATTGAGTTCCTGGGGAGACAGGTCACGCCCGGCCGGGTGCCGGCTGAGCTGTTCCTTGACAGACAAGACAAGGTCATGCAGAGTGATGACCTCGTCGCCGACCCTGGCTGCGGCGCGGCCGGCCTGCCTCCAATTGCGGGCGAGATCCTCGTCACTGAGGGCAGCCGGGTTAAACATCGCCGGGCGAACTTCCGGGTTGATCTTGCTATTGGAACCGGCCGGCCCAGCCGCGCTCGCCGACGGTGAGCCAACCGGGTCGGTCTCGTTCTTGGTATCGGGACCGGCGGCGGATTGAGGCGTCAGCGCTCCCTTTGCCGGTTGAGGATCGGTGGGAAGCTCGGGAGATGTCTCCAGTGGCATCTCGCCGGCGGCCGCCGGAACAGCCGGCTTGGCCGCTGCATCCCTGGTGCGGGGCTTTGACATCGTTCGATCGACCTGGCTGGCGCGAGTTACAGGAGCATCAAGCGCCGGCATCAAATCAGGATTGGGTCCCAGCAGGCGATCAGCCACGGACGAACCGCCCGCAGCATCAGTTCCTGCCGACGGTGCCGAAGCAGCCGGCGCCGTGTCTGCCGAAGCCGCACTCGCCTGCGGAGAACGTCCGGCCGCATCGGCTGCGAGCTGAGGCTCCTGCACCGGGGGCAAGCTGTGACTATTCAGCAATTCGCCGGCTGGAGTTGGTACCGCGGTAGGCGCTGGGGCCGGGGCTGACGCTGAAGCTGACAGTGCCGCTGACGATGGCCCCGGGACTGAACCAGGCGATGCGGGGGCGCCGGCCGCGGGGTCTTCACTGCCTGGCTGTCGCGGAGTCACTGTCTGGACCGGAGGCGTCGGCGCGGCCGCAGCCGGAGCGGCGGTTTCCACAGCGCTGGCCGGGTCGGCGGGACTTACACTGGCCGGCACGGGACTGGACGGTGAGGGGAGCACTTCGGAAGCCGAGCGGCTGCTGGCCGGGCCCGGAGCCGGTGTCGCCGCGAGGGCACCGCCGGCGCGCCCGCTACTGGACGCTCGGCTTGACTCTCCCGGCGGAGGAGCATACTGGCCATACCACATCGGACTCTTGGCATCCGGCAAGGTCGCCTTTTGGATCGCCGGGTCGCCCATGCCCCGGTTGATCGTCTGGCTCAGCGAGGGAACAGGATCCATGTTGATCGGCTGCCCGTGCGCGGCCTGCTCTGGTTTGGACTGACGCGTCTGGGAGCATCCTGCCAGGGCAAGGCAGAGCAGTCCTACCCCGATTTGTCGTTTCATGATTGGAACCATCTCCATCCTTGGAGAGCGCACGGAGCGAGTGTCTCGCGGTCCCGTGACGCGAAAGCAGTGAGATCGGCCGTCCCGACCGATCCTGGAGTGTCCGACCCGCAAGCAGCCACCTTCGGCCTCGCCCCGTCAAGACATGCAGGGCAAGGGGGCGCTCCGATCCGACCGGACTGACGCGATCATGCGCTAACGACAGGCATGCGGTATCCCGCGACCACAGCATACCGCGAGTGGCTTTCGCCGCAAGACCGGTTCCGAAAGAAGAGAATGGGAGCACCTGTTCAGACCGCGTAGCCTGCTGACTCGGTGATTCGTTGAATCGCCCGCGATGGTCGATTGGAATGGGAACGGCCCCTTGCGTGGAGTCTTCTGGGGAGCACGAGTATGCGGATCGGTGCCCGGGGCAAGGCGACTCCGGGCTCGCCGGCCTTCCTCGATGCAGGAGTCGTCCGATGTCATCGCGTCGCGCGAATGAAAAGAGCGCAGGTCTCAAGCGAGCATCGAGCAGGCTCACCCTCCGCTCGGGCTGTCTGCTGGCGGCTATCTGCCTGACCGGCTGCTGGGGTCGCGCACCTGACGCGGAGGATCGGGGCTGGGATGGGAACCAACCCCTCGATCGCACGGTCGTCGTTTATTCGGCCCTCGATCGCGAGTTTGCCGAACCGGTGCTCCGGGATCTGACGCGGAAGGCAGACCTCGTGCTCCGTGCCAAGTTCGATGTCGAGAGCACCAAGACAGTCGGTCTGGCCAACACCTTGATTGCCGAGGCGGTCTCGCCCCGCTGTGATCTTTTCTGGAACAACGAAATCCTAAGTACGATCCGGCTTCAGGAAAAGGGGCTGTTGCAGCCCTTCGAACCGAAGCACGCAGCAGCCGTTCCCAGCGCATGGAAAGATCCGAAGGGTCAGTGGTACGGGTTCGCAGGTCGCGCCCGGATTTTGCTGGTCAACACCCAGGAGGTCGCCGAATCCGAGCGTCCCACGGGAATTTTGGATCTCATGAACCCGCGCTGGAAGGGCAAGATCGGAATCGCCAAACCTCTCTTTGGCACGACCGCCACGCAAGCCGCCTGCCTCTTCGCGGCGTGGGGCGAAGAAAAGGCCAAGAACTATTTTCGCGATTTGAAGGCCAACGGCGTGCAGGTGCTTTCGGGTAACAAGCAGGTGGCGACGGCGGTTGGCTCAGGGCAAATCGCCTTTGGACTGACCGACACCGACGACGCCATGGGAGAAGTCGAAGCGGGCAGCCCCGTGGTCATCGTCTATCCGGATCGCCAGCCTGGAGAGCTTGGCACCCTGTTCCTCCCGAACACCTTGTGCATGATCAAGGGAGCGCCTCATCTCGCAGCCGCGCGGCGCCTGGCGGACCTGATCGTCAGCCCCGAGGTCGAAAGCGCGCTGGCCGCGGGCCCGAGCGCCCAAATTCCGCTCTTAGAAGGCACCAAGAAACCGGCCCGGGTCGAGACCCCCGCCACCGTGACGCCCATGGCCGTCGACTTCACGGCCGCCGCCAAGCTCTGGGATCGCGCAGCCGCCTTTCTCTTGGTCGAATATGCGGATTAAAACGGTGACTTGCGCGGGCCACCCGGAGACGGCTCCCGACTGCGATCTGCCGGGTGCCACGCTTAGGCGGAGAGTGAGCGTGCCGGCTCCTCGTGGTTTCGGAAAGCGAAACACGCTTGCGAAAACGCAAGCGTGCCACCCGGAGACGGCTGCCGAGTGCAATTTTTTGCTTCTGTTTCTGTAATGCAGGAGCCAGTACGCGACCTAAGGGGTCGGTCACACGGTCGTCGGTCAATCAGAGACGGAAGCCTTCGCCGGTCGATCGGCCAGGTTCCGGTTCCAAGCCGGACCCGAGGGAGAAAAGTCAAGCCAGCGCAGCGTCTTAGCATTACCGTGCAGGACATACACGGCGCCTTTGTCGTGGCGGTTGGCCTTGCCGGAGGGATCGAGCGTGTACTCGCTTTTGTGCCGGCCAGCGAGCGTGTAGTTCCATGCCGGATCGATGGCTCTCCAGCGATCGGGATTGCCATGGCAGTAGAGGTTCAGTGCCAGTTGGTCGCCCCATCCGGCTACCCCCCGAAGCGCTGGCGAGTCGAGCAAACGCTCTCCCGCGCGCAGGTAATCGAGAACGGCCGAAGCCGTCCCGGCCGCGAACCCACTATTGAGGAAGACGTTGGTCGAGAGCAGCTCAAACGCCCGCTCCCGTGCCGCGGGGTCGAGGATGTTGTCGCACCAGCGGGGGATCGCTAAGTTGTCGGGATAACTCCTGGGCTCCACCACAGCCAGGAGCAGGCCCGGGTGCTGAGCCGTGAGGTCCCAGAGCGGACCGAGCGAGCCTTGAAAAAGGACATCGCCGGCATCCCAGTAGGCGACGGGCGTCTCGCCAGGTAGATCCGCGACGACCCTCTGGAAGTCTTTCAAACGGCGCAGTGCCGGGCTGACGCGATTGCCCGGACTCGCGATGACGCGTACGCCTTCCTGGGCCTCCAGCCGGGCTCGCTCGGAGGGGAAGAGCCCGTAGGCAAAGGCCCAAACCTGCTCATGATTGCCCGCCGCGCGGAGCGTGGACAGAAAATGGGTGCGAAATCGAACGTAGTCGCGGCGATCGAAGGCGGTCAGGATATGACCAGGCGCTCGGGCTTGGCGTTCTGTCTTGACACACGGCGACTGGCAGCCGGAGGTCTCGACCGCTACGCAGCTTGAGCTTCCCGGGGCGGACGGACGATGCCAGGCCCGCGCTGAAGGCAGATAGCCGATGCCCAGAGACGCAGCGCGAAGGTCTTCGCAGCAGCAAAGGCATTCGCACTTGCCGTCTTTCCAGCGGAAGTTGAGCCCAGCCAGCCGCTCGCGGCGGAACATCACGGCCGCCATGCCGACATGGCTGGGGTAATCCCAGTGCTCGAGCCCCGACCGCATCTGGCCGTCGCTATCGGCCGCCAGAGCGGCAAACTCGGGCCGTGCTTCCAATCCCTCAACCAGCCGCGCCAGACAGTCGGGTGCCAGCACCACGTCGTCATCAAGGAGCATCACCCAGGGCGCATGTCCCACGTTTCGGGCCTGGTCGCGAGCCCGAGCGATCGTCTCATGGCGGTTGACATCGCCAGGACGCGGCGGACCGGTCACGCGGTGGACGCGCATCACCACGCCCGACTGTGCCATGATGCCGTCCCAGACGTCCCGGCGCGGGGTTGAAAGGTCGCGAGAGAGGAGAATCAGGTCAACATGCATACGGATCTCCGCTCCGGCCGCGGCTGCAAGACGACCCTGGCCGATGTTTGAGGTGCCGCTTTGGGCCGGCGGTCACCTCTGGAAATCATCGACTCTTTCCCGGCTTGTTTCTAGCAATGGTGGGGACATTGCCCTTGGGGGGTAATAGGATGCTCCAGGCTCATCGCGGCCGCAACGAAGTGCTCGTGCCGCAAGATCACGGGAGCATCCTCCGGGACAAACACCACGCCAGTTCGCCCGGGATAGAGCTCGGCTTCGTGCGACCCAAGGGCAGCCGAGTCCCACTTGATCGCCCTAATGTCCTTCTTCATCTGCTCGCTGGAGATCAGCGTGGGCGTCGCGGATTCCGCCGGCTCGCCCTTCTGGGGCTGGAGTCGGATCAGCCTCACGTATTTGGGGCTGACGTAGCGAGTGACGATATGCGACTCATTGATGGTTTGCACGATTTTGATGTGATACTTCGATTTGTCCGCCTTGTCGGGGGACTTCGGGCCGGGATGCCGGACAACGAAGATCCGGGCGGTCGCCGGGAACGGCGAGGGGAGCCCGACTGTCCCCACCAGGTCAAGGTTGGTCAGGTGTTGCGTGCTCAATTCCGCGCTGGGAACGGGCTTGCTGTCCACGGTTTTGATCCTCGGTTGTTCTTCGATGAAACTGGCAGGCTTCGCCTCACGCGATGACCGAGTCTCGCGTGGCTGCACAACGTCGGAGACAGTCCAGCGGCGGACAGCTCCTTTCCTGATTCAAGTGTTGAGAACTTTGCTGCGTGTTGTCAATTATTTTTCCGCGGCGGCTGGCAATTTCTGGAGCTGGCGGGTGACTTCGGTGAAGACGTTACGCTTCTTCGGCAGCGTCCGGACAACGCGGAAGCCGAATGTCCCTTCGCCATACTCCGCTGAGGCGATATAGCGATGGGCCGAGCGCGCCTGGGCTGGAGAGTAATCAAACGCGCCGCCGCGAAGCATCCGCATGGTCTTCGGGGTGACCAATTCGTCGGCTGGTTCGTCGCCCAGCGGCATTTCACCGCGGTTTTCAACCTCGTAGGGAGGAATCTTGTCGCTGGCATTCGGTTTCGGACCGTCGTGGCACCATTCCCACAGGTTGCCGAGCGTGTCGAAAAGTCCGAACTGGTTGGGCAAGAGTTGCCCCACGGGATGAGCCCGGTCCTTCGAGTTCAGCCACGTCCAGCCGTATCGTGGTAGGAGCGTCTCAGAGACTCCGAACGAGCGGCTGGTGAGGGTTCCCGCGCGGCAGAGATATTCCCATTCCGCCTCTGTGGGCAGCCGGTAGCCGGTCCGCTCGACCGCTCGATCGGAAAGCACGAGGCCGTCCTTCGTCTCCTGGCGATAGCACCACTCCTCGCGCGGTATGGATGGATCCTGAGCACTCAGCCAGTCGCAATAGCCGACGGCTTCGAGCCAGGTGACTCCGTTGACCGGACAGCTCGGTTCGAAGGTGTACCTCTGGTCCACCGGGTGTGCCGGGCTGAACCCGCGAAACTGGTCGATCGAGACTTCCTTGACGCTCACAGCGATGCAGCGGTCGATCTTCCTGTCGTGGAGCGGTTCGTAAGTGAAGCGGCCGTCCTCGTTCTTGGGAGAGCCCATCCGGAAGGCGAGCGGACCGGGGAAGACCGCGAAAGTATGACCACCAGGGCCGAGCAGCCAGCGCCGGTGTCCGGAGCTGGGGGGATTCTTGCGCAGCTCGTCCTGCAACCGCAACACCAAGGTCTCGCCCTCCCAACGGCGGAGCAGGTGTTCTGCGGCCGAGTGCACGGCCGGGTCGGGGTCGTCGTGGAAGAGGGAGGAAGCGACTTGGAGGACCTCCGCCTTATACTGCGCGATCGCGCTTTCCGTCGGAGTCTCGGCCCAGATCATGAGAATCGCCTGCCGCTCGAGCGGGTCGATCCCTTCCTTCTTCAACCGCTTCAGCAGCCTGGCGCGGCCCAGCTTGCAGGTCGCCAGCCGGTCGATCAAGAGCGACCTGAGCCGGGGGTCGTCCTGATGCCGCAACCGAGGCCAGAGCCAATCTCCTTCGCCGAGCACCTCTAGTGCGATTGCCGCCAGCGCCTGGCGGCTGGCCAACTCGTCCAGGCGTGTCTCGTCGGAGAGTTCGTCCGGCCCTTTCCGCAGGACGGTCTCCAGCCGCTTGATGGCGGCGGACGTCCGGCCCAGGCTGGCAAGCTGGCCAAGCAGGACCTGCGCGGAATCAGGCTGGCAGTCGACGAGTTTCGCGGCCATCGTCTGGGGGTCATTCTGCCGCTTGAGGATCTCAGCCAGCGCCTCGGCCGCCGCGACGGCCAGCGCCTGGTGGACCTCCGGGTCGTGGCAAATCTGACAAAGCGGCTCGACGAGCCTGGACATCGTGGCCGAGTCCAGCAGACTGAGCCAGTCGGGAATGGTCCGTCCTCCCTCTTCGAGGAGTGCCCGCGCCAGAGCAGGGGCGCTGCGGTCCATCTCCGGGCAACCGCCGGGCTGAAGGCTTGCCAGGGCGCAGGCGGCGCGGAGGCGAACCTCGGGCGCCGCGGTCTCGGATGCCAGTACCTTCCGAATCGCTTCCAGTCCGGCGTACTGGGGATGGGCCGAGAGGACGCTGAGAATGAGCTTCACCCGTTCAGGACTGGGCGCTCGCAGCAGCATCAGGTCGAGCTTTTGCCCCTCCAGCGGTGAGGGCTCTAGCGCGTAGAGCAAGATCGCGGCAACCTCGCGTTCGTTCTTCTCGGTTTCGGGCTCATCTTCCCGAGCCTTGAGCTCGGGGAGCACGCTCTTGCGGTGCGGGACCAGTCGCTGGATGATGGCCGGCAGCTCGCGGTCTTGCGCCGAGAGCGCGAGCTTCAGCGTCGTGCTGGCGTCTTCTCGATCCAGCAGCACCCTGCCTCCGCCTGCGATGGCCAAAAGCAGAATCGCGGCAGTGGCAAGCTTCCTGAGGTAATGCCCGGTTGCGGCCCTCATCACCTTCCGCTCATCGGCTGACCACTCCTGAGGTCGGGTATTCCGGACAATGCCCAGGTACTCAAAGAATGACGGAAGCTGACGCGTGCCGGGACGCTCATGCCACGTCGCGGTGACCAGTTGAAGCCGAATCCTGGCCCGTCCCTCCCGTGTCGATTGCTCTTTCCGCTCGATCCACTGGCGGATCGGCCGGATCAAGTAGTCGTGGGCGAGCTGAAAGCGGCTGCCACTCCAAGGCTCACCGGGGGCAGATTCCGCCCTAGGCTGGCCGTCGGACGTCGGCAGAGTATCGAGAGGGGTGATCAGGCGAAGGTCGTTGTCCAGCACCCGCAAGAGGTCGGCGAAGTCTGCTGGCCGATCAGCGTAACCGCTAGCCTGGCATAGCTCTTGACCGCTGCGCGGCGCTGCCCGGATGATCGCCATGGGGGCCGGCAAGAGGAGCTTCAGCATGGCCTCCGCGGCCGCGCGATGAATCCGATGCGCCGGGTTGGCCGAGGCGGAATCGAACGTCTCTTCCAGGAATTTGACGCCAATTCCCTCTACGCCACCTAAGGCGCGCAGGGCCTGGACCGTCCAGGGCCGGCGACGGATCACCTCGACGAAAAGGCTTAGCCGCACAGGGATGAGACGGCCGTCCGGCCCGGTGAGTCCTCTTACGGCCTGGTCGAGAAACGTGGCGACCTCACTTTCCGGTGGCAGCGGACCGGGGGGAACCTGGCCCTGCGACCGGCCATAGTCCTCGAGCACCTTGCGTGCATGCTCGCCCGAGAACAGCTCGACGGCAGCCGCGTTATGGCCCTCCACCAGCGGAACCTCGACGCAGCGTAAGAGCTGTGTCGTCGCCATCCAGAAGTCATCGCGAACGAGCAAGAGCGCCTGCACGCGCAGGCCGTCGCATTGCCGCAGTGCGCGGACCAACTCGGTCGACGAATCGATGGGCCGGCCTTGAAGCCACTGCTCGAACTGGTCCACCACGAAAAGCAGCTTGGCCCGCGGCCGCACCTCGGGATCGTCGCGCAGCATGGCGATGGCGTCCGCCAGGTCGTAGTCCGGGCCAAGCTGCGGCACCAGGAGGCGAAGCTGGGAGGCAAGCTGTGCCTCGGTCTGACTTGGCGATGCTTCGATGAAAATCGGGCGGATCCGCTGGCGGTCGAGCTGGGGAAGCAGCCCCGCCTTGACGAACGACGACTTACCGCTGCCGGAGGGTCCGTACACCAGGCCGACGCTGAAGGAGCGATCGCCGTCGGTCGCCTCGATCCGGTCTTTCCAGAACGCGATTGATTCGGGCAGGCCGGCGCTATCGCGACGGCCGGGGAGCAGGCTCAGGAACGCTCTTGCATCCTCGCTGTCGAAGCTGCGCAGTCCCTTGGGGCTGGCCGGCTCTTCCGCGACCGCCGGCAGTGGCTCCTTCCCCGCCTCGATAAGCCAGCGCCGCAGGTCTTCGGCCAGGTCGACTGCCGTCAAGTACCGGTCAGTCATCTGCCGCGAGAGGCAGCGCAGACAGATTCGCTCGAGCTCACGGGGGACTAGGTCATTGCTCTGCCGCGGCGGTCGCGGCTCGCTTCCGGCGATCTGCTCGAAATAATCGGCCGGGCGAGGGCCTCGAAACGGCAGCCGGCCGACCAGGCCCCGATAGAGGATGACTCCCAAAGCCCAGATATCGGTCCGTCCATCAAGGCGGTTGGTTTCGCCGCGCACCTGCTCAGGCGCCATGTAGGGCAGCGTGCCGGCGACTTCGCCCCGCCGCAGCCGCTGGATCTCCTCGTCGACGGCCAGCCCAAAGTCGCAGACCCGCGGCTTGCCGGAGACGTCGATCATGATGTTTGACGGCTTCAGATCGCGATGGACAAGCCCGGCGGTATGCGCATGGTGCACGGCCTCGGCGACGGCCGCCACGATCTCGGCCAGCCGCTGCGGAGCAATCGGACCCTCCTTGAATAGCTGCTCGAGGGTAATGCCCTCGATGTACTCCAGCACGATGAAACCGCCATGCGCCGGATCTTCCTCATCGCTTGCTGCTTCGGGTGCCACGAACTCGTAAACCTTGACGATGCCAGGATGATTCAAGCACTGGAGCCTTTGGGCCTCCTCTGCCAGCGACATCAGCCGCCGACGTGAGAGCGAATCGTCCGGCCGCGCCACCTTGATGGCCACGTCCCGCCGCTGCGATTCATCACGCGCCAGGAAGACAAGGAAATTTCCTCGCCCCAACAAGCGGACCGCGGAGAACCTGCCAATCCGCGCCGGCACCACGACCGCAGCGCGACTTTGGCGATCCCCAATGTCCCATCGTTCCGCTTGGTTAAACGTCGAGTCAGGGTCGGTTTTTTCTTGGGAGTCGGTCAGATGTTCCCGCGAGTCCGGCTCGGTGGAGGGAAGAGGCAAGACCGGGGTCGGCTCGGTCGGCGCTTGTTCGCCCAGAATCGTCTGGATCAGCTCCGCGTATTCGCCAAACCGCCCGTCATAATCGGCAAGGCCGGGCGTTTCACCGGCTTTACGCCTGATCTCAACCTCACGCGCAAGAAGCTCCCCGAAAAGTGACTCGCGGTGAGATTCGGCCACTGCGCCGAGGTATTCCTCAATGCGTGGGTTGAGACCTGCCTGCCAGGCAGCCTCGAACGAGTCGCAGACTCGGTCAATCTCCTGAAGGATGCCCAGGGGAGTAAAATTTGCTAACATCGGCGCGCTAGCGGTGATGGCCAGCCCAGATACGCTAGAGCATTCTTCGCCCCATACGTGCAGCGAATCATGTCCTCTGGACTCAATTGGACTGGCGCCGGGTCGCCGATGCAAATTGTTTTTTTTGACATCCCTTTGCGATCGAGACGGCAGGTTCCGAAATTACTATTGTGACGGTTCTGTGAATGTGGGGCGCAAGCAGCCGGAATTGTCTATAAGAGAGTCTGAACAGTCGACCGGCCCAGGTTCGGCGAGGATATCCTGACTCCGCTGTTTGGCGGGACTGAGGCTCTCCGGCCTGGGTGAGGACCTGCGTCGATCAGGCAGACGTCTTGACCACTGACTCTTAAGCAGTAGACGATGGAAGAATGGAACAGCAGAGGTTATCAATCCACCTGAGTGAAGAAGAGCGGGCGAGCTTGGAGAGACTCCAGGAACGCCGCATGAAACCCTCGCGCCGCCAGAAGGCGACTGCCTTGCTCCGCCTGGCCGATGGCCTGACCGTAGAAGAGGCCGCGATGCACGCCGGAATCTCGAAGGAGCAGGTCGAGACGCTGGCCGAGGAATTCGCCGGGAGCGGACTGGCCGGGGTCGGTCTTGCTGGGAGGTCCAAGAACCTGGTACGCCTTGTTCGGCCCGGAGTCGGCATCGAGCGGTATCAACTCGACAAGGCGGCAACCTTGGAAGACCTTTTGCGGCTAAGTAAGCTCGACATCACGAGCCGGGCCATCTACATCGATGGAGAATTGGCCGAAAAATCAACCCCGCTGCGGGACGGCGCGGTTGTCGTGGTCGTCCCTCAACCGAAGAATGCCCCAGCTCAAGAACCTTGGCGTGCGACCATCCCCTCTTTCCAGGATGAGTCCCTCTTCGGAGAGTACTTGGAGGTCCTGAAGGCCCACCGTCAGGAGCCTGGCACTGACGAGGACCCTGTGCGTTGAACGTTCTGGATACGGACGTATTGAGCCATCTCCAGAAGAACGACCCTGTCGGGGCTTTGATCCTCTCGCACTTATCCACATTTCCGGACCAGTATTTTCGGATCACGACGGTCAATGCGTACGAAATGCTGGGCGGGGCCATCGACCTGATCCGCAAGAGAGAGAAGGAAAAGAAAGATCCGACCTCAGGATTCCAACTTTTGCTGGAGCTGTGCGAATACCTGGTGAAATGGCAGAGGCGGATCCTGCCTTATGACCATGCGTCTCATCGAGCGTATTGTGATTTCCCTCCTCGGCTCCGCCAATCTCTCAGGAGCGACGCCCGGATCGGTGCAATCGCGTTAGTTCGCGGCGCGACAGTCTGGACGTGCAACGTGAGCCACTTCAAGCAAGTTCCAGGGCTCACCGTCTACGAGGCCCAGTCGGGGAAACGAGTTTCTTGAGGAAAATCGTCCGGGCCAAGTATCGAAACGGTCGGCGACTCACGATCGTCGATCTGGATGCAGCGATTTAGGCTTTTGTCCGCAAAATCGACCGCAACAGCTCGGCGATCTCGGCCGGCTTGAGCGGCTCTTCTCCCAGCGGCACGTAGGCGTGGCGAGCGTCCACTATCCGGATTTTGCCCCGGTGTCGACCGGCCAGAGCTTCGATGCGCTGAGGATCGCGGTAGGTAAGAACGGCGTATTCCCCCTCGATGTGGATCCGCTCGAGCTTCCAAGAGCCGGCCAGGATGCGCAACTCGGCCTCGGCAAGCAAGTTCTCGGCCGGTCTGAGAAGGTTGCCGAAGCGATCGCCAAGCTCGCGTCGGAAATCAGCCAGGTGGTCGAGACTGCGCAACCGGGCGAGCCTGCGGTAAAGCTCGATTTTCATGCGCGGGCTGGCAACGTAATCCCGGGGCAGGTAGGCGCGCCACGAGAGCTCGACCGAGCAATCGAAGAGCGGTTTTTCGGGTTGATGAGTCAGTCCGCGCACAGCCGATTCCAGGAGCGAGCAATACAGCTCGTAGCCGACGCTCTCGATGTGGCCGGATTGTTCGGGACCCAGAATGTTCCCCGCGCCACGAATTTCCAGATCGCGCAGCGCGATCTTGAAGCCCGCCCCCAATGACGTGAACTCCTCGATGGCTTTTAGCCGCCGGACGGCGTTGGGCGTGACCGGCTTGTCTGATTCCAGCAAGAGGTACGCATAGGCGCGGTGCTTGAATCGCCCCACGCGGCCGCGAAGCTGGTGCAAGTCGGCCAGGCCGTACTTGTCGGCCTCGTTGATGAAGATCGTATTCACATTGGGAATATCCAGGCCGCTCTCGATGATCGTTGTTGCAAGCAGGATATCGAACTTGCGGTCGATGAACGCCAGCATGGTCCGCTCGAGCGCCTCGCCCCCCATCTGGCCGTGGGCGATGGCAATTTTCGCCTCGGGCACGATCGCCTGGATTCGGTCGGCGATCGTCTCGATGTCGTAAATGCGGTTGTGGACGAAGTAGACCTGGCCGTCGCGATTGAGCTCGCGGTGGATCGCCCGCCGGATCGACTCCGGGTCGAACCGGATGATCCGCGTCTCGATGGCCTTGCGGTCCGGCGGCGGCGTCTCGAGGTTGGAAATATCGCGGATTCCCAGCAAGCTCATGTGCAAGGTTCGCGGGATAGGCGTCGCCGAGAGGGTCAGCACGTCGACCGTCGATCGCAGCGTCTTGAGCCACTCCTTATCCTCGACGCCGAACCGCTGCTCCTCGTCGATGACGACCAGCCCCAGGTCCTTGAACGCAACGTCTTTCTGCAAGATCCGGTGGGTGCCGATCAAGACATCGATGTCGCCGCGCGCGGCCCGCTTGAGCACTTCGCGGATCTCAGCACGGGGCCGGAACCGGTTGACCGCCTCAATGTTGAACGGAAACTCGCCCATCCGTGCCGAGAAGCTGCGCTGGTGCTGCTCGGCCAGGATGGTCGTGGGAACGAGCACGGCGACCTGCTTGCCGGCGTCCACGGTCTTGAAGGCTGCGCGGATGGCGATCTCCGTCTTGCCATAGCCGACGTCGCCGCAGATCAAGCGATCCATCGGCTTCTGCTGGGCCATGTCCCGCTTCGTCGCCTCGATGGCCGCAAGCTGGTCGGGCGTCTCCTCGAACGGAAAGGCCGCCTCAAATTCGGCCATCCAATGGCTGTCCTCGGCCGGATAGGCAAAGCCGGGCTGGCTAGCGCGTGCCGCCTGGATGTCCAGAAGCTCCTGCGCCAGGTCGACCACCGCCTCGGCCACCCGCTTCTTTCGCTTTTCCCAGGTTGACGAGCCAATTTTCGAGAGCGCCGGAGCGGACTTTCCGCCGCCGACGTACTTTTGCACCAGGTCGATCTTGGCGATCGGCACGTAAAGCTTGGTACTTTCGGCAAATTCAAGAAGGAGTGTCTCCTCGGCGTGCTCCGCCGAGCGGTCCACGACCTGCAATCCGCGATAGCGGGCGATGCCATGGTTGACATGGACGACCAGGTCCCCCTCGTTCAAGTCGAGGAAGCTGTCGATGGCCCGGCTCTCGTACCGGCGCCGGGTCACGGGCCTGCGCACATCAGCGCGGGCAAATAGCTCGTGGTCGGCGATCACCAGGGCACTTGCGTCGGTCAAGTGAAACCCGGAGCGAATTCGGCCAATCGTCCGGTGCAGCCGGCCCTCCTGCGCCAGGACCGTGTCGCTGAAGACTTCGCCCAAGCGTTCGACCTCGGCCGCGTTGTGGCAGGCCAGGAGCACGCGATCTCCGGCCGCCGCCGAATCAAGCTCGGCCTTGACCCGGGCCAAATCGCCCGAGAATCGCTCGACGCTCTCGATCCGCAAGTGGCACGTCGCTTCCAGCGAATCGGCAGCCAGCGCCGAGACGGCGATCGACGGAAACCGGATGAGCCGCTCGAACGTGCTCTCAACCGAAAAGAGACCTCGCGGATCGTCGCTCCGCGCCAGATAATGCCGGCCCTCCTCGCGGAGATCCGACGGCTCGACGAGCGCCACCCAGGTTCCACTTGGAAAGAAGTCGGTGGGCGGACCGAAACTTGCCTGGTTCTCTTCCTTATAGAGAGGCGGAATGCTGAGACTGACGTTCTGCCATTTCTCCAGCGAGCGCTGGGATTCGACGTCGAAAGGGCGAATCGACTCGATCTCATCGCCGAAGAACTCGATACGCAGCGGATCGGCGGCGTCGGTCGGGAAGAGGTCGAAGATGCCGCCGCGAAGGCTGAATTCGCCCGGTACCTCGACGACCTCCGCCCGCACCATGCCGCGCTCCAAAAGCCAGGACGCCAGCTCTTCCGGCGGCAGCGTGTCGCCGAGCTTGATCTGCCGCGACATCCGCAAAAGCACCTCGCGCCTGGGCACGGGCTGAAGCAGTGCCTGGATTGGCGTGACCACCAGCCGGGGAGGGATCGGCCCGGCCAGTCTGCTCACCACGCGAAATCGCCGGCCGGAGATTTCGTCCGTTGCATCTTGCTCGCGGGGCAGCTTTTCCCACGCGGGAAAGACCTCCGGCGTGATCCCGGCGAAGACGGTGACATCGTCGCGGAAATCATCGACATCGCCCACGTGGGCCAGGACGATCACCAGCGTCGACGGCGCGTGCAGCCCCAGCGCGGCGGAGACGAGGCCAGCCGCTGAGCCCCAGGCACCGTCGATCGTCGCCGCCCGACCGTTTTTCAGAGCCGCAAGCGCTTCGGGAAAGCCCGAGGCCCGCTGGATCAGCCGGGTCAGGTCTTTCAGCTCCAGGGGGGGCAAGCCCGATCCCGCATTGCCGCGGTGCGAGCCGCTTTCCGTGCCCTGCGAGCGGCCCGCGGCGCCTGGATTGGCGCCTTCTCTGCTGGCTCTGACCCTAGGCATCAAACCTCCGGGAACACCGGCGCTGTTGGTCGGCTCACGAGGTTATTCTAGGCGCCGAATTCCCAACGGGCCACGGGACGGGCTCGCCACGGGCGCGGATCGCCGCCCGGCCGCGGGCGCCCCGGCTGACCGGTCCCGAAAGAACCGCATGCGCTCTCTCGATCCGCCCCACGCCAGCGGCCGGGCCATCTGACTTGGCCGCGGCGCTCACTCGCGCAACCACATGGACCAGATCGTCCAGGTCGAAGGGAAGATCGAGGCAAGCCGCCGCTCCCGCGGCCTTCGCCCGCGCGACCGTGACGCGATCGGCAAATCCAAGCAAGGCGATCACCGGGCCAAGCGAACTTTGCCGTCGCAAGAGTTCCGGCCAATCGGGCTCGAGCACCGGAACATCCCATACCGTGAGCACTCGATGCCGCGACGATTCGGAAACCGGCCAAGGTCCTCGCTCAGTCCCCGGATCGTTCTTTGCCGTGACTGTAAGCCCATATGTCATCAGAACTTCCCGCAAAATCGCACGCATTTCGTGATCGCTGCTGTAAACGTCCAACGGAAGCGCGAGATGCGGGTCTAGCTGCGTTGCCTTAACTTCAAGTCCCGGTTCCGGAGCCAGCAGGCGCTGGACGTGCCGACTTAGGGTCTCGGTTGCTGTCGCCTCGGGGATCACCAGGTCGGCCAGCCGGGAACATCGTTCCAGCTCCGAGGAACGGACATAAGGGCTATGGCAGAAGATGATTCGGGGCGGAACGGTGAAGCGGGAATCGTTCCGCCACTCTTCGATCCGAAGCATATCCTGGGACGTCAACCGGCAGCGGTGCACGACGACGACCCGAGGCGATTGACCTTCTGTGGAGGGCCACGGCGGCAACTCGTCAGTGCATGGAAAGACACGCACCGTGGCCAGGTTTGCCAGACAGAGCTGGATTTCCGCGACCCAAGGGTCATCCAGATCGGCCACGAGGTCGATGACGTCGCCACTTAGATCCATCGTGCCCTCGAACAGGGGTCCTGGTATGGAGCCTTCCCTTAACAGAAAGTGATAAAAGAGGCAATTGAGATTCGGGTTGTGGGCAGTCGGAAGTGGACAGACGGTAACGAGAAGTGAGTAGTGAGCGAAGCTCTTGTCCAGGTGCCTGTGGTGGAGCAGAAGCGACATCACAGGCGATGCGGCCTCCGCTCCTTCAGGGCAGCGGGCCGCAAAATAGAACAACGATCCGACACGGAGCTAAGAATTCGGGCTTTCTGCCCAGGAATCTTCGCGTTTCTAGCCGCCTTTCGGGCCATTGAAGTAGAATATGTCATCGCTACTGGCGAATACAAACCAAGGTCTGAGCGTACCTTGGTTTGAGTCTTGACGCGCTGGAGGGACATCGGTGTCAAAAGACGAGTTGCTGGAGGCGCTTGAGATGTTTTCTGACGGTAGTGGATTTGGAGACCCCGAGGCGCGGCGAAACGCCGAGCTACGCCTACAGACAATCTTGGCACAGCGCCAAGAGAGGACGGCAGCCCGGCTCAATCTTTTAACCTTCATGCTGGTCGTGGTTGGGCTACTCCAAGCGATTATCCTTGGCCTTCAGGTCTGGGGCAGGTGACATGCGATAAAAGCTTTCGTCGAGTTCCTCAAGCTCCGTACCGAAATGGTCAAGCTGCCGTAAGGACAGAAAAAGCTCATTAAGGGGCAGGGCGGGGGCATTGGCGGAAGTCTATGAATTTAGTGATTTCAGATTGGCTCCAGGACGACTTCGCCGGCGAGCTCTCGAGCCGTTTCGGGGTTGATCGCTCCGGCGTCCCAGACCACCGCATTGGCCGCAGCGCAGCCGATGGCATGGCGGATCAATTGCTCGCTGTCGGACCCGGCCAGCCAGCCGTCGACTAGTCCCGCCAGGAGCGAGTCGCCCGAGCCGATCGGGTTCTCGACCTTGATCGCCGGCGGAGTTGCCCGGAATATTCTCTCGCGCACCTGGATGAAGACCTGGTTGGCTCCGTCGGTGACGACGCCGCAGGTCACACCGTGGCGATGCCATTGCTCCAGGAGCTGCAAGACGTCGGCGTCGGTCACGCTCGGCTTGCGAAGCACTCCGGCCGCCTCCGTGCGGTTAAGCTGCAAGACGGACGGCCAGAACCCCCAGATCGCCTCCAGCGCGGGGCCGTAGGTATCGAGGAAGGCCGGAATCCGCCGGGCCCGGGCCAGCGAAATCAAATCGCTGTAAACCCCGTGCGTCGCGGGCGATGGGCTTGAACCCGAGAGCGTGATCGCCGCCATGCCCCCCCGTGCCAGTTCGTGCTCGACCCGGCGAATGAGCGCATCGACCTCGGAGGACGTGATCGCCGGGTCGGGGTCGAAAAAGGCCGTCTGCTCGATCGTCGAGCGGGTCAGCACGGTCAGAATCACCCGGGTGCTCGTCTCGGTCGCGATGGCGATCGGGTCCAGGCGATCGTCTTGCCGCAAGAGTTCTTCGCAACGCCGGCCCACCGGCCCTCCCAGGAACGTGACAGGCCGGGCCGTCCGTCCCAGGCGGCCGAGCGCCCGGGCCACGTTATTCCCTTTGCCGCCAACCACCTCCCGCACCTCGACGCCACGCACCAGGTCTCCAGGCTTCCAGGCGGGTACCGTCAGCGTCTTGTCCAAACACGAATTCAACGTCACACAAAGGATCATGGGGATGAACGACCATACCAATGGTATGAATACAGCAGCTCAACTCCTCACACAGGCGATGAGAGCCTTACATTCTTCGGAAATCGTGAGCGAGAGCAACAGAGCGATAGCAAGAAAGCGGAACGTTGACCAAAAGACCAAACGGTGCGCTGATGAGACGGACGCGAGTCAACCAAGCCCCTAGGCCCAGCTTCTTCAACCTTATTCGATTGCACCACATCAGCAGACCCGGTGCGATTCTGGGACCTTGACGCAGCTGGCCCAGAAAGAGCGGGACATTGAGGCGCGACTGCGGGCCACGACCGATGGCGGCACCAAGAAAAAGCGTAGGCAGCCTGACGTCCGGGAAGGACCCGCGAAACCTCAGTTTGCGGCCTTGCAGTGATGACCCTAAAAACCGCCCCAGTCCGTGCCATCGGTCTCACTCTTATCGGTGTTCAACTGCGTTCATCTGCGGTCAATTTTCTTCATCCACGGTCCATCCTCTTTTTCATCCGTGGCAAGATTCTTTCATCTTCGTTCGCGGCCCATCCTCTTTTCCATCCGTGGCTCATTTTCCACGCTAAAATTTCTGACCTTCCAGCTCTTCGATGGCGTGGCGAATGCGGGCGGGCATAGTGTGCGGCTTATTCGTGTGATAGTCGAAGATCACCATCGTCGAGCTACCCTCGGCGGCGAGGACGCGATCGTTCTGGCTGATGATTTTGTGGTCCATACCGAAGCTTGAACGTCCAATCTTGGTAATCCGAATGCCGATGTGGACCGTGTCGGGATAGGTGATTTGGCGGCGATAGTCATTGCTGACCGACGCTAAGATTGGGCCAATCCGCTCGGCCTTGTGCATGTCCATCAGCCCGACTTTCGTGAAGTAGACGATTCGGCCCGTCTCGTACCATCGAAAATAGGTCACGTGGTTGACGTGCCCCAGCGGGTCCTGCTCGCCCCACTGAACAGGCTGGACGACCACCACGGGATACCCGACAAGCAAGGTCTTGATCTTCGATTCGGCGTCCATAGCATGGCGTTCCATATCAAGTTGAACAGAGACTCTCGAACGAGTGTAAGGCAGGTTCTGGCGAGAAACGAGAGTGCTCCAGGTGATACGCAAAGCGGTTGGCTTCGATGTAGGCGCCGATGGCGGATTGATGCCGACGGTTCGCGAAGCGGATGCTACATTTCTCATCGAGTCTATGGCACATCATTCACGGAAACCAGCATAAGCTCCTGGTGTTGGGACGGGGGCCGCGCTTCAGCATGAGTCAGCTTAGTTTACAACCGTGCGGTTAACCCGCCGCCTGGTGCCACTGGAAAGAAGGACAACTATCGACCATTTCCGCCGTCGCTCGGCCTGAGCTTACTCATCGTCCTGAAACGTACGACCAGGCTTTCCGACTCTGGACGAACCCTCCCATGATCTCGATTCGCGACCTCCGCGTGGACTACGACAACCTTTGCGCGGTCAATGATCTCTCGCTCGAGGTCGAGCCCGGCGAGGTCTGCGGGCTGATCGGGCCCAACGGCGCGGGCAAGACCACCACGATGCGCACCCTGTTGGGATTGATCGAGCCGACCTACGGCCAGATCGAGATCATGGGCATCGACGCCTTCGAGGAGCCGGAGGAAGTCGGCAGGCTGGTCGGCTTCATGCCCGACTTTCCGCCAGTCTACGATGATCTTCTGGTCTGGGAATTCATCGACCTTTTCGCCGCCAGCTACCGGATTCCCCGCCGGATCCGGCCCGAGCTCATCGATCGGTACCTCGAAATTGTGGGCCTGACCGAGAAGCGTGACGCACCGACGATCGGGCTATCGCGCGGCATGAGACAGCGCTTGATGTTGGCCAAGACGCTCATTCCCAACCCCCAGGTCCTGCTCTTGGATGAGCCGGCAAGTGGGGTCGACCCTCAAGGCCGGATCGACCTGAAAAACATCCTCAAGCGGCTCGCCTCCGAGGGCAAGACGATCCTGATCTCGTCGCACATCCTGGCCGAGATGAACGAATTCTGCACGTCGGTGGCCATCATGGAGCGGGGCCGGCTGGTGGAAAGCGGCCGCATCGAGGATGTCAGTGCGCGCATCATGGGAGACTCGGCACTGGCGATCGAGATCCTGGGCGATCCGGAAGTGTGCCTAAAGCTGCTCTCAGGCGACCCACTCGCAGGGAACATTCAGCACGAAAATGGCGCGCTGATCTTCCGCCACCGGGGAGGGCCCGAGGAGGCCAGCGAGCTTCTGGCCCGATTGGTGAGCGCGGGCGTACGGGTGGTTTCGTTTGCTCACCGCAAAGACAACCTCGAAGAGCTGTTCCTCAAGGTGGGTGCCAGGGAGCTATCCTGATGAGCCGAGACTGGGCCGCCCTTTGGCTCGACAACCCAATCTTCGTCAAGCACTTCCGGTCGCGACTGCGAGGGCCGTCGTTGGCCACTGCGCTGGTGATCACCCTGTCGCTCTGTTTCTGCATCGCCTGGGGAGGTTTCGAGCTGGATGCTTACAGGACAGGGGGGGCTTTCGGAGCCTTTTACGCCCTGGGAGCGGTGATCCTGGGCATCCTGGGAGCCTCGCAGGTCAACAACTCAGTCTTCTCGGCGCGCGCCTCGGGGATCATGGATTTTCATCGCGTCTCGCCGCTCTCGCCCACCGAGCTGGCGCTTGGTTTCTTCTTCGGCGCTCCGGTTCGCGAGTACATCCTCTTGGCGTGCACGCTACCGTTCTTGTTTCTCTGCGTGGCCATGGGCACGCCCGACTTCCGGGGCCTCGTTCAGCTCTTGATCGTCCTCTTGAGCACGAGCTGGGTGCTCCATGGACTAGCGCTCGTCACTGCTTTGATCTTCAGGAGGCCGGCCGGCCCACGCGGCGCCCGGGGCATCGTGGTCTTCCTGGGGCTCGTTGCCGGCAACTCCCTCACGGGGTTGGGCCGGTTGGCGAACATCGTCGATCGCGAGCCGCGGATCGATTTTTTCGGCGTCTCTCTGCCGTGGCTGGCCCTTCTACTACTCTATCAAACGCCTTTTCTACTGTTCTTCTTCTTGATCGCCCGCCGGAAGATGGATTCGGAGCGTCTGCACCCGCTCTCCAAGCCCCAGGCCGCCCTAGCCATGGCGTCCCTAAGCGTGCTGCTCACGGGTGCCATCTGGAACCAGTCTCAGCACAAGGACCTGGCAGTTGGCTTGCTTTATGTCCTGGTCATCCTCGGGATCATGCTCTCGGCCTTGGTGACGCCGAGCCAGGCGGAGTACGTCAAAGGACTGCGGCGCGCGAGGAAACTCGGCTGGCCACGCCTTTCCCCTTGGCACGACCTGGCGCTCAATCGCATCGTTCTCTTGGTCATCGGCTCGATCGTGCTGGTCACGGCAACGCTCGCCTGGAAACACGTGGAAGGTGCCGGTGACGGAGCCTCCGGACCGATCTACTCACCCTCCTCGCTGGGCATCGCCAACGGCGTTCTCGTGGTCGTCTACTTCGGCCTGGCGGCTCAGTTTTTCCTGCTTCGTTTCGGCAGGCGGGGGAGCGGCTACTTTGTTCTCTTTCTGTTCTTGGCCTGGGTTGTACCACTGATTCTAGGCGTCATCACCCTGGTCGGTCAGCCTGGCAATTCCGGACCATCCCAGTTCCTCTTCGCGCTCAGTCCGGTCGTCGGTCTGAGCCTGGGCTCGGGTGTCTGGATGGGAGTCGGAAACAGCCTGCTCGGCGTGGAAGCCGCGGCCATCACGCCGAGTTTACTCTTCACGTTCGTCTTCAACAGCCTGCTCGAAGGAGCGCAGCGGCGCGTTCAGCGCACGGTGCTTGCCACGGCTGCCAGACCGAACCCACCCCCTGAGATCAGGGGGCAAGCGGAGGCCGCTTCTTAGCGCGGTTTCATTGAATTCAAGGTATCGCTGGCAAGCCTCGGGCCGCTCTTTTTCGCACGTCCTGGAGTATGCTTAATTGCCTGATTTGATCAGCCGTGCGAGGGTTGCGCCCAAGGCCGGACCGCGGAGATCGAGGCGAATGATCTTGCCCTCCGGGTCGATCAGGTAAGCGGCCGGAATCGAGCTGACGCCGAAGGCTTCGACGAGATCGGCGCCGGCGGTCGCATTGTGGACCTGTGGCCACGGGAGCTTGCGCACCTTGACGAAATCAACGACGGCACTACGTGTTTCGTCGAGGCTCACGGCGATGATCTCGAAGCCGGCGGCATGGTACTTCCGATAGGCTTCCTGAAGCCGCGGCAGCTCGGCAATGCAAGGCGCGCACCAGGTGGCCCAGAAATCGACCAACACGTACTTGCCTTGAAGTTCGCCCAACCGCACGGTCTTGCCAGCGAGATCCTGAGCGGCCACGTCGGGGGCTTGCTTGCCGACCCGATCGAGCCGTCCCAGCTCTCTTGTAACCTTGTCGCGCAGGGCCGGACTGTCGGGGAACCGCTCTTGCAGGGTCTCGAAGACGGCCCGGGCGGTCGTGAACTCGCCGGCCGCGATGGCCGCAGTGGCGAAGGTGTCGGTGAAGCTGGAGGCGAACTCTTCCTGATCGCTCTTACCAGGCCGCCCAGCAGGTCCTTGTAGCGTGCCAGGGCTTCGTCAAAGCGGCCGGCCTGCGCCCGGGCCATTGTGGTGATGATCTGGGCGAGCGCCCGCACCGGTCCATCGGGATCGCTCGCGAGGTAGCGATGGGCCGCCTGCTCGGTGTCGGCGAACCAGTCGTGCTCGATCGCCTTGTTGAAGAGGGCCGCGTAGCCCTGATCGCGGTCCTCAGCGCGAGGGCTCTTGCTCAGATAATTCGATAGTTCGCGAACCAGGGCTCGATCGTTCCGCTCGAGGATCTCGGTCACGGAGGCGGGTTCCTGAGCTCGTGCCGGGGCGATCAACACCGCGACGAGGCAAAAGATTATCACGATTGGCTTGGTGTTCACAAGTATTAACCCTTATGGATGTGCACGCGTACGGGCCGTTCGAATCGGTCCGCGAGGCGGATCCTACCTCTCTGGCACCTCGCTCCCGCGGCGAGAAGGCATGATCTTCCCTTCGCCCACTGGGAGAAGATGGCCGGAACGGCCGGATGAGGGAATGTGCAGGCGAAAGCATGCGGCTTGCCCCCTCATCTACCCCTGCGGGGCACCTTCTCCCGGTGGGAGAAGTCATTATGGCGACGGCCCCCTCGAATGTTGTACGTCACACGTGGGCAACCCGCGCTATCGCGTTCCCGGACCGAGCGTGCCGGCGGGAACCATGATCGGGCTGAGCCGCTCGGCGCGCGCCGGTGCGGCCCGCCTGCGCGGTCGCGCCACCAGTTTGCCGATCATCTCCAGCCACTGGTAACAGCATAAATTGCGTTCGTGGCTGGCAAGAAAGCTCATGCGTCCTTTCTGGCCCATCTGGCGAGCCAGGTTCAGGTCGTCCGCGAGAGTCGTCAGTGCCGAGACCACGCCGTCGGCATCGCCAGAGGCCACGGTCAGTCCGCAGCCGGCGCGGCGGATGGTGTCGGCCGACTCGCAGTGCGCAGGACCCACGAACAAGGCCGGCCGGGCCGCCGCCATGATGCCGTAGAGCTTGCCGGGAACGACGATCCCTGTCATCTCGGGACGCATCGAGATCAAGTGGACATCCGCCACGCAGAGCGATCGCGCCAGCTCCGCCCGCGGCACGTAATCGAGCATGCGAACGTTCAAGAGCTGCTCGCGCTCTTGGGCCAGGCGTACCTCTTGGGCCCGCGGCCCCGAGCCAGAAAAGACGAAGACGATGTCGTCTCGATCGCGCAGGCGGCGGACGGCTTCCAGGAGCTCGTCGAACGAGTGCGCCAGCCCGAGATTCCCCGAGTACATGGCCACGAACTTGCCTTCCAGTCCGAGACTCTTGCGCAGGGGGTTGGCCTCGCGATCGACCGGATAGACCTCATCGCGGCGACTCCAGACGGGGATTGTCTCGAGCCGGTCGGGGCGAACGCCCTTGCAGAGCACACGATCGGCCATGTAGGGCCCGAGCACGACGACCCGGTCAGCCTGGCGATAGACAAAGTCGCTCAGCCCCGCCAGGCCGCGCACCACGGGGTTCCGAGCCGTCATCCGGCCCAGGGCCAGGCTCGCGTCTGGATGCAGGTCCATGCTCCAGTAGACATGCGGCGTGCCCCGCAGTCGCCGCAAGAGCGTGCCGATTAAACCGATGATCGGCGGGGTGGTCAGTGTGACGACGGCGTCGAAGCGGGGCAATCGCACTGCTTTTACAACGGCCCGGGCATAAAAGCTGAGATAGTCGGCCATGCGGCAGAGCGTGCTTCGCCGTCCCAGCGAGGTCGTCGGCACGCGATGGATATGAACGCCATGGTGCATCTCGTACGCCACGGGCGCTGGCTCGCCGGGCCGGTAGGTTCCCTGGCCGCAGAGCACGTGACACTCATAGCCACGCGCAGCCAGTGATTCAGCTAGATCGGTCAGGTGCTGGGCCGTCGAAGCATGATCGGGCCAGTAATACTGGTTGACAAACAGCAAGCGAGTCCCCGCTGGCAGAGCGTCCGGGCTGCCGGGGCTCTCCGGGTGTTCCAAGGGCTCGACGTCTTCGTCGAGCCCCGGCGGCGACGCCTCCACCATCGGAAAGACGATGCGCGAGGATCTCGGCCGTGCCGGACCCGATCCGCCACGAAACCAGAGGCGACGGTTCACCATTTCGCGTCCGCCTGGGCCTTGTTGGCCCGGTACCAGGCAATCGTCCGGGAGAGCCCCGCGTGCAGGCTCGTCGTCGGCGTCCAGCCCTCGAGAACCTGCTTCATCCGGGTCACGTCGAGAACCTTCTTGATCGCGCCGTCGGGCTTGTCGGTGTTCCAGACGATCTTGCCCGTGTACCCCGTCACGTCATTGATCGTCTCGACCAGCTCGCGGATCGACGTGCCCAGACCAGTGCCGATATTCAGGGGAACATTCACGTCATGATATTTTTCAGAGGCCAGGATGATCGCATCCGCGCAGTCTTCCACGTAAATGAATTCGCGGATCGGCTTGCCGGTTCCCCAGACCTCGATGGAGGGAGCGGCGGCCAGGTCGCCCTCGACCCATTTCCGCACGAGCGCGGCGACCACGTGGGAACGGTCGGGATTGTACGAGTCGCCCGGACCGTACAGATTTGTGAGTATCAGGTGAATCGAGTCCAGGCCGTACTGCTTCTTGTACGCCTGAGCTTGCACCGCAAGCATTTTCTTGGTCAGCCCGTAGTTCACGACGCTTGCGTGGCACGGGCCGTTCCAGAGGTCGTGCTCTTTCAGGTCGCCCTCGAGGTAGCCGGGATAGCTGCACGCCGTGCCGATGTTGACCACCTTGGCGACCTTCGCCAGCCGCGCGGCCTCCATCAGGTTCGCCCCCATCACTAAATTGGAGTAATACAACTTGGCCGGCTCGGCCTGGTTGATCCCGATGCCGCCGTAATACGCTGCCGCGTGGACGAGCAGATCGCACGGGTGCTCGAGCAGGCAGCGGAGGCACGAATCAAGCGCCACCAGGTTGTATTCGCGCTGGCGGGGCACGAAGACCTTGGCGCCGTAGCTTTCCAGCCGCCGCACGATGTGCTGGCCGAGAAACCCGGCCCCGCCGGTGACCGTGACACGCTTGTTGGACCAGAAGCTTTGCATGGGGTTGTCTCCCTCAGTGAGCAGTGGGCAGTCGGCAGTGCGTAGTGGGTAGGGGTGGCGGGCAGTGGGTAGTGCGTAGTGGGTAATGAACAGTGGGCAGTGGGCAATCGCTGGCTTTCAATTGTGGGCTGCTGGTCCTCGCAAGAGCACGCTCACGCGGACTTGAGCGTGGCACCCGGAAGCTGCCCTCCGCCACTGCTCACCGCCCACTGCCCTTCGCCGACTGCCCACTACCTACAAAATCAGACATTGGCAAACGGGTTCTGGAACTCGATGAGCCGCGCTGCGCGAACCAGCTCGGAGATGCCACGGTCCAGATCGACGGTGGTCTCGAAGCCCTTCTTGCGAATCTTCTCGTAGGAGACCTCGTAGTTTCGCTGGTCGGCGTCGCTGCCGACTTCGGCGAAATGCAGGTAGAAATCGACGTGCTCGAGAATCTTCCGCGCCACGTCTTCTTTGGTGAAGTTCATTGTTTCGTGGCCGACGTTGTAAACTTCGTCCTTCACCTCGTTCCACCGCTCCAGCGCGAAGATGAACGAGCGGGCCATGTCACGAACATGAACAAAAGTTCGCTTGAAACCACCTTCATAGACGATGAGGTTCCGGTTCTTGACAGCCTGGTAGGTGAAGTCATTAGGCATCAGGTCCAGCCGCATCCGGTTGGAGACGCCGAAGGCAGTGGCGAAGCGATAGGCGACACTGTTGCCGGCCTCGAGCACCATCTGCTCGGCTGCGCCCTTGGTTTCTCCGTAGAGGGTGATGGGCGCTCGCGGCGTGTCTTCCTTGCAAACGTAATCGGGTATCGACCCGTAGATGCTGCCGGTGGAAGCGAACATGAACCGGGCGTCGCGGGGACGAGCAGCCAGCAGGTTGCGGGTGCCCTCGACGTTGATGGCCTGGGCGAGTTGCGGCTCTTTCTTGCAGGCGGGATAGCCGACGATCGCGGCTAAGTGAACGATCGCGTCGACCCCGTCGACGGCCGCTTTGACGGCTGCCGGGTCGCAGACGTCGCCCTTGTGAAGCTCAAAGAACCGGTTCTGGCAGCAGGGTAAGAGGCCGTGGCCGCCGAACTTGAGGTTGTCGAGCACGCGGACGCGGTGCCCCTGCTCCAGGAGCATGGGAACGAGAGTTGAGCCGACGTAACCGGCTCCTCCGGTGACGAGGATTCGCATGGCAGGACCCATCCTTGGTGGCTCGAATCCAGACGCGCCTGGAACGTCGCGGATCGGGAGGACCGTGGTGAAGTTCGTCCGTGCGGCCGGCAAGAAATGACGGGCGGGAAAGACGCCCAGGCCCCCGTCCTTGCGGGCACACCATCATGTTGCGTCAGTCGGCAGACCTTCCGTGAGGGCACCTGGCAACTTTGGGCACCGCGATCGCGCCGCAGCAGTCGTGCGCTGGTGAATGATCGACGGTTTCCGCTCTCGCCTGCCCCGGCCTGTCCGGGCCAGAGTATGGACCAGCACGCCGCGGGTGTCAACCGCAGGTTACTGAAAGTTTCTAGGTGACTGGGCCACTGAGGTCTGCCGTCACGGACGTATATTGTATCCTGTTTCGTGAGATCGGCTAGAGTACGAAGCTGCCGACCAACTCATGTTGCCTGCTGGCAACCATGCGTGTTAGAAACGGATGTCGGGGGTATGCTCGATAGGTATGATAGTGTCCTCTCCAGGAGCGAGAAAGACCCAGGAAAAGGGAGCGCGCGATGTGCGGAATTGTTGGTTATACCGGGCTGCACGAGGCCAGTCCGATCCTGGTGGCAGGGCTACGGCGTTTGGAGTACCGGGGGTATGACAGTGCGGGGCTGGCTGCGGTCCAGAATGGCGGGTTAGCCATTCGCAAGCGTGCCGGCCGGGTCCGAGCGCTGGAAGAGATGCTCGAGGAGCAGCCGCTTTTCAGCCACTGCGGGATCAGCCATACCCGATGGGCCACGCATGGGGCGGCGACGGATCGCAATGCCCATCCCCATACGGGGGGCCGAAATGGACGAGCGACCGTGGCTGTGGTGCACAACGGAGTGATCGAAAACCATGCGGCCCTGCGGCGCGAGCTTGAAAACGAGGGCTTCGTCTTCCAGAGCCAGACCGATACCGAGGTCATCGCGCACCTGATCGCTCGGGAGCTCGAACACAACGACGTTCCATTTGAGGCGGTGCAGCATGTCTTACCGATGCTCGAAGGCACATACGGCATAGCCGTGATCACCGCCGGCCATCCCGGCGAGCTCATCGGCGCTCGGTTCGGTAGTCCGCTGGTCGTCGGAGTGGGCGATGACGAGTACCTGCTGGCCAGCGACGCGGTCGCGATTGCTCCGCATACAGCGCGGGTGACTTACTTGCAAGACGGTGAGATCGTGCGGCTGACTCCCACCGATTTCGAGATCCGCCACCTCGAGCACGGGACGATCACGCCGCGGATCGACCGGATTGACTGGAAGCCCGACGCGGTCGAGCTTTGCGGTCATGCGCACTACATGCTCAAGGAGATTCGCGAGCAGCCAGAGACCGTTTTAAACGCCTGCCGCGGCCGTCTGCGCAGGCCCGAGGCGACGGCCCAGTTCGGCGGCCTGAACATGACGCCAGGGAAGCTGCGCCGCATCCGCCGCGTGATCTTCGCCGCCTGTGGCACGAGCTGGCACGCGGCGATGGTTGGTGAATACCTCATCGAGCGCCTGGCGCACTTGCCGGTGGAAGTCGAGTACGCCAGTGAATTCCGGTATCGAAACGCCCCGCTTGATGATCGCACGCTCGTCTTCGTTCTCAGCCAGTCGGGCGAGACGGCTGATACATTGGGCGCGCTACGGGAAGCGAAACGGTGCGGGCATCCCACGCTGGCGATCGTCAACACCGTCGGCAGCACGATTGCCCGCGAGGCCGCCGGCGGCATCTACTTGCACGCCGGACCCGAGGTCGGCGTGGCCAGCACCAAGGCCTTCTCAGCTCAAGTCGTCGTCTTGACGATGCTGGCCCTGCACTTGGGCCGGCTGCGGCACCTGTCGTTCCCGGATGGCTTGGCGGTACTCGATGCCCTTGAGTCGGTTCCCGACCTGCTGGGCAAGATCTTGAACACCGAACCCTTGATCGAGCAGGCCGCCGAGCGGATGAGCCAGGCGCGAAGCGCTCTGTATCTTGGCCGGGATCTACACTTCCCGGTGGCGCTCGAAGGAGCGCTTAAGCTCAAGGAGATCAGCTACATTCACGCCGAGGGTTATCCGACCGCCGAGATGAAGCACGGACCGATCGCGCTTGTCGATCGCGAAACTCCGTGCATCTTCGTGGCTCCTCGCGGCTCGCTGCACGCCAAGACGCTCAGCAATGTTGAGGAAGTCAAGGCGCGGCACGGACGGATCATCAGCGTGGGGACCGAGGGTGACGAGGCGCTGGCCGGTCTTTCGGATGTTTTCCTACCTATTCCCGACGCCCCCGAGGTGATCCAGCCGCTCCTGTCGGTCGTACCGCTGCAACTCTTGGCGTATCACGTGGCCCGCCGCCGAGGCTGCGACATCGACAAGCCGCGCAACCTGGCCAAGAGCGTGACGGTGGAGTGAGTCCCCGTAAGTGCCGTCTTCCCGGACGGAAAAGAAGCACACCCGGCGGACTGGATGAGCTTCCAGCCGCGCGGGTGTTGTGGTCAGCTCAAGAAAGTTCAAACGCAAGGGAAGGCTCAGTGGCGGCCGCCGTGCCGTTCCCACTTGATTTCAAACGGATCGCCGAGCATTTCCTTCCAGGCCGCCTTCTGCTCGTCGGTCAGCTTGGATTCGACCTTGGCGAGAGTCTCCTTGCGGTGCTCGGCCATCTTCGCCATCATCCCCTCGCGATCGTGCTGTGCGTCCTCCTCCCAGATTTTATGGGCCTCGGCGCTTGAGGCATGAACGATCTCGCGAATCTCGGTCTTCTGGTCGTCGCTCAGCTTGAGCTTGTCCTGGACGTGCTCGTCGGTGAAGGCGTGTGCACCTTGAAGTTGATGCTGAATCTGATGGAGCCTGTGGATCTGCTCCGTAGTCAGGAACTCTTTGATCTCCTTATCGACTCCCGCATTGACTTCCTTGTTGAGCTCTTGCATCTTCTTGAACCGCTCTTCGCCGTGAAGGCCTTCCAGCGATTCGCGTTTGGCCTGGAACTTTTCGCGGGCCTTCTCAGCCACTTCCTTGGCCTTCTCGGTCTGGGTCGCGTCGAGCTTCAGCTCTTGCTGAACGCTCGCGTTTTTCAGCAGCATGCCCAGGCCGCCGCCGAATTCTCCGCGGCCGCCGCCGCGCCCCTGCTGTGCCATCGCAGGACCGGCCATGAGAGCGACCAATCCCAGTGCGACGATCGTCTTGCAAAGCGTCCTCATCGCGTCAAACTCCCCGTGCAGGTACGAGTCGCCATCCGCGCCGTCCGGACTTCGAGGCTGCCACGAGCCAAACAAACGGGCCCGGCGGTTAAGTCGCAGATAAGCTTCCTTACCTGATAACCTCTGAAGCGACAGTGCAAGCCTTCTTGACCGCTCTTTTTCGAGAAACCGATCAGGAAAAAAGTAAACAATTGGTCCGCGGCCGACGTCAAGGCGGACCGGGAGGCCCAATCGAGCCTGCTTCACGTCTGGCGCAGGGCCACGAGGGCCTGGAAACGGGGTGTGGTTTCAAGGAGTCGTGGATGCAGCAGGCGTGGACGAAGTTCAGTTCACCTTCTTGACTTCCTCTTCGATCATCTTGAGGAACTCTTCGTCCACTTCTTCTTGCGTGGGCCTGGGCTTGGCAGCTTCCTTGAAGTCCTTGGGAACGGTGTCATCGAACTCGCCCTCTTGAGCCGAGAGCCTCTCGATGGTCGACGGCGCGGTCTTGGGTCGAGCCGCGCGGCTCGGCTTGTCGCCGTCGGTGTCCAGTCCGGCGAGCTCCATGAGCGAATGCCGCCTCCGCTCCTCTTGCATGTTGTTGTCGAGCACCTTGTGTGTGGAAACAACAGCTTCGGGCCCGGTGGGAACGTAGCTGATTGTGAAGAGGTGAGTGGCCACGCCCACTTCGTCATCGGGCATGATGGCGTGCTGGCCGGAGAGCCGCGAGCCATTGACCGAAGTTCCGTTGGTCGATCCCAGATCGCGAATGTGCCAGAGTCCGCTAATCAACTGGAGTGCGCAGTGCTTGCCGGAAACGTTGCTGAAGTCGAGCCGGATGTCGCAGACGGGTCGCCGGCCCAAAATCAATTCCGTTTTCAGAAGCGGAATGGGATCGCCGCCGCCGACTGGCAACAAGATCCCCAGGATCTCCCTTTCAGGCGGCATCATCGTCTCCTTGGGCACTGGCTCGAAAGAAGTGATGGCAGCGGAGTGCTAACTCCTGGCGCATCGCGGCCTTCGACCGCATTTTGGAATATAACACAACGACGATTCGGGCCTCAAGCAGCACATCGGCCGGCTCACTGAGGTCCGGCGGCTGGGCACTGGCGAGCCCGCCGCGGATGGGTTAGCCTCGCTAACGTAGGGATCGCGAGCACCATTCTTCCAGGGAGAGTTGCTCATGTCCTCGCGTGGCTCAAAGCGCGAGCTCACTCGCCGCGATGTCCTGTCCGCCGGACTGGCTGCCGCCGGACTGGCCGCGACAGCCGCTAACTCAGGAGTAGGACCGAGCGGTCCGACAGCGCCTGCGGCTTTCTCACAGGGGGGTGACTACGCTCCCTTTCAGTTAGGGCTGCAAAGCTACTCGCTGCGCGGCTACACCACGGGCGGCCGCGCTGACCTGGCCAAGGCGCTGGCCGTGACCAAAGACCTGGGCCTTCATTTCTGGGAAGCCTTCCCCGCCCATATCCCGCAGGCCGACGATCCAGCAAAGATTCGAGCCGTCAAGGACCAGCTCGAGGCTGCCGGCGTCCGGCTCAGCGGCTACGGCGTCGTTCATCTCGGCAGCGACGAGACCGCCAACCGCATGCTCTTCGAGTTCGCCAAGGCCATGGGCCTGGGATATCTCTCCGTCGATCCCGATCCCGAGAGCTTTGACCTGCTGGACAAGCTGGTTGAGGAGTACGACGTGCCCATTGGCATCCATAACCACGGGCCGGGTCATCGCTTCGCTTTGATTGACACGATCGCAAGCGCGATCAAGAATCACAGCCCCAAGATCGGCTGCTGTATCGACACCGGCCACTTCCTGCGCTCCAAGGAAGATCCGGTGCGTGCCGTCGAGGTTTTCGGCAAGCGGGTTTACGGCGTCCATCTGAAGGATGTCAAGAATTCCGAGACCTTTGCCATCCTGGGCCAAGGGGATCTCCGCATCGCCCTTTTCCTCAAGGCTCTGGCTGCCAGCCAATATTCCCATTGCCTGGCTCTCGAGTACGAGGAAAAGCCGGAAGACCCGGCGCACGACATCAAGATCTGCCTCGCTGAAGTTTACCAGATGATCGCGGCCATCAAGCCAAAGTAATCGCGATCCCCAAGTCGTTCATTCTCTTCCTTCTTTCAGCATGCAACCATCCCGACTCTTGACCCGCCGTGCAGCCAAAGGAGCCCATGATCCCACGCGTACTGGAACCCGAAGCCATGGACAGCCCCGAGGAGGTCCTCGAGTACGACGCGATGGACCACAGCCGGGTCAACGCGCAGTTTGTGGGCGATTTTCTCTGCGCGCATGGTCCCAACCGGGGTGGGCAGGTTCTGGACGTCGGCACCGGCACGGCGCGAATCCCAATTGCCCTAGCCCAGGCCGACCCTCAGGCGCGCATCCTGGCTGTGGACATCTCGCCGAACATGCTGGCGCGTGCGGCGGCCAATGTCGCGCGGGCCGGTCTGGCGGATCGGATCCGCTGTCTTCGCGGCGATGTCAAGCTCCTGCATCAAGCTGTAGGGCTGGCGCAGTTTGAAGCGGTGGTGTCGAACACGATCGTTCATCATATTCCCAAGCCGGCCGACGCGCTTCGGGCGATGATCGAGCGAACGAGCCCGGGCGGAACGCTGCTGGTTCGCGATCTGGCACGTCCTGCCAGCCTCTCCGAGCTTGAACGCCTGGTGCTCATCTACGCCGGCCACGAGACCCCGCGCGCCCGCGACCTGTTCGCCGCATCTCTCCACGCCGCCTTGACTCTCGATGAAATCCGCCAGATCATCCGGACACTCGGCTTGCCCGGTGACCGCGTGGTCATGACATCAGACCGTCACTGGACGCTCAAGTGGAAGCTCCAATAGTGGGCAGTGGGCAGCTGGCGGGGGGCCGTCATTCGCTTCGGGCGCCACACTTAGCTCCGCGAAAGCGTGCCGATGATCCCGCCGGGCTGACCCAGAGGACACGCTCGCTCTGTCGCGAACGTGACAGCCGAAACCTGCTGCCGACTGCCGACTCCTGCCTAGCCACCGATCGGCCGGGCGATCAGATCATTGATCGTCTTGACGTCCGCGGGCTTTGTAACGTGGTAATCCATGCCGGCCTCGCGTGACCTGCGACGGTCTTCTTCCTGACCGTAACCGGACAGGGCGATGATCACGGTATCTTTGAACCCCTCCTGGCGGAGGTTGCGGGCGACCTGATAGCCGTCGAGGCTGGGCAGACCGAGATCCAGCAAGACCACGCGTGGATGGTAAGCCCGGACCGCTTCGATGGCTTTGAGACCGTCGAAAACGACTTCCACCTCGTGGCCCAGCAGGCGCAGGAGGCGAGCCAGGCTTGTGGCGAGGTCTTTGTTGTCGTCGACGATCAAGATTCGCGACCCGGCGACGCTCGGATGTGCTGCCGGATGAACGTGGGAAGTCTCAGCAGCCACGGATAGTCTCCTTGTGGGCAGAAGGCGCGGTACAGAAGCCAGCCTTGCCCCTTTGTCGCTCTTGGCAAAGCGACGTTCCTTTAAATTCAATCATTTTCCCCCCGATCGTCAAGCAGAGACCAATCGCGCTGCCCCGATTCGCCCTGATTGCCCCGATTCCCCGATTGGCTGCCGCGGCGGAAGCCGGCGGCGACGTGGAAACTGCTCTCCCGAGCGTAGCACGAGTTCTGGTACATTCGCGAATCCCGAGACCTCGAGCCGGGTCTGTTGCCAACTATCGTGAGCCGAGAGAACGGATGCTGACATCACCCAAGGATCCGAGTGATCTGACGATCCCGTCGCGCGACGGAGTCGATCTCAAAGCCCGTTGCTGGAGCGTGCCCAGTCCACGGGGCATCTTGGTTGTGGCACACGGTTTGGGTGAGCATGGAGGCGTTTACGCCCACTTTGCCCGAGCCATAGGTCCGGTGATCGATTTCGAGATCATCGCGCTGGATTTTCGAGGGCACGGCCGCAGTCCGGGTCGGCGCGGCGTGGTCCGCTGTTACGAAGACCTCGTCGGCGACTTGCAATCGGTCGTCTCTTGGGCCCGAAAACGACACCCCGATTTGCCTCTCTTCCTGCTGGGCCATTCCAATGGTGGCCAGGTCGTTCTCCGCCTGGCCCTGGAGGGAAGCGAACAGATCTCAGGCGTCATCGCCTCGAATCCGTCGATCCGGATCGCGATGCCGTTGCCTTCTGCGAAACTGAAGCTGGGTAAGGTCTTGCTGTCTTTGGCCCCCTGGCTAACCCTGCGGGGTGACCCTCCGGTCGCGGCGTTGACGCGCGATCCGGTGATGCAGGAAGTTTTTCGCTGCGACGAGCTGGGGCACAACCGCCTCAGCCCACCGCTCTTTTTTGGGATGGTGGACGGGGGCCAGATGCTGCTGCGGCGCGCCGGCGAGATCCGGACCCCGGTTCTGCTGCTTGTCGGAGGCAAGGATCCGATCATCTGCCCGAGGTCAACGCGCGAATTTTACGACCGCCTCGCCTCCGAGGATAAGACGATTCTGGTCTATCCCCGGATGCTCCATGAGCCGCTCAACGAGCTAGGCCGGGAGCAGGTTTTCGACGACCTGGCTGGCTGGTTCGCGCCGCGGACCCCATAAAACGGAGTGCTCCAGCCCGATCGCCGCCGAGTGGACGAGCCCGGTTTGGGAGCCTCGTTTCAGGTTCAGGAAAGCTGGTTTTCGGCGATCTCGATCGCCTTGAGCAATCCGCGTGCCTTGTTGACCGTCTCTTCGTACTCGGAAGCGGGCAGGCTATCGTAAACGATGCCGCCGCCAGCCTGAACGTAGGCGGTCTGGCCTTGGATAATCAGGGTACGTAGCGCGATGCACGTATCCATGTTGCCGGTAAAATCAATGTAACCGACCGCGCCGGCATAGGGTCCGCGCTTGGTCGGCTCGACCTCGTCGATGATTTGCATCGCCCGAACCTTGGGGGCGCCGGAGACGGTTCCAGCGGGGAGCCCGGCGCGGAGGGCGTCGAAAGCCGTCTTGCCCGGCCTCAGCCGCCCGTTGACGTTCGAGGTGATGTGCATAACGTGCGAGTAGCGTTCGACTTTCATCACGTCGGAGAGCTGGACTGAATTGAAATCGGCAACTCGGCCGACGTCGTTGCGGCCCAAGTCTACGAGCATGATGTGCTCAGCGCGTTCCTTGGGGTCGGCCAGAAGCTCCTTCGCTAGCGCCTGGTCCTCGGCCTCGTCGCGGCCCCTGGGGCGCGTGCCGGCCAGCGGACGGATCGTGACGGTGCCCTCCTCGACCCGAACCAAGATTTCCGGCGAGCTACCGATCAGCGAGAATTCGTCGAAGGTCAAATAGAAGAGGAAAGGGCTGGGATTGACGACCCGGAGGACGCGATAAATATCAAACGGCCGGGCCGTCGTCTGGAGCTCGAACCGTTGGCTGGGAACGACCTGGAAGATGTCGCCCGCCTTGATGTACTCCTGACAATGACGGACGACATCCTCATAAGCTTCACGCGTGAAGTTGGAGCGTGGGGCCAGCGTGACCGGCCCAGTGGTATCAAGGTCGGCCAGGGCCAGCTCCGGCCCCGGCGCGGCCAGCCGGCTGACAAGTTCATCGACCCGCGCACAGGCTCTATCGTAAGCCGCCTGGACGTCGGCGACGGGGCCGAGATGCGCCTGCGCGACGACCAGGACCGTCTTGCGGACGTGGTCGAAGAGCACCATTCGGTCGAAAAACGAGAACGAGAGGTCCGGCAGCCCGCGATCGTCGCGCGGCACATCCGGGAGATCTTCGGTATAGCGGACCGCGTCGTAGGCGGCGTAGCCGACAGCCCCTCCTGCGAACCGGGGAAGCTCCGGCAGGTGCGCTGCGTGGTATTTCTCGACGAGCTGCTGCAAGTCAACCAGAGGATCCGCCGAGGTGTACCGTCTCGTTTCAGCCGGGTTCCCCGGCGTGGAGATGATCACCTCATGGCCGCGAGCCTCGAAACGGAGAAAAGGCTCCGTGCCCAGAAAGCTGAACCGGCCGACCTTCTCGCCGCCGATGACGCTTTCGAAGAGAAACGATGGTGCCGCTTTCTCGATCCGGCCAAAGGCTGAGACGGGAGTCAGGCTGTCTCCGGTCAACTGGCGGAAGACGGGCACGCAGCAGGCGCCGCCACTCCACTGCGCGAATTCGACGAACGTGGGGCGATGACGGCTCATGAGGCAAGATCCCGCTGTTTCGGCCCGGCTAATCCGAATGAGTGAACATTAACAGCACGGTTTCGCGACGGCAAGCCGGCATTGCATTGGGCAATGGGTAGGGGGCACTCGCTCGGCCCTGGGACGACAACATGCTCAGGCGGCGTTTCTTGACACCCCTTCCGGGGAAATTACAATTGGGATAACGTTTTACTTCTCTGCCGATTCCGATCGATCGGGGGTTTGCGGTCGATACCATCGGATCAGGGAATCCGACGGAACAGACCCTGCTGCCAGGTTCGCTCGTGGGCTGGCGGAGTATAACCATGAAATGTCAAAAATGTGCGAAGCCGGCTACATTTCATATCACGGATATCATCGAAAAAGGCAGTCACCGCGAGTATCACTTTTGTGACGAGCATGCGCGGCAGCATCTCGCACCGGCCGAGGAAGCGAGCGAGACTCCGCCCATGAGCGAGCTGGCCAAGAAGCTGATTGCCAACCCCGCTGTCAATCTTCGGGAGCCGTCGGCTGCCGACAAACAGGTCTGTCCCGTCTGTCAGATCACTTTCCTGGAATTCCGGAACTCGGGGCGGCTGGGCTGCCCCTACGATTACGAGGTCTTTCGCGACGAGTTGATGCCGCTTTTGGAGAGCATCCACGGCGAGACGCGTCATTCCGGTAAGGTTCCCCGGCGGGCGCCGCGTAATACCCAGCAGCAGACGACCTTAATCCAGCTTCGTAACGAGTTGAAGCGGGCGGTCGCCGCCGAAGACTACGAGACGGCCGCCCGGCTGCGCGACAAGATCAAGGCGATCGAGCAGGATCAGGCGCGCTAACCTCGCGTCCTTTCAACTCGGCGAGGTGATTTCCGGTCCGTCGAGGTCAGGTCCAGATGATTTGCCAGCGATGCAAGAACAACGCCTCAGTGCATTTGACCCAGCGCGTGGGCGAGTCGCGCCAAGAGCTCCATCTCTGCCTGGCCTGCGCCCAGAAGGCGGGGCTGGCAGTCCCGGAGAACCCTCCCGACCTAGCCCTCGACGCGGTGGTGCAGAGCCTGATCGTCGCTCACGTGGGCGAGCTTGTCGGAGAGCTTGCTGATTTGTCCTGTCCTGATTGCGGCATCAAGTACATGGAGTTCCGGGCCGGCGGCCGGCTGGGCTGTCCGCAGGATTACCGCGTCTTCAGCCGCGGCCTGCTTCCGGTGTTGCAGCGGGTCCACGGCGCGACCCGGCACGTCGGCAAGTCCGCCCGCCAGCGACCCGGCGCCATCAACCGTCTTCGCCTGCGATCGCAGCTTCGCGAGGCCATTTCGCACGAAAATTATGAAGAAGCCGCACGGATCCGGGACGAGCTTCGCCTCAAGGATACAAACGCATGACTCTGGACGATCTGACGAGAACCTCCGGCGAGTGGCTGCGGGGCACCGGCCCCGAAAGCGACATCGTGATGTGCTCCCGCATCCGGCTGGCCCGCAACCTGGCCGACTTCCCTTTCACCAACCGGGGTAGCCGGACCGAAAAGTCGGAGATCGAGGCCCATTTCCGCTCGGCCATCACCTCGGCGCATCTGGATCTCGTCTATCTCGACGTCAACCTCCTGTCGCCCTTGGATCGCCAGTTTCTGGTCGAGCGGCAGATCATCTCCCGCGAGCTCTCCGGCAGCGAGGGGCCACGGGGCGTGGCGATCAGCCCCCAAGAGAACGTCGCGATCATGGTCAACGAGGAAGACCATCTGCGCATCCAGTACATGCTCTCCGGCTTCCGGCTCCACGAGGTCTGGGACGCGATCAACACGCTCGACGACCAGCTCGAAGAGAACATGGCCTTCGCCTTCAACCCAGCTCTAGGCTACCTGACCGCCTGTCCTACGAACGTGGGCACCGGCATTCGCGTTGGCGTGATGCTCCATCTGCCCGGACTGGTCCAGACCAAGCAAATTGATAAGGTCTTCCGCGCTCTCCAGAAGATCAACCTGGCCGTCCGCGGATTGTACGGCGAAGGGAGCCAGGCGTTTGGCGATTTCTACCAGATCTCCAACCAGCAGACCTTAGGCAAGAGTGAGCAGGAGCTGATCCGCATGCTCACCGACGTTGTGCCCCAGGTGCTCCAGTACGAGCGTCAGGCCCGCCAGACCCTCGTCACCGAGCGCAGGCAGCACCTGCACGACCAGGTAAGCCGGGCCTACGGCGTGCTCAAGACCGCGCAAACGATCTCGAGCGAGGAAACGATGCTCCTGCTCTCGAGCGTGCGGATGGGCATCAACCTCGGGCTGATCGACGATCTCTCGATCGCCACGGTCAACGAGCTTTTCATCCAGACGCAACCGGCCTTCCTCCAGAAGCTGCGCGGATCCGAGCTCGGCGTCGAAGAGCGAAACGTCGCCCGGGCGTCGTACCTCCGCAGCCGCTTGGCCAATGGCCGCATGGCCACTGGCGACTGACCAGTAAAGACAGCCCGCATCCAGACTTGCGACCGAAGGCCGAGCCTCGCAAAAGCACCCAGTCGATCTCTTGCCCGTTGCGAAGGAGAGCCGGCCTTCGGTTCAGTACGCCAGTAATTGACGCTCTGGTGCCCGCACTGCATGATAGAGCGAGTGACCGGCGACACAGAAACCCACGAGGGCACGGCTTTGTCTTCATTCAGCTTCGAGATCGACCCCCACGTGGTGCTGGGAGTGACGGCGGAAGCCTCGCTGGAGCAGATTCGCGAGGCCTATCGGCGCAAGTCCAAGACATACCATCCCGATGTCGGCGGCGAGGAATGGGCCTTCCGCGTCCTGGTTCAGTCCTACGAGATACTCAGCACCGCTCGCGTGATGCGGGCGACCCGGGCCGAACCTACCAGCAGTCGGGGCCAAACTGCCGATGCAACCGCGCCGCCGCGTCGGGCAGAGCCCAGCGCTGAGACAGTGCGGGGGGGAATCCACGACCGCGACGTGCCCGCGGAACGGTTGGTCGGTGTCGAGCACCTGTGCGTGCGTTATCTCTGGGATGATGCCGCCTACCTCTGGCTGACGCAGAAACAATCCGACGAGGAGCGATTTCTCAGTTGTAGCCTGAATGTGACCTGGCCCGATCAGAATCAGTCCACGGTCGCCATGAAAGACAAGGAGGTCGACGACATCATCGCGGACCTGGTCGAGATCTTCGATCACATGGTCGTCTCGACCCGCGTCGTCACCTCGCGGTGCTACGCTGAGGACCATCAATTTGCAGGCTGGCTCAGCTACTCGAGCTTTGACCGCTCGTGGAAAGCCCTCAAGTGCCTGCATGAAGCGATCCGGAGCCGGGGGCTGGGCCTGCGACAGTGGTCGCGCGACCTCTTCATCCCCAAGAAGTGGGGCTAAAGAAGGCCTACCACCGCGAGTGTTCGGGATACGCGTGGTCATGATTCAGAAGCTTGGCGATGATCGGTTCGACGAGCTCCTCGGGCACGAACCTCGAAAGGGCTGCGGCGCCCCCTCCTTTGCCCACCTGCTTGATCAATGAGCTGGAGATGTGCGAGTATTCGCCATCGGCCATGAGGAAAACCGTCTCGATCTCCGGATCGAGCCGGTGATTGGTCAGGGTCATGCCGAACTCGTACTCCATGTCCGTTAGCGTTCGCAGGCCGCGGAGGATGACGCGGGCACCGATCCGGCGGACGTATTGCACCGTCAGCCCCTCGAACGACTCGACCGATACGTTGGAGTACGGCCGGACGACCTGACGAACAAGCGCGATGCGCTCTTCGACGTCGAAGAGCGCTGCTTTGAGGGGGTTGATGCCGATGCCGACGATCAGGTGCTCGAAGAGGAGCCGCCCGCGTTGGATCACATCCAGATGACCCAGCGTGATCGGGTCGAAAGTCCCGGCGAAAACGGCTGTCCCGAAAGGGTTTGAAGATCGCGGCGTCATAAAGGAGGCTCATTCCGGAGAGTCGTTGCGATGGGTTAGGAAGAACGTTGCCCACGGCAGGCAAGCAGTGCGTTTTTCAGGCGCTGCAGATCGTCATCGTTATTGTAGATGTGCGCACTGATACGCAGCCGGCCCCTGCGCGCGGCGACGGCGACGGACTGTGTGCGGAGGGCCGCGGCGGCATCGCGGGCACTGATCTTGTCGTCTTCGATGACCACGATTGCGGATTGATCTTCCGGACGGTTGGAGCCGCAGACGCGCCAGCCCGCCTGTGAGGCCACTTCTCGCACTGCCGCGGCGCGGTCGAGAATGCGCGCCGAGACCTGCGCTTTTCCCAGTTCCAGAAGCAGCTCGACGCTGGCCGAGAGCGCCTGTAGCCCAGGCATGTTGAACGATCCCCCTTCCCACCGCTCTGCGGTGGGCTTTAGGCGAAAATCAATCTCCGGCGCGTTGTAGGACCCGACGACGCTGTGCCAGCCCACACCGAGTGGTCGCAGTCGCTCGATCCAGTCGCGGCGGACAAAAAGCAGGCCCGCCCCCTCAGGGCCCAGCAACCATTTGTGCCCGTCGGCGGCAAGAAAATCAATCGGGGTCCGGCGGAGGTCGATTGGCAGCGGACCGAGCCCCTGGATCGCGTCTACGAAGAGGGCCACTCCGCGATCTTGACAAAGTTCGGCCAGCAAGTCGAGGTCGTTGCGGAAGCCGGAAGCAAACTCGACGTGGCTGATGGCCAGCACGCGAGTGCTCCGGTCCATCGCCGCGGCCAGGTCCTCCGGCCAAATCCGCCCGTCCCGGCTGGGAACCAGGCGAGCCGACACCCCCCGGCTGGCGAGGTTCATCCAGGGATAGATATTCGACGGGTACTCTTCCGCCGGAATCACCACGCTGTCCCCCTCGCGCCAGGGAAAGCCTTCGGCGACTAAGCCGATGCCCTGGGTCGTGGAGTTGACAAATGCGATCTCGTCGCGATGGGCCCCCACCAGCACGGCGACTCGGTCGCGCAGGAGTTCGACCTTTTTTTCCCAGGCGGGCCAATTCACGACCCCGTTGTCTTCTTGCTCGGCAGTCCAGGCACGCAGCGCGTCGCCGGCTCGGCGAGGTAAGGGGGCCACTGCGGCGTGATCGAAATAGGCCCATCGGCGGGCAACCGGAAACTCGTGCTGGCGAACATCGTCCCAGAGATCGAGCATCACGAGTCTCCCCCATCCTCGCTCCGCCCTCCCGGCCACCGCGACTGCGGCAGGGCTCCGCCCCGGAGACTTCCGAGCCGACCCGGCTCCTCTCCGGAAGTCGCACAATTAATAGGGCTTAGCGCCGCGATGACTTGCCGATAATGAACAGGGCCAACCCGCAGAGCATGCTGGTGGCGATGTAACCGTCCAAGGGCCGGCCCTTCGATTCAGCGGTTGCGCCCTCGTCGTCTTGGGCGCGGGCCGCGGGGTTCTGGATCAGGCCCAGCGCAACGATCCCAGGGGCGAGCCACCGAATCCAGGATGATCGGTTCTGTTGCATCGTTCACGTTCCTTGACGGGTTTGGGGCGACGGGGGGTCTCGCGGCTCATCGGCAACCATTCGGAAAGGGGACGCACCCGGCGGCGAAAGGCCTTGCGAGCCATGGCGACTGCCTTCCAGGCCGGGCCACGCGATCGTAGGTGAGCCAGGTAATCATCCAGCCCAACCGCCCAGAAGCGGTAATCCAGACCGCGAAACTCGAAGCCGCCTCCGTCTCTGGGCAGCGGAAACGGCGATGGCGTCTCAGCGTAAACGAACGCCAGAACCGACTGAAAACCAGGCCCGAACAGCGCTTGCCAGCCAACCAGACCGTCTAGATCATCGGTGGAGACCCAGTTTTCCCAGTCCCGCCGGCCTCGTGCGTTCTTGCCGCGCTTGCCTTTGACCTCGACGACGAGGTTGGCCGCGAACCTTGGGTAGAGCAGAAAATCCGGGCTCTTTACTGCGCCCTCGCCCACGATGGCCCGTTTTGCCTCGTCTATGGCGACACACGGGACTCGCAGGCTGCGGATATAGGCCTCGAAGGCTGCCTCGTAGTGGTTCGACCGGATGGCCATGGTCGAGCGTTCCCGAATCCGAGACGAAAGTCGGCGGAAAGTCGCCCGCGAGGCAGGAGACGGTACCTCATCCTATCTTCCAGTTTTTGGACCCTAAGTCAACGACCCACGTTGGTTCCGGCAGCCGGACCAGACAAGTTCGCCAGTCCGGACGCTCCCTCGGCGGGACGGCGGCGCGGCGGCAGTACGGCCTCAGCGTATTCCCAGATTTGCTCAGGGGTCTCGAAGACCTTGGTAAACGACCAGTTGTCGTCGTACTCGCAGTCGGTGGTCTTGTACTCGCGGCAGATCTTGGGGCGGTTCAAATAGATCTGGCAGCGGTTATCGGGCATCAAGTAAGTGCACCGGGTCTTGACCAAAAGATACCATTGCTTCTCGGTCTGGTACACGAGGGTCTGGCCGTGTGCCAAGTACCAGCGGATCGAGTCGAAGTCGTCCCAGGTGGTCGGTTCGTCAATCGGCAGTGAGAAGTAACGGCAGCACTTGCCGGTGCAGAAGTCGCAGAGACACTGACCCGGCTTCAGCTCGTCGCGGCTCGGTTTCTTCTTGGATCGTCGCGAACCGGGCATTGACGTGATCTCCGGGCTCGAATCTTCAGGAAGGGTCGGGCGTCCCGTTTCAGTCCTGCGTCTTCTGTCGGTTGCGATAGCGGGTGCTGACGCGGACCAGGAACCGGGTTTCTTCCTCGGTGAGCGCGGCTCGCCCTTCCCGGTGCAGCTTATCGAGGATTTCGTCCATCCGCCGCTCCTCGGCGGCCTCGCGGATCGTCCGCCGCTGGCGGCGTTGTTCGCTGCGACGCCGGCGCCACCGCCGCAGCGCGCTTTCCTTGTAGGGACGTACCTTCGCTGCGCTGTTCTCCAGGCTGGTGTAACCTTCCGAGAAATCATAGCCGAAGACGCCGTCGTCGAAGTAGCCTCCATCCTCGAGCATTCGCGACTCGCTGCGGACCAAGAGCTCGATGAAGAAGGCCAGCATGATGACGGTCAAACCGTCGGACCGCCAGCGGAAGACCAAGCGGACCACACCGATCAAAAAGAGGATGGCCGCCGTGCCCCGGGCCGTCCAGGGGGCGTAGATGTTGTCTCGATTGGAAATCACCTGGGTGCTGGAAAGGTATGCCCGGAACATCCTCCCACCGTCGAAGGGGAGGGCAGGCAAGAGGTTCGCCAGAAACAGGATGTAATTGAGATAGCCGAACCAGCCGATGATCCAGATCGGCGAGAGCGGGGTGGCCAGCGCGCCACTGGCCAGCGTCGGCGCCCCTGAGTCCTCGATGTTGCCGAAAGGGTTCCAGACGAACCAGGCCCCGGTGAACAGGTTGAGGGCCACGGCGATGCTCAGAAAAAGGGCGCCGCTGGCGACCGGTCCTGCCAGAGCCACCAGGAAGTGCTCGCTGGAGCGAGGCGCCAGCGTCGGCCCGACGAGGTTGCCCAGGGGCCAGAGGTGAACGCTTTCCTGATCGCAATCAAGCCAGTACGCCGTCAGGGCATGGGCCAGCTCGTGGATGGCCAGCGCCGTCACCAAGAGTGACAGCCAGCAGGCCGTCTGGGGCAACCGACGCAGTCCATCCTCCGCCTTGGTGGCTAGCAGGGCCATGAGCAGCTCGAGAACGACGAAGGCGATCAACAGGAAGTGAACCTTGACCGTCGTTCCGAACCATCGGCCCAGGCGGATCGGAGACCACGTAAAGGGGTCGCTCATAGTGAACCATTCGATGTGGGTTACGATCGTCGCATGGGTCACGATCGAGATAAAATAATTTAACAGCTCACGGCGCACCAGGCAACGCGACCACCTCGCCTCGCCCGATCCGCACGCCCCTGTGGACGGAGTGTGGCACGTGGTAAACTCGAGTTCGCGGCGGCTGCGAAGCGGCCATCTTCCAGGAGCACGCACAAGGTATGCCAGAGCCCATCTTGGGTCCGCAGACCAACCTGACCGTCCCCTTGGGTGCGCGGTCCTACGAGATCGTGGTGACCAGCGGGCAGCCGGAAAACTTCGGCCGCTTCGTCCGCGCTTCCCTGGATGCCACGTGGGCGGGCAAGCACTGTCGCTTTGCCTTGCTCGTCACCGACGAAAACCTGGCGCCTCTCCCTTACCCACGGGTCTGCCGCGAGTCGATCGAGCAGCTTGGCATCCGCGTCCAGTCAGTCGTGCTCCCCGCCGGTGAGGCGACCAAGTGCCTGGACCAAGCGTCCCGGCTCTATGACTGCCTGGTCGCGGCTCGGGCCGACCGGCACACGGCCATCGTCGCCGTCGGGGGCGGGGTGATCGGCGACCTCGCCGGCTTCGTCGCCGCGACCTACGCCCGGGGCCTGCCCCTTTTGATGGTCCCCACGAGCTTGCTGGCGCAGGTCGACAGCGCCGTCGGTGGCAAAGTTGGAATCAACCATCCCTTGGCCAAGAACATCATCGGCGCCTTCCACCAGCCCTCGGGCGTCTGGATCGATACAGCCTCGCTGGATGCGCTGCCCCCGCGCGAGCTGCGCTGCGGCCTGGCCGAGGTGGTCAAGTACGGCGTTATCCTGGATGCGGCCTTCTTTGCCTTTCTGGAAGCCAAGGCCGAGACCATCCTCGATCGTCAGGACGACGCCCTGCGCACGATCGTTGCCCGCTCGTGCCAGCTCAAGGCCGACATCGTCGCATGCGACGAACGTGAAGAGACCGGCCGCCGCGCGGTCCTCAACTTCGGCCATACCGTCGGCCACGCGATCGAGGCGGTCGCCGGCTACGGCGGCCCTTACCTGCACGGCGAGGCCGTGGCCGCAGGCATGGTCGCCGAGTGCCGGATGGCCGAGCACTTGGGCTGGATCACTCCCGAGGCCACATCCCGACTGATTGCGCTGCTCGTGCGCTTCGGCCTGCCGACGGCGACCCCGGGCCTCGATCCCTCGAGCCTGCTGGAGGCCATGACCCGCGACAAGAAAAACCAGCGCGGTCAGATTCGCTTCGTCTTGCCCCGCGCGCTGGGCCATGTCGAGCTGACGGGGGATGTCGGAGCGGAACTTATGCGCCTGGTCGTTTCCGATCTCTGCGCGCAGGGCAACGACGCCCGCGCCGTGCCGGCGGCTTTGCATTCGGATGCGCCAATGCCGTCATGAGAGGGGGCGTGCTTGGGCCAGGCCTCCATTCCTCCGGAGATTTTCGACCTGCTCTTGCTCACCATGGTTCCCGGGGTCGGCCCCCAGACCTCTCGCGCCCTCTTGGAGCGATTCGAGACGCCGACGCGGGTGCTCGATGCTAGCCTGGCCGAGCTGCGGAGCGTGCCCGGCGTCGGCGTCAAGCTCGCCGACAAGATCCGCCAGGCGCGCACCGACTTCGACGCCGCGGCCGAGCTCGATCTCTGCCGGTCGCTGGGTGTTGCGCTTCTGGACCGAAATGATCCGGCGTTCCCGGCGGCCTTGCAGGAGATCCCCGATCCTCCGCCCCTTCTTTATGTGCGGGGTTCATTCGAGCCGCGGGACCACCTGGCCATTGCGCTGGTCGGTTCACGGCGGTGCACCTCATACGGCATGAGGATGGCCGGCCGCCTGGCCGCCGCCCTGGCCCGGATCGGCTTTACGATCGTCTCGGGACTGGCCCGCGGGATCGACGCCGCAGCGCACCGCGGAGCGCTCGAGGCCGGCGGCCGGACGATCGGCGTACTGGCCAATGGACTGGCGCAGATCTATCCTCCCGAGCACGAGAATCTGGCCGGCGAAGTCGTGCGGCAGGGTGCCTTGATCTCCGAGCTGCCCATGCGCCAACCGCCGCTGGCGGGCCTCTTCCCTCAGCGCAACCGCATCATCTCCGGCCTCTGTCTGGGCGTGGTTGTGGTCGAGGCGGCGCCGCGGAGCGGCTCACTCTCGACGGCCCGCCACGCGATGGAGCAGAACCGCGAGGTCTTCGCCGTCCCCGGTCCGGCCGACAGCCTGGCCAGCCGCGGCTGCCATCGTTTGATCAAGGACGGCGCCCGCCTGGTCGAGACCGTGGACGACATCCTCGAAGAACTCGGCCCGCTGGTGCGCGAGGTCAAGCCCTCAGCCGACGAAACACCCGTCCGCCATCCCGCCGAGCTTGCCCTGACCGACCAGGAACGCTCCTTGCTCGGCCATCTCGAAAACCAGCCCGTCGGCGTCGACGAGCTGATCCTCCGCACCGGCCTGACGGCCTCTCAGGTCATGGCCACCTTGAGCGTGCTGGAGCTCAAGCGAATGGTCCGC
>JBKQMU010000142.1:0-7939 GCA_052146555.1 Isosphaeraceae bacterium
GATCGCTCGGTCGGTGACTCTCTCTCCCGAACGTCTCTGCCGCGCCTGCATCACGGGACAGTATCCGACCGAGACAGGCCAGCAGCTTTACCAGCATCAGACCGGACCGTGCGGACCGGCCGCCATAGGCTCGGCGAATGGCAAGCGCGCCTACGAGTGCGTCGCGTTGACTTAGCCGTCCCGCGGTTCGCCTGCGAGATCGAACGCCACTGCGCCAGGGGAAAGAACTGGCGTAGCGGCTTCGTGCGCCTGCGGCTTCATGTAAGAGGCACGGTAGATGTCCCGCCCCTCGAGTCGGAACTTGCGCTCGAAGTTCGTTAAATAATCAAGATCGTGCTCGGGCTCCTTCATGGGGGGGACGGGCTGCACGCGAAAGAGCGGCTCGGCGGCAACGAGCGCCGTGATCACGCCGAAATACTCGTGAACGTCCGTGGCCACGTGGAGTACGCCGGCCGGCTCGAGCACCCGGGCGACCGAGGCGACGAGCTCCGCGCTGAAGACCCGCCGCTTCTTGTGCCGCTTCTTCCACCAGGGATCGGGGAAGTAGACATGCACCGCGCGCGCGCTGGCGTCGGGAATCCGCCGCGCAAGGAGCGGCCGGGCGTCCCCGGGCCAGACCCGGACATTCGCGAGCCCGCTCTTGAGGACCCGCTGGGCTGCCAGCCGGGCATACTTTCGCGACAGCTCGATTCCCAAAAAATTGTGCTCGGGACGCGCGCTGGCCGCACTCGCGAGGAACAAGCCCTTGCCCGTGCCGATTTCAATCTCGACGGACTTCCCAGACCCGAAAAGAGATTCCCAGCAGAAAGGCGCCTCCTCGGAATGCTGCTCGGGTTCAAGCAGGCAGCCGGAGACATCGATGGTCAAGCGTCGGCGGGTCATCGTCAGAGGTGTCAGTCGCGCGTGAGGGGAATAAAACGGGAAACGGGCTCATGCTGCCTGGGGCAGGCTTGCTCAACAGGTTTCAGGCCGCCGGCGCGGCCTGGGGCACTTCACGCGGGGCCTTCCTCCTGGCCGGAAAGCTGAACGCCCAGCACCTTGCCGTGGAAGACCATGTTCGACCCGACAAAGCCCTGGACGTCGAAGATCGAGTGGCGGCGGTGCAGCCGGACCCCTTTACCGACGAGCACGAGCCGGTCGCCGGGGCGAACCTGGCCCCGAAAGCGAACGTCTTCCATTCCGCCGAAGCCGACGAATCCGGATTCGAACAGCCCGGCCGCTTTGCAGTAATAGCTGGAAAGCTGAGCGGCCGCCTCGCACATGAGGACCCCGGGCATGAGCGGATAGTCGGGCATGTGGCCCCGCACCCAGAACTCGTCGGCAGCAACATCCTTGTAGCCGATGATCAGTTTGTGCTTCTGGTCGATCAGCACGATCGCCGTAAGCTGCTCCATCTCGAAGCGCTGCGGGTTGTAACGGTGGATACCATCCCGGTCGCTGAGGATACGCGAAGTGTCGATGGTAGCAGGGTCGACCAGGGGGGCTGGCGGCATGCGCGAACGTCCTTTCAGGTCGTCGGCGAGGCAGCACCAGAGCGAATCGCTTGCGTAATCGCGCTTTCGTGGCAAGACCAGCAGTCCCGTGGGCACTGCCAAGGCACTATGGCCATTCGTCTACCCGATGCGGCGGGCTCTCATGCCTCGGTTCCATTTTGGTGCTATCATGACTATCGTTGCCGCGTTCGACAAGAGGATTGCAAGCCAACCCCGGTCATGCTCGCAAGTTCACGCCAGTTGAGGAGAAACGACGTGCCACAAAGGCCGCTTGGCACCATGATCACGTACGGATACGCGGGCATTGCCCTGGAATCCGAGCTTGACCTGGCCACGCAGTTTGGCGCGCGGGTTCTGGAGATCTTGCCGAACTGGCGCACCTTTCCCGATCCCGCGCCGCTGCTTGCCCAGGTTGCCGATCGGGGGATGTCGATCCACAGCGCCCACGGGTGCTGGGGAAGTCGTTCGATCAAGGCTCTGCGCGTGGACTTAGGGCAACCCGACGAGGTGCTTTTCCGCCAGTCCGTCGACGATCTGAAGTGGTGTGTCGACTGGCTTATGGCCGCCGGCGGAAGTCATCTCGTGGTCCATCCCGGAGGCCTCTCGGCACCCGACGAAGAGTCCGAGCGCCGCGCGAGGCTGGCGCAGGGCTTGCTTGAGCTGGCCGACCATGCGCGCGGCAGCCGCATCCGGCTCTGCGTCGAAAACATGCCGCCAGGCGTGCATCCCGGCAGTCGGATGTCGGACCTCTACGAGCTCTTGCGTGAGCTGGGCCGGCCCGAGCTGGCACTTGCCTTGGATACCGGTCATGCCCACATCTCGGCTGACCTCTGCGCCGAGACCGAAGCGGCCGGCGCGCTCCTGGGCACGACGCACGTTCACGACAACGACGGCCAGAAAGACTCGCACAATCCTCCGGGTCTGGGCACGATCGACTGGAACGCCTGGGCAATCGCGCTAGATTCCGCCCTCTATCAAGGACCGATTCTGCTTGAGTGCATTCGCCAACTTCGCGATGACCCAGCGCTTTTCCGGCCCGAGGTCTTGGCCCCGCTGGTGGCCGCAGCTTCCTGAGCCCGGCCCGCGACGAGGCAGCGATTGTAGCGGTTAAACGGGTACAGGACAGTTCTGGCCTCTGCTGGCCCTAAGGCTTGCCAAGCTCGGCCCTGAAACTCGCCGATACGATTGCGAAAGCACAGCGGCGGGCGGCTGGGGCAGAACGCCTCAGCGGGCGTGGCTCAGGCCCCAGGTGATGATAATCTTCCTGTGGTGTCGCTTCGCTCCACCACAGCCACCCTACCGCAGGCGTTTCTTGCGTTGCGGGTCTAGTAGGGTCCACTGAGCGGGCCGTCCGACAGAGGAAACCGCTGGCCCAGGAACGGGCCGGCCGGACTTGATGGCCAGGAGGGCAAAGGACCGTGACAGGACCTCAGGTCAATCGTCGGCAGGCGCTACAGACCCTGGGGCTCTCCGGAGTTGCGGCTGCGGCAGCAGCTTCGGCTACGGCACCAGCCCCGGTACAGGCCGGTCATGTCGAGCTGGGAAGGTTCGCGCGCCGGCAGGGCGTGCGCGGCCGGATGACCGGTGCCCAGGCCGCCGCCGCGGCGCTGCGGTGCGAGCAAGTCCCGTGCGTTTTCGGCGTGCCGGGAGCCCAGAACAACGAGCTCTGGGACGCCTTCAAGGCGTACGGGCAGCCCTATTTTCTGGTCGCCCACGAGGCCTCAGCGAGCGTCATGGCCGACGCTTCAGCTCGCGCGACTGGCGGGGTCGGCGTCTTTTGCGTCGTGCCAGGGCCGGGACTGACCAATGCGCTGACCGGCATTGGAGAGGCCCTCCTCGACAGCGTGCCGGTGGTAGGCATCGTCACCGACATCGATCGAGCCCCGGGCGCTCCGATCGGCCAGGTTCATGGCCTTCCCAACGAGGCGATTCTGCGTCCAGTGGTCAAGACCGTGCTGCCAGTTCGCCACCAGGCTGAAATCCCCGGCGCGATATTCCAGGCCTTCCGGATTGCCCGCGCGGGAGAACCGGGCCCGGTTGCCGTGCTGATCCCTTTCCCGCTCTACCTCGAGGTCTGGGAATTCGACCAGGAAGCGCCGCCACCCTATCCACTCCCCTTTGACGAGGCGGCCTATCAGCGGGTTCTCTGCCACCTTCAAGACCCAAGCGCCCGCGTGGGCATCTATGCCGGCCTTGGCTGCGCGGACGCTGGGCCGTCGTTGACCGCGGTTGCCGAGCTCTTGCAGGCTCCCGTGGCCACCTCGGTCAGCGGCAAGGGTGTCATCGCCGACGCCCACCCCCTGGCCGTTGGCTGGGGCTATGGCAAGCAGGGCACGCGAGCCGCCGAAGCCGCGTTCAAGGAGGTCGATCTCGTTCTGGCCATCGGCGTGCGGTACAGCGAAGTTTCGACCGCCAACTACGCGATTCCCCGCCACGACATGCTCATCCATGTCGACGCCAACCCCCAGAACCTGGGGCGAAACGTTCCGGCCCACGTTTGTCTCTGCTCCGATGCGCGCGTTTTCCTCGACCGTCTCCTGACTGACGGCGAGGCCATTCGCCGACCTCCCTGCCCGCCCCTCTGGGACAGAATTCAGCGACATCGCCAGATCGATCGCTGCGAGGCCCAGACCGTGCGCATCCCTCAGTGCGTCGATCCCATGTTCTTCCTCAGCAAGCTTCGAGCTGCGCTGGGGCCCGAAGAACTCATCTTTGTTGACGTGACCGCATCGACCCACTGGGCTTCCGAGGCTGTCGAGGTCCAGGGCCCCCGGCGTTATTTCACGCCGGCGGACAACCAGAGCATGGGGTGGGCGATTCCGGCCTCGATTGGCGCCCAGGTGGTTCGCCCCGACCGTCAGGTCGTTTGCGTCACCGGCGACGGCTGCTTCCTCATGGCCGCGATGGAACTCTCGTCGGCCGCTCGGGCCGGCCTACCCGTCAAATTTTTCGTCTTCGACGACGGCGCCTACCACTACATGCAGATGCTCCAGGAGCCCGTCTTCAGCCGGACCACGGCGACCGAGATCGCCCGAATCGACTATCCAGCCTTTGCGCAGGGAGTCGGGCTGGGATACAACCAGATCGCCTGCAACGCCGACGTTCTGCCCGGCATCCAGCGGGCTCTCTGCCTGGCCGGACCGATTCTGACCCACGTGATCGTCAGCTACGAGGGGAGACCAATACGCTGGCTGGGCGCCCTCCGCTCGCACTACATCGACAACCTGAGCACCCGCCAGAAAGTCCGCATGGCCGCACGGATCGGCGTGCGAACCGTCAGCCGTCAGCCGGACAGTGATTGAGGCTCATGGGCAGCGGCTTCGGCCTTCCCCACGTGCCCACGCTTCATTCCCTTTCGGTCCCAGCGGTTGCTCGTAGAAGTTTGTAATCGCAAAAAACGACCTCCTGTGATACAACAGAACGTACGATAGGAGGTGTTTCTAATGGCGAAAATCCCCGCGATTGTACCGGTGTCGGACCTCAGGCAAGACGCGGCTCGCATCTTGCGGGATCTGAGAGAGTCGGCGGAGCCGCTGTTCATCACCCAGCGCGGACGCGCAACGGCTGTCTTGATGAGCCTGGACGCCTATCAGCGCGCGGAATCCGAGCGGGAACTGCTGCGCATGCTGGCACGGGGTGAGAAGGAAATCGCGGCCGGGGTTGCGCATAAGCTCACTGAGGTACTCGCCGAGGCCGAGGCGCTTCTGGCGGAAGACTGACCGTGGAGGTTCTCTTTACGCCCTCGGCGCGCGCCGCGTTCCTCGCGGCGATCGCTGCGATTCGCCGGAACAATCGGGATGCCGCCCGGAAATTTTACCGAAAGGCCACGAGCTCTCTAAAACGGCTCTCACGCTTTCCAGATTCCGGAGCGATCATTGCCGAGTTTCCGGAATTGCCCTACCGCGAAATCTGTGTGAAGCCATACCGTTTTTTCTATCGCGTTCGCGGAGAGACCGCGTGGATTGTCGCCGTCTGGCACGGTGCCCAAGTCCCCGACGAACCGTAAGCTACTGAGCGGCGAACCTTGCAGACCAGCATTTCCGCTAAAAAACTTCGATCGGATGTCCTGACGAATGCAGGCGCTCCCACCGACATTTGCAGATTGCCAAATTGCCCCTGGCGCCGACTTGGCCTTCCGCGAAAATTGACCCGTTCGTAAGATGCCGCCTCGTCGCGGCCGGACTCGAAGAATGCTCCGGCAGTATCCGGTAGAGTGGATGGGAAGACTCCAAACATGGATGTTTGCACGAGTTCCTCGTCGCCACCCACCGATACCTTTCCCCCTCCGCCTCCTGCCAGAAAACCGAGCGTCTGGCGCAAGCGCCTGCTCGAAGATCGAACGCAGTTGCCCCGGTTCTGGCCAGTGATCCAGAATCTGGTCATCCAGGAGCTTCGCGTCCGTTATCAGCGATCGGTCCTGGGGTTCTTCTGGACCCTGCTGAACCCCCTGCTGATGATGTTCACGCTGTCGTGGGCTTTTTCGCGGTTCGTAGGCGCTGGGCCCGGCTACAGCCGCTATCTCTTTTCGGGCATGGTTCCCTGGATATTCATGAGTGGAACCCTGAACGAATGCGCACTTTGTATCATCGCGAATGAGGGCCTGATCCGGAAGATTTACATTCCCAAGTTGGTTTTTCCGCTCTCGCGGTTGCTGACCAACCTGGTGACGTTCTTGCTCACGCTGGTTGCCCTGTTCCTGATTTTGGTGCCCATACAGGAAGCGCGGATCTGCCTTCCGCTTTTACTCTTACCACTGCCCATTTTGCTGTACGCGATGTTCACGCTGGGATTGAGCCTGACCGTGGCGACTATCAACACGTTTTATAGGGATTGCGGCCATCTGGTCTCGGTCTTCCTCCAAGCCTGGTATTTCGCCTCGCCGATTTTGTACCAGACGGACAGATTCCCGGCCGACGCTCAGTGGCGGTTCCGGCTCAACCCCGCCTATTACTTCCTCGACCTCTTCCACGCGATCGTCTATGACGGCCGGTGGCCGAGTGGCGTCTCGCTTCTGGTGTCCTGTGCGATTGCGTTTGCGAGTCTGGGGATCGGTTATGCCATATTCAAGTCCCAGGAAGACAAGATGGTATTCCGACTCTGACCCGCGGGGACGAGCCGGAAGGAGTAGTTCGATCGCGGCCAGTTCGGTGATCGAGCTGTGCGACGTTTCGCTACGGTTTGTCAACTACGCCGACAAGCAATATTCGCTCAAGCGCGCTGTGCTCGACCTGGTGCTCCGCCGCGACTCGCCAGTTCCGTCCACGGAATTCTGGGCCTTGCGGAACATCGACCTGAGAATCAACCGCGGCGAACGGGTCGGGATCCTGGGCGGCAACGGCGCCGGCAAGAGCACGCTCTTACGGCTCTTGGCTCGCATTTACCCGGCCACGTCCGGGACGATCGAGGTCCGCGGCAACGTCGCACCGTTGATCGAGATGGGTGCGGGGTTCAATCCCGAACTATCCGGCTTCGACAACATCTTGCTCAACGGAGCCATGCTCGGCTTTCGTCGCCGTGAGATGCTGACGAAAGTTGAAGGCATTCACGAGTTCACCGGTCTGCGCGAATTTGCCGACCTGCCGCTGAAATACTACTCCAGCGGGATGTACACGAGGCTGGCCTTCGCGATCGCCACCGAGATCGATCCCGAGATCTTGCTCATCGACGAGTCGCTGGGAGTTGGCGACGAGCAGTTCAAAGATCGCGCGCGGGCGCGGATCCTCAAGCTCCTGGACCGCTCGCACGCGGTTATCCTCGTTTCCCACGACATGGCGTCGCTACGTGAACTTTGCACCCGCGGCCTCTGGCTGCGCCAGGGCCAGCTCGCCGCCGACGGTCCCATCGACGAGGTCATCGACCAGTACCTGGCCTGGTCGCACGCCGCGGCGGTTTGACAGTCTGCGGAGCCCGCACGGGCAACAGACGCCCGCGCCTAAATAGCAAGCAAAGCAAGAGTAAGGACAGGTAATTGACATGGCCTATCGGTGCGTGTTGCCTGTGCACGTCACCCTGGCGATACTCCCGAAAGAACAAGGACGGGCAGTTTGCTATTAAAACCATTCCGATCTAATGTTCACTAATGTCCAGGGCGGTGGGAGCGGACAGGGCTGACACGACCTTCTGCGTTAGCTCAAGCCGGATTCTCTCCTCCAGCTCCCGATGGCATTTCGCTGCCGTATTCTGACGAACCATATCAAGTAACATTATAATGTGATCGTAATCGCTGATTGTTACTGACTCACTAAACAGTAGTTTCCAGGATTTTCTCTACTAATGTAAGTCCAACCTAGGAAAAGGCTTGGGACAAATCCGGACCCCTATGCAGTTATGCAATCCACATATTCACAATCGAACAAAAGCCCGCAAAAGACCAACGCGTAGTTTCATAAGGCTCTTTGAATATTGATGTAAGTACAACAACGCGTTGACCTTGTGTCTTGTTTGGC
>JBKQMU010000143.1:0-4762 GCA_052146555.1 Isosphaeraceae bacterium
CCAGTAGGCGTGCCCCGGGTTCGTCAGGGTTCGGCTCGCTCTCCAGTCCCGTCGCAAGCACCAGATGATCTCGGGCACGCGTGGTCGCAACGTAGAAGAGCCGCAGCGCCTCGCTCCGGTCCTCGTCGGTTTCGATGGCCCTATAGGTCAGCCAGCCGACGCTCGCTCCTGAACCCGGATCGGCCTCGCCTTGGGCCCGAGACGCCGGCCTGCGAGGCGGCCGTACCACCAGCCCGAGCTCGCTGTGTAAGCCCAATAGCACGTCCGGAGCGGTCGGCTTGCGATTCAAGTCCGGGATCACCACGATCGGGAACTCGAGTCCCTTGGCTTGGTGAATGGACATAAGCCGGATGCTCGGACTCTCTTCGTCGGTCGTTGCCGCCTGTTCTTCGCTCGGTGGATTGTCCAGGTCGGCTCGCATCCGGGCCACCAGATCCGCCAGCGTGAAGCTCTCTTGGCGGCTGAAGTCACGCGCCAGCCGGACGAGCTTGCGCAGGTTGGCCAGCTTACGTGAGCCAAGAAACTCGCAAGCCAGGGCGGCCTCGAAGCCAGACTCGTCGAGCACAAGCTCGACCAGTTTGCCTAGTGGTATTCGGTCCTTGAGCTCGCGCCAGCGTGACAGCAGCTTGCGCGCCCGAATGGTGCACCTGCGATCGTGATCGCCCAGCTCGGGAATCTCGTCGCAGCGGGCCAGGCCCTCGGCAAGCCCCCCCTTGTGCGATCGGGCCAGCCAGAAGAGCGCATCGTCGCTGAGGCTGAAAAAAGGGCTGCGCAAGGTACCCGCCAGAGCCACTACGTCGAGCGGGTCCTCCACAACCGAGAGAACGCTCACCACGTCTCGGACCTCTTGCTGAGCGTAAAAGGCCGAGCCGCCCACGGTCAGGTAATCGAATCCCGCGTCAGCCAGGGCGGTCTCGTAGTGCCAGACGTCGGTCATCGCGCGAAAGAGAAAGGCGACGTCGCCGGCGTGAGCGGGCCGCAGCGTGCGGGTCTGTCGATCGACGATCGTCCAGCCGCGATCCAGCCGGTCGCGTAGCCAACTCGCCAGGCAGCGAGCCTCGCCGCTACGGCGGTTATCGGCGCCGGCTTTGACCTTGGCCTCTGGCTCGGCCTCCGCTGGGGCCGCAGGAAGCGCCCAGAACAAGGTCACGGCGGATTCTCCCGTTTCGTCAGGGCGAATAGGAAGCAGACGCTGGCCGGAGCTGCCACCCCGCGTGCTTGGGTCGGTGGCGGCAAAGCAATCGGCGAACAGGGCGTCAACGAAGTGAAGCACCCCAGGAACACTGCGGAAATTTTCCGTCAGGCTGAGCCGTCCCTCTTCGGGAAAGGCGTTACGCCACTGGCCGAAGATCGCCGGTTCGGCCCCGCGGAAGCGGTAGATCGATTGTTTGGGATCGCCCACCACGAACATCCGGCCAGACTCAAACGCACTGCCTCCAAGCAATTCGAGAATCTCGCTCTGAATCAGGTCCGTGTCCTGGAACTCGTCGACGAGGATAAACTCGATCGATCCGGCCACGGCCAAAGAAGATCGGGCAAGCGCGCCGTGATCCCGCAACAGGTTTCGCGTGTGTAAGAGCAGGTCGTCGAAATCGAGGCCGTGCCGGCTCTGCTTCGCACGCTCGTACTGGCGGCGCGCGTCCTGCGCCAGTCGCACGAAGCGTAAGCTGTTGCGGGCCGACTCCAGTCCAAGCGCCGGGTCTGTTTCAAGGCTTGACAGAACAGTGCTGATCTTTTCACGCAATGCCTTGAAAACACATTTGACAGCTTCCTTAACCTCGGCGTCCGGCCAGACGCTCTTACCGCGCAGATCGTCGATACGGGCGAGCGTCCGAATCTCATCGAGCGCGCCAAGAGCGCACTTGCCGGCTTCGAGCGGGCCCAGCCGCTCGATCAATTCCTCTCGCCGCGCCCGCAGTTCCGGCGAAGTGGCGTCCAGTGGTTCGAGGACTGCGCGGCAGCACCGCGCCAAAGGCAGAATTGGCCGGAGGCTCGCCGGCAGGCCCCGCTCCTTCCACACCTGCATCCAGCGGGCAAATAGTTCGTCGGGCTCCAGTTCGGCCCAGGCGTCGAGCTCGACGGCACTTCCGCTTGCGATGATCGTGCCTAGAGCTTCTCGGATCTGCCGCAGGCCGTAGTCCAGGGCCAGCTCGACCAGGTCGGGCTGTCGCTGAGCAAGCATCCGTCGCACGGCCGAGCGGACGGCCTGGTCGCGCAGCGAGGCGGCGACGGCGGCGTCAAGGACCACGAATTCGGGGTCAATTCGGGCCGGTAGCGCGCAGGCCCGCAGCAACCGGGCGCAGAATTCATGGAAGGTGCCGATCGGCGCTGCCTCCAGCGCGCGCAGCACTGATGTCCACCATCCTACGTTCTCTCCCGCGGCAAGCTTGGCTCGGCAACGGTTGCGAATCCGCTGCCGCAGCTCGCGCGCGGCCTTATCGGTGAAGGTCAGGGCCACGAGTGCTCGGAGGGGTCGGCCGGCCGAAATTTCCAGCTCGTTCAAGAACCGCTCGGAGAGGACGGTCGTCTTGCCGCAGCCGGCGCCGGACCCCAGCGCCACGCTGGCCGACTTGACCAAGAGCGCCTGCCGCTGCTCTGGCCTCAGCGTGATGGTCTGGACCCTGCCTTCGCTCATGAGTCCGTCTCCGAGCCGGGTCCCGAGCCCGCCACTGGCTTGCGTGCTCCAGCTCCTCCGCGACCGCGCCGCGATCGCACGCTCAGGTTCGGCAGGTTCCGGTCCAGCTTCTTGCTAGCGAGGCGAACCTGGCGCAGCCGGCAAACTCCGCGATAGTCGCAGTAATTTTCACACCCCGGTTTGCGTGAGTGGACAACGAAAATTCCCTTGCGCACCTCGTCGACCAAGTCCAGCACAAACGCAATAAGGGTCTCCTGATCGCTCTCCCAGTTCTCGAAGGCGATCGGCTTGTACCCCTCGTCGCGTAGACTCCAGTAGCCAAGGTCGAAGAGTCCAGCCGCTGCGCCGTCGAAGAGCAGTCGCCCGGCGGCCATCGCGTAGAGTGGAAGTTGCAGCATCTCCGCGTGCTTCACCTCCGTGGAGCTGGGCACCGAGCCGCTCTTGTAATCGATCACGCGGAACTTGAGGCCCTCCGGCGTGCTGGCCACGTCGATACGATCGATCCGCCCGCGGAGCCGAATCGTCCGGTCGTTCTGGCGGATTTCAAGCACCGGATGCAGGGAGCCGTCGGCGCCGAAGTCCACCTCCAGCGCGTGCGGTGAAAAACTGAGTTCGCCGTCACGCTGGTAACTCTGCCGCTGGCTGACATACTGGAGAAGCGACCGGAACGTCCGGCCCCGCTCGATCTCCAGCAGGCCCAAGTCGAGATCGGTCGCGGCAGCGAGGTCTTGCTGCATCACCCGGTCGATCTCGATCGCTGCGATCTGCGCCAAATCACCGACAGCGGGCTGATTGAGCAGCTTGGTCTCGAAGCTCTCGAGCACGTCGTGCATCTGGCTGCCGTGCGCCGTCGCATCTTCATCCAGCTCGTCGCGCTTTTCGATCGGTTTGAGATTGAGCACGTACTTGCAAAAAAAAAGGAAGGGGCAGGCGAGGTAAGTCTCGAGCTGACTGGGGCTGTAGCGAAATTCGGGACCGAACTGACGGTCCAGGTCAAGGATGGCCGCAGCATCGTGGAGCAGTCCATCAAACTCGCCAAAGGGCGTACCGCGAAGCCGCGCGGAAAGGGCGTGCAGAGCCGCGACGGTGCCTTCGAGCACCTGCCGGTGGGCCGGGTCCGCGGCCAGCTTCTCGAGCTCGGCCAGATCGCCCTGTTCGCTGGCCAGGGCCGTGGCACGAACCCGCTGAAGCCCGGCCGATCCGGCCAGCTCCGGCTGGTCGATCAAGGCCGGGTGCAATCGCGGGTAGGCGATGTGGCACAAGGCTGCCGCCTCAGGGGGAAGTCGATTCAGCAAGTCATCCAGGAATCCCGCGCGCAAGAGCTCCTGCCCCTTGAGATCCGTCGTGGGATAGGTCAGGACGACGCCCTCCTGGGCCGAGCCCAGCACCCTCAGGAAGCGCATCATTTCCCGCGAGAAGGACTGGCGCGTGGCCAGGTCCGGCTCGTCTCCGGGAGCCAGATCCAGGAGCCGCTCGACGGCCGCGCGAGCCGGGAACGCACCTTCGGAGAGGCCGGCGACGATGACGTAACGCGCCGTTGCCCCCTCGGCCAGCTCGACCGTCGCCACGGTGATCGACCCGGGCGCAGCGGCCTGTCGCGGGGCGCTCGCTTCGGTTATGACCGCGCCAAGCTCGGCGACGAACTCGGCCCAGGTCCAGCTCTGGCCATCCCGCTTCAGCCGCTCCAGAACATCGGTGCGGTCATCAAGCGCATCCCACAGCGAATCGAGAACTTCCGCCTCCGCTGCGGCCACGCCCAGCGTATCGGCAACCCGGCGAAGTTCAGCCACCTGTTCGCTCCAGAGCCGGGGCCGATCCAGCGGCGAAAGCACCTCGAAGAGCTGGACGGCGATCGCCCGCGCCTGCCGGATGCGCTCGGCCTCAATTCCCGCGACGGCCTCACACCGGGCCAGCGCCCGGTCGAGCTCCTGGAGGAGCTTCTCGCGGCCGCGGAAGCTGGGCGTCGCCTGGATGGTCGAGGCCGCGGTGGATAAGGTCAGCCGATCGGCCCGGGGCCAAGCCGGATGGATCTGGCCGTGGCGCAAAAGCCGCACGATGAGCTCGGTCTCCCACTCTTCCAGCGGAATGGTGATCGCCAGACGAAGGGCCGAGACCGCGGGCTCGCGC
>JBKQMU010000144.1:0-12111 GCA_052146555.1 Isosphaeraceae bacterium
CCCGCCTCGCGGCGACGCAGTTACGGTTAGCTACAAGCCGGAGAACGTCTACTTGGAGAGGACTTTCACCCCCCGGACCCGACACACTTACAGACACACTGCCACGCTCACGTCCCCGTGAGCGTGCCGTACTAAACGAAGCGTGGAATCGGGTGCCACACTCACGTCTCCCTGAGCGTGCCGCACCCAAACGCAGCGAGGAAACGGGTGCCACGTTCGTGTCCGCGTGAGCGTGCCCTGACCACGCCGGCCTGTGCCTCTGCAGTGACCCGCAGAATCAGACTTTACCCAGCGGGTTGCCCTGGCTGGTGTACTTCTGCCTCGATGCTTGGGCCGGAACGACTCGCTGGACCGTGCCGTTGTGCGTGCTTGTGTGCGTCCACTTGTAGGTCTTGCCCGGGTGGAACCGGCCACGATTAAAGACATGGCTACCTAGCGTCCAGACGCCCCGAGGAGTGGAGTAGTTCGCGCTATAGACCTGACCGCGGTTCTGGAGTGTCGGTGGCAGCGGTTTGCCCGGGTGCTCGTAGGCGTAGATCCGCTGGAGGAACCCATCTGGCGGCAGGTATTGCTGGATCGCCACTTTCAGCGGAATGGGGGCATAGGAGCTGAGGGTCGACAGTGACGCTACCGAGGGCACGAAGCTGGTTCCCAGCGGAGAGATATATGTCGTCGGTGTGAATTCGCCCGGCAATGCTGGTACCTGGAAGACCGTCCCGCCGGAGACGCCACCGCTAGGGGGGGGAGTAGGGGTGGTTCCGCCCAGTAGGGGCAGGCTGCCCGATGGCTGGAGCGTCGCCAGCACAACGGCCGCGGCCCCGGCCAGGGGGAACGGAGGGGTGGTCGGGCCTCCCGTTGCCAGCGTGCCCGTGTATCCGGGTGCGCCAGCGATGAAATCTGCGTCCCCGCCAGTGTAGAAAGAAGACACGGACGATCCGAAACCGATCGGGGGAGTGGCCCCTCCGGAGTTTAACGGGAAGGTCAGGGTGTATTGCCTGGCGATCGTGTTGTTCCCCGAGGACCCCAGAGTGGTCGCCGTCGTGAATGTCTTGCCGGACGTTCCCTGGAGCTCGTAGACCGTGCCCTGGCCGCCATTGACACCTGGCGCACCGATCAAGATCGGATTGGTTCCCGTGCCGGTCGCCCCGACAGCAGAAAGCGAGTAGCCTAACCGATCTCCGATGTTCCCTCCTGAAAAGATGACGCTCGAGAATCCCAGGTTCGTCGGCAGTGAAGGGAGCGTGAAGGAGTTGTAGCCGTTTGCCTGCGAGCTGATCGGCCTCACCCCAGTGGTGGTGTTCGTCGCAGCCCCGTAGATCAGGTTGACGCGTCCGCTCAGGGTGCCGGCCCCGGGAGAGCCGATCATGAAAGAGGACAGGCCGCTACTGTTACCGTTGAAGTTGCCTGCCGAGCTGACGGAGAAACCGGCCAGGTCGCCTGTCGCGCCTCCCAGGAAGACGGCACCCACGGGAGGAGGTGGAACTTGCACCGGCGTGGTCGGTACAAGATTCACTCGGCTCAAGTCCACGACCTTCGCGGAGGCCGCGGAGGTCAGCGTTGATCCGCCATAAACCAGGTAAGCGGCACCTGTGTTGCTGTTCGCAGTCGGAGCCCCGATCAGGATGTCATTGATGGGCTGGGCCCCTAGCTTGTTCCCATCGACGCTCCCCGCATTGGCGATCGAGGCCCCGAGCCCGTCACCGCTGTTGGCCCCGGCGAGGGTCAATGCTGCCGATGTGGTGGACACAGTGATGGTATTTGCAGTGCCCACAGTCAGCGGCAGGCTCGGAACCTGGTAGATGAACACGGCACCGTTGCCCGTCCTCGTCGTCGTAGAGCTGGTTGGTGTGACGCTCGCCCCGGGCTCGCCAATGGCGATGTCCTGCACGCCGTCACCAAAGAGATTCGGGATGTCTGCGATCGACGTCCCCAGCCCGAGATTGCTGGCGCTGCCGGCGGGCGCCTCGAATGTCAAGATCGTCAGCCCGGGATAGTTTTGAGGACTGTCGAGGTCGACCATCGGTGTCGACAGCGCGTTGAAATTCGTGGTGGCCGTGATGTAGTAGAGGCGGCCTCCACCGGTATAGTTGGGAGCGCCGATCACGAAAGCATTCGGGCCGGCTGAGGCCACGAAAGCACCGAGCTGGGAGGTAGGGTCCTGGCTGGTGATGAACGTGATTCCGTCGAAATTATAGTTATACGGCTCACCGCGATCGGTGAACGGGTTGAACTGAAGGGCTCCGCCCACGTTGTTTATCACGCCGACCCGCTCCTCGGGCGTGGAGGAAAGCCAGCTTTGGATGGTCGGAACGGTCGCGGAACGGTTGCCGAAGAGCAGAAAGGCCTGGGAGTTGTTGCCCGTCGACGGAGTGATGATGTTGCCGCTACTGGTGACCGTCGGCGCGCCGATCAGGAAATCGTTGTTGCCGTCGCCGTTCATATCGCCCAGAGCAGCCACATTGAAGCCGACGCCCTGCGTCTGGATGTTGCCTGTCTCGAGGATGCCCAAGCCCGGGTCGGTCGTCTGATTACCCTGGGTTTGGTTGCTGGTTGTCGAGTTGAACGTCAGCGTATCGGCGATGAAGGGCAACTGCCCGCCGATGGTCTGGGGACCATTGGGCGGTGTTGTCGTCTGGCTTGCGAGATTGAACGTAGTACCCGCACCGAGTTGGACCGTCGCGAGAAGGGTCTTGTCTTCCAAAAGCTCGGCGACCGGCCGGTAAGCTGCGCTCCGCCGGTTCTGCGTACTCGAGTGTCGAAGACCGTCTCTTCCCAAGTGCATCGGAGACTCCCTTCTCCCAGGCCAGATTCCCCGCGTCCACGGTGAATCGATCACCAACCAGATCGCGCCGGGCTCTCCCTGGCAGTCGGTCCGCGAGATTGGAACCGAACCTCGTGTTCGTGCGGATTGGCGCGGTGGTCGTTAGGGAGACCCTCGACGTGAGGAATTTCGGACCGGCGATGCGCCGGGCTCCATCCAAACCACCCCCCTGCTGGCCCTATCGGCTCGCCATTCCCCGCTTTTCGGCTCAACTGGAAGAACCCTCACACCCGATACATCCGGTGAATCGGCCACAGGTCGACCGCCGGGTCATTCCCTTCTCGCGACCCAGAGACGACCTCGGGCGTTCTCTCTGACGCCGTTGCGCGCCTGTCCTGGGGCACGTGCCGCCATCAGGGCCTTCATCCTTGTAGGGCCTTCATCCCTGGGACTCGATACCCTGTCCGGATTTGCGTGGCGACGAGGTCATCCCATGTTCAGTATGAGACGGAAAAACGCGGGCATGGCCGGCCGGCATCTCCGTCGCGGAGTGAGCCTGGCTCTTCTGGTGGTCGCGGCGGAAACCGGCTGCTCCCGCGAGTTTTACCGCGAATGGGCCAACCAGGACGCCTCCGAGGCTGTCTTCGAGAAGAGCCGCGATCCCCGATGGCGGCTGGACACGTTTACCATCGAGCCCCCGGCGATGTCGCGGTTCGCCGACCCGTACGACCCCGAGTTTCCCCCCGCACCTCCCGACGATCCCACTGCCGAAGCCCTTTCACCCGTGCCTCAGTGGCCCGATCACCGCCTCATCACGCCGGCCGAGGGAACTGGCTATCTCGACATGATGGACACATGGATGCAAGAGCGCGAGGCGTACCAGCGGGAGATGGCACAAGAGCGCGCAGCCGGCAGGTCAGGGCAAAACGGCGCTGGCGACGGCAAGCCGGCCCAGCCATCGGTTGCACCTCGCCCGCCTCAGACTCCGTCGCCCTTTGCGCCGGGGGCGGGACGGGGACGGTCGGATACCGCGGTCCCCGGGGCGGGTTCGCCGGCGACGTCGCCGGGAGCACCCGGATTGACTGTATCGGCTCCCCCAGGTAGCAGGGCACCATCCGGACCGTCGGCTGGAAGTGCGCCGGCTAAACCGAACGCGGCGCGAAATCCTCGAAAGAAATCGGGGCCAGGCCCGCGAAGTTCGACGCCCACTGAATTAGCGGATGGGCGTTTGGGCGTGAAGAAAGCGTCCATTCCACCCCCGCGGGCCGCATCGAGTTTCGCACTCGGGCAGTCACGCTCGACCTCCCGATCTAAAGACGATGCCGTACAACGAACTGCAGCGCAAGCGGATGCGCGCCTGGACAGCTCCGCAGGGGCCCGCGCAGACCAGAGTGCGGGTCCAGGGCAAACTCCGCCCGGTGAGGCGGGCTTGCCCCCGCAGCCGCTGGTCCCCACGGATTCCGAAGCGTCCGAACGTCAGAAGGCGGAACAAATTCGCCGCCAAGTCAACCAGATCGGTCCGCCCAGTCCAGGCGGGACCTTTACGCCGGAGCAGGCCGCGGAGCTCTCATCGGTGCTGATTCCACAACTTCCGCCGCTGAATATCAATGCCTACACGGGGCTGCCGACCAATGCCCATCCTTACGTCATCACGATGCAGCAGGCGTTCACCCTGGCGCTCATCAACTCCCGTATTTACCAATTGCAGCTTGAAACCCTGTACAGCGCCGCGCTCGCCGTCACGCTCCAGCGGTTCCAGTTCGAGCCACAGTTTTACGCGGGCATGTCGCCGATCACGTCACCCTTGGGGCGAGGTTTCCCCGGCACCAGCCCGATCAACCAGTTCCTGTACGCAACCCGAAGTGCCCCGGGAGGTCAGGTTTCCTCACTCAGTTTGGGCGAAGTCGCCGGTGTTGGTAAACTGTTTAACTCAGGCGGCCAGTTGCTGATGGGCTTTGCCAACCAGATTGTTTTCAACTTCGTCGGCAAGAACCCGATCCAGCCGACCGTCCAGTCGTCGCTGCCCCTAACCTTTGTCCAACCGTTCTTGCGGGGCGGCGGGCGGGCGGTGACGCTGGAACCGCTGACCCAGGCTGAACGTAACTTGCTCTACCAGACCCGCATTTTCGCTCAGTTTCGTCAGCAGTTCATCGTCGTGACGCTGACGGGAGGAACGATTACGCAGCCCGGCATCGGCTTCAACCTTCAGGGCTTCTCGACGTCCGGCAATACCGACCCGACTCTTGGCTTCATTCCGGTGGCCGTCAATTACGGGAACGTGATCATCGACCGCCGCAACGTGGCCTACTTCGAGCAGCTTGCCGCGCTCTACGCGCAACTGATCGAGGGTGAGTCGTCCGGTCTCTCGCAGCTTCAGGTCGACCAGGTCAAGTCGAACTTGCTTCTGGCTCGGAGCTCCCTGATCAGCGACATCTTGACTCTTCGTAACTCGATCGACGCGTTCAAGCAGCAGCTCGGCTTGCCTCCGGACACACCCCTGGTTCCCGACCTAAGCTTGGTCCAGCCCTTCATTGATGTCTACGAGGCGATCGACGAGTGGCAGCGCGGCGCCAACCGGAAAATCGAGGACATCGACAAGCTCTTAGAGGGCCTTCCCGAGCTCGAAGATATTATCCTGGATGGACACTCAGTCCTGGGAATGTATAAAAATAGTAAGACCTTCGATCAGGAGGAAGACCTGGAGGCCACACTTCAAGCCGCAGTCCGGATCGCGCTTGAGTACCGGCTCGACCTCATGAACACGCGAGCCCAGCTCTACGACGCGTGGCGGAATATTCGGGTCACGGCCAATGCCCTCAAAGGCTATCTGAACGTGGCCTTGACCAATCAGGTTTTCACCCCCCCCACGACGACCAACCCGTTTGGCTTCTTCAGCCAGTCTCACCAGTTTAGCCTGGTATTGAACGCCGAGTTGCCTTTAATCCGCGTGGCCGAGCGAAATGCCTTCCGCAGCGCGATCATCGCTTACGAGCAAGCGCGGCGCGCCTTGATGAACCAGGAAGACTTCATCAAGAACCAGTTGCGTAGTGATATCCGTTCGATGCAGGTGACCTACATCACGTATGAGATTAATAAGGCGCAGCTCGCGCTGAACATTCGTCTCAAGGACCAGGCGTTCGAGCAGATCATCGCGCCTCCGCAGGCGGCGACGGGACAGAACCTAGCTCAAACAGCCAACGCGGCCACGCAAACGACGAACCTGATCGGCTTTCAGCGACAGCTCTACACCAGCCAACAGGCTGTGATCAACGCCTACCAGGCGTACGAGGCCGCACGACTGACCGTATATCGCGATATCGGCACCTTGCCTTACGATGAATGGGAGGCCTTCAGTGAACTTTTCCCTTCAGAGTACCGGGGCCCCGCCCTCGGTTCCGGGACCAGCAAGTCAAAATTTGCCGCCACTGGAGCGGCCAAGACAGCGAAGGCCGTCACCCGGTAAGGCATTTGCGGCGATGCTGGCGTCGTTCATGGCCCTGGGCGGTATCGCTGTCGTGAGCGTCCCGGGCCTTAGCAAGCCGATTCGCAGCCTGTGGAAAGGCCCCGAGCTGGGTATCGTTCCCTTCGTCGTCAAAAACGGCGCCTTGCCGATCACGGTGACTGATAAGGGTTCCCTGGAAAGCTCCAAGAACCAGGACGTCCTCTGCTTGGTCGAGGGGTCCACCACGATCATCTCGATCGTTACCGAAGGAACGCCGGTCAAGAAAGGCGACCTGGTCTGCGAGCTCGATTCGGCGTCTCTGAAAGATCAGCTCACCAACCAGCAGATCGCCACTCAATCCGCCGAGGCGTCGTACCAGAACGCCAAGCTTACCCGCGAGGTCGCCGAGATCGCCGTCCGAGAATACGAGGAGGGCCTTTACAAGCAAGACTTGGCCACCAGCTTAGGCGAGATCACTCTGGCCAAGGCAGACTTGAGCCGCGCCGACGACCGCCTCAACTGGGCCATCCGGATGTACGAGAAGGGTTACGTTTCCAAGGCGTCGAAAGTTTCCGAAGAGCTCAATTACCAGAAGGCCAATTTTGCGCTGGAGCAGGCCGAGAGCAAGCTCAACGTGCTGGAAAATTACACCAAGGCAAAGACCATCAAAGAGCTGCGCAGCGACGTCGAGAAGGCCAAGTCCGACGAACTCGCCAAAGAGCAGACATTCCAGCTCGAGAAGACCAAGGAAGCCAAGCTGGTCAAGCAGATCGAGAATTGCAAGCTGTTCGCGCCGGGCGACGGCATCGTCGTCTACGCCAACGACCCGATGAAATCGTTCGGCAACAACCAGCCCCAGATCGAGGAAGGCGCGACCGTTCGCGAGCGGCAGAAGATTTTCAGCCTGCCGGATATCGGCCGAATGCAGGTCAACACGAAGGTCCACGAGTCCAAGATCGACAAGATCGAGAGAGGCATGCGGGCGAAGATCCGCGTCGATGCCTTTTCGGAGAAGGAGCTGAGCGGCACCGTCACGGACGTCGCGCCCTTGCCCGATCCGACCAGCTTCTTCAGCTCGGACATCAAGGTCTACACCACCAAGGTGCGGATCGACAATCCGCTGCCGGGCCTCCGCCCGGGCATGAACGCTGAGGTGACCATCCTGGTCAGTCGCAAGGACAACGTCCTGAGCGTGCCCATGGAAGCCGTCCTCGAGTACGGCGGCAAGGACCATCTCGCGGTTCGAACGCCCACCGGTTACGAACGCCGGGAGGTCGAGCTGGGCGAGAATAACGACAAGTTCGTCGAGGTGACCAAGGGCCTTACCGCCGGATCGATCGTCGCGCTGAACCCGGTCGCCCTGATCAGCGAGGAAGAAAAACGCGAGCTCTTTGGAGTCAATAGCAGGGGCGCCGCCAAGAAAGACTGGTCTGGCTTCGGCAAGGCCAAGGGGGCCGAAGGGCCAGCCGGCGGCTCCGCGGCCAAGGGAGGTCCGGAAGCGGCCAAAGGGGGCGAGCCGGGCAAGGCCAAAAGCAAGGCCCGCAGCAAGGGTGCAGGCGGCGGCGCCTTCGCCGCTTTCGGAGCCAAGTTCCAGAAGATACCGCCCGAAGATCGAGCCCGGATGAAGACTGCCAGCCCCGAGGAACGCATCGAGATTCTCAGGAAGGCTGGCTTCACCGATGATGAGATCGAACAGATGCGCCAGATGCGCGAGCGCATGCAACAGGGCGGCGGTGGGTCTGGCGGCCCTCCCGGCGGTGGTGGCTTCGGCGGTCCTCCCGGCGGTGGTGGTGGTGGAGGAAACTAATCGTGGATTTCAGCTTGAATAATGGTTCCTCGGGCCGCCCCATCGTCAGCTTGGTCGACGTCAAGAAAACTTACGTCATGGGGCACTCCAAGGGGAGCGACGGCGGTCTTATGGGCCACCGCGGCCAAGTTCAGACCGTCACGGTGCACGCCCTGCGGGGCGTCTCCGTCGATATCTTCCCCGGCGAGTATATCGCCATCATGGGCGCTTCGGGTTCCGGCAAGAGCACCATGCTGAACCTCCTGGGCTGTCTCGACCGCCCTACCAGCGGCCAGTACCTCCTGGGCGGACGCGACGTATCGAGGCTCGATGATGACGAACTTTCCGAGGTCCGCAGCCGCTACCTCGGCTTCATCTTCCAGTCGTACAACCTGATCGCGCAGTACACCGTGCTCGAGAATATCCAGCTTCCGCTGACGTACCAGGGAAGCGGTGAAATTAGCGACGAGGCGCACGAGCGGTCGGTCCAGCTCGCCACCCTGGTCGGCCTGGGCGATCGAATCGACCACCGGCCGACCCAGCTCTCCGGGGGGCAGCAGCAGCGCGTGGCCATCGCCCGCTCTCTGGTCAACGACCCCTACATCATCCTTGCCGACGAAGCCACCGGTAACCTGGACACGGCCACCAGTTATGAAATTATGGAAATGCTGGGCAAGCTCAACGATGGCGGCAAGACCATCATCATGGTCACGCACGAACAGGATATCGCCGACCACGCCAAGCGAGTGATCCGGATGCAGGACGGCGTGATCGTCGAGGATCGGCCGGGCCGGCAGATACTCAAGGAACGGTCCAAAGCCATCGAAGTCGCCGATGAGATACTCATCACGGGACTGAACGAGCCTTGAACATGGCCTGGCCGGGTGGTTGTGGCGTTCGGGTGGCTGTGGTGGAGCGAACGCGACACCACAGAAGAGACGGGACAAGTGTCACAGCGGGCAACTCTGGGGCATTCTGCCCAATGCCACCCTGCAGCTTCACCATGGTCCTTGGCGTTTGTTGAAGGTCAGAGAGGAAGCGGGTCTCCATGGAACGCATCTGGCGCGCGCTCAAGCTAGGCATGAAGAGCCTGCTTTTGCACAAGCTTCGCTCCGGCCTTACGGTGCTGGGCATCGTCTTCGGCGTGGCCGCGGTGATCTCGATGCTGGCCATCGCCGAGGGTTCCAGCCGCGACGCCCAGGAACGCATCAAGGCGTTGGGCGCGACGAATATCATCATCCGCTCGGTCAAACCGAGCGACGAGGCCCAGGCCACCGGCGGACGCCCCTCGCGCATCCTCAACTATGGACTGAAGTACGCCGATTACGAGCGGATCATGGAGACCGTTCCGACGATCACCAAGGTGCTGCCGATCCGCGAGATCCGCAAGCAAATCAGACGCTACCAGTACTTCCTCGACGGCCGCGTCGTGGGCACCACGCAGGACTACGCCGAGTTCAACATGCTGGAGATGGAACGCGGCCGGTTCCTGACCCCGGCTGACAACGAGAAATACCAGAATTTCTGCGTCCTCGCGGCGACCACCGCGAAGACGCTTTTCCCTTATGAAGATCCCAAAGGCCGGGCCGTCAAGCTCGGCTCGGACTACTACACCGTCGTGGGCGTCACCAAGGAGCGGCAAAGCTCCGCGGGCATCGGCACCAGTCTGGCCGCTCAGGACTTCAACAAAGACGTGTACATTCCGCTGAATACCTGCAGGGTCCGATTCGGCGAACGGATCATCAACAGCCGCTCCGGCTCGATGGAGGCCGAGGAAACGCAGCTTTCGCAGATCACGCTACAGGTCGGCTCGATCGACATGGTCCGGCCGTCGGTCCCGATCATCAAAGCCGCATACGAGCCCTGGCATCCCCGCAAGGACGTCGAGATGACCGTCCCGTATGATCTGCTCTTGGCCGCGCAGCAGACGGCCCGCCAGTTCAGCATCATCCTGGGCACCATCGCCGCCATCTCGCTCCTAGTCGGCGGCATCGGCATCATGAACATCATGCTGGCCACCGTGACCGAGCGCACCCGCGAGATCGGCATTCGCCGGGCGCTTGGCGCCAAGCGCAAAGACATCACCCAGCAATTCTTGATCGAGACGGTCGTGCTTTCCGGGGTCGGCGGCATCCTCGGGGTGACGCTGGGTATCGCCATCCCGCAGATCATCGTTGCGTTCATTCCCGATCAGAAAGCCTTCGTGACCCCCAGCTCGGTCATCCTGGCGTTCAGCATCTCGGTCGCCATCGGCATCCTCTTTGGCCTCTACCCAGCGCGGCGGGCCGCGCTCATGGACCCGATCGAAGCGCTCCGCCACGAGTAATTCCGGGGCGGTCCTCACGGTTTGAAGGCACGTGTTGCGAGCCGTTTCTTGAGGTGGGTCGCCGCCAACCAGTCGACATCAGTGGTTCTGATCAAACTTCACGCTATGTCGTAAAATGACTAGAGAGGCGGTCGCCGGGTGCGCGCTCGCAGGATAGCGGGTCGAGGGGCGATTTGCGCGCCGAGCGGAATCACCCGGCTTCTGAGCTCGACCAAGGACAGAACGATGTCCCCAAAAGTCCCACTTCAAGCAAGAATTTCGCCGTAGAAGTATAAGCAAAGACAATAGTAGTGCTCCTGGTCTAGGACAAGGACCCGGCAATGGCACGAAAAGCCAGGCCTCAGGGCGCGTCTTTCGGTTGTCAACTCGGGTCGAGAGCATGCCCCAAGCGCGATGATGCCGCAACAGGGCGGATCAGCAGACGCTCCTTAACCACCTCCGCATCTATGCATTCGACCGCTCGGTTCCGCCGGGTTGGGCTTGCGTTGAGAATTCGGGAAGACTAGGCTTGACCAATCAAAAGTCAGGATCAGGCGCGACCTCGGGGCTCCCGAAGTCGCGTTTTTTTCTTCGTTCCGTCGTCCCCTCCCGCGATGGGACCCGGTTGTGGCAGATGGAGTGCCTCGTTTTCTTCATTTCCCGCGAACGTTCAGTCATGCACCGCGGATGACCGGTATGCCGGAAGATCGCGGAAAACCCCAGGAGAGCCCTGGTTATTTCAGGTGAGTCCGGCGGCAGCGCTCCAAGTCGCTCTGGTGCGCGGGTTCCCCGCTATCGCTCGCCCGTCGCTGCCGTTTCCTGGTGCATGAGAGGACTCTGAGTTGGGTAAGGAGCAGGTCTGGATGTCCAGTGACCGAATACCGATGTCGAAAGAAGGCTATGAGAAGCTGAAGGCCCAGCTTGACTCGATGAAGCACGATGAGATGCCCCGCATCGCCGAGCAGATTGCCCAGGCCCGGGGCTACGGCGACCTTTCCGAGAATGCCGAGTTCGACGCGGCCGTCGAAGCACAGGGGATGCTCCAGGCCAAGATCAACGACCTGCAGAATAAGCTCAGCCGAGCGTTCATCGTCGACAAGACGACGATGCCCAACGACCGGGTCGTCTTCGGCTCCAAGGTCCGGGTCCTCGATCTCGACCTCAACGAGGAAGAAGATTTCATCCTGGTCGGTCCCGGTGACGAAGACTACGACCAGAACAAGATCTTACTCACCAGCCCGATCGGCCAGGGACTCGTCGGCAAGAAAGTCGGCGACGAGGTCGAGGTACCGATTCCCCGCGGCAAACTGAAGCTCAAGATCGTCGAGATCGGCGTCTCTTGATCGCTTGTCCGCCGCCTGGCTCTCCTCGGCACGCGTCATCAATATTTCTCGAGGGAGATGCGCCTCGAAGCAACGACGGGAATCCCTTGTCAAGGAAATCACGTTAGATCTCTGAGAGAAATTTAGAAGCGGTCGAGCGGTTCGGCGCATGGCTGGCCGTGCCCGGCATTGCCGATGAGCCGACCGCCCCCCTCTTTGGACCCCGGCGCTCGGCGCTTTAACTCGACCGCGATGGTGTTCGGCCCAAGCCGATGACGACTAGATGTCTGTTTCATAAGTTCCCGGCCACAGCCGCCTGGCGTCGTATATAGGGCCGTGGTGGATAGAGGAGTCGTTCAAACCGCTGCGACTTGCGACCAAACCAGGCTCTCCCGCGTTGTTGCTTGCGACGGGTCTCGGCAAAAGGGGTTCCCCGGACCAGCGGTTCCCCCGTGTAGGTCCAACGGTAGGGATGAGCGCGGTGTGAATTGTGGT
>JBKQMU010000145.1:0-12558 GCA_052146555.1 Isosphaeraceae bacterium
ATCACGGCGGCAAAGGCGGCACCCGAATTGATCCCGAAGACCGCCACCGCCACGGCGATCGCCAACTCGAAGTTGTTGCTCGCCGCCGTGAACGACAGTGTGGTGGTCTTGGGGTAGTCCGCACCCAACCGCTTCCCGATCCAGAACGATACAAGGAACATCGCCACGAAATAGATCAGCAGCGGCACGGCGATCCGCAGTACGTCGAGCGGAATGCGGACGATGTTCTCCCCCTGGAGCGAGAACATGACCACGATCGTGAACAGAAGGGCAATGAGCGTGATCGGGCTGATCGCCGGGATGAAGGTCTTCTCGTACCAGTCCCTCCCCTTGACCCGCAGTAGGACAAACCGGGTGATCATGCCGGCAAAGAAGGGGATGCCCAGGTAGATGAAGACGCTCTGGGCGATGGCGGTGATCGTGATCCTCGACAGGTCCACGGCTCCGAAGTCGTGACCGATCCAGGGCGGAATGATCTTCACGAAGACGTAGGCGTAGACCGAGTAGAAGAACACCTGGAACATCGAATTAAAGGCGACCAGCCCCGCCGCATACTCGGTATCGCCTCGTGCCAGGTCATTCCAGACGATGACCATCGCGATGCACCGTGCCAGCCCGATCAGGATCAGCCCGATGGCGTACTCGGGCTTGTCGGAGAGGAACGCCAGGGCAAGCCCGAACATCAGGAGAGGACCGATCACCCAGTTGAGCACCAGCGAGATGCCGAGAATCTTCGTGTTGCGGAAGACCCGGGGCAACTCCTCGTATCGGACCTTCGCCAGCGGCGGGTACATCATCAGGATCAACCCGAGAGCAATCGGGATCGAAGTCGTGCCGACCGACAGGTGCGTGATGCTCCGCACGATGCTGGGAGCGACGTTGCCCAGCAGGACGCCCAGAACCATCGCCAGGAAGATCCAGAGTGTCAGGTAGCGGTCGAGGAAGGCGAGCCGACCGGAGGGTTTTGAGGGACAGGCGGCAAGGGTCTCGGACATCGTTCACCTCGATCCATTACATCCGTTGAGACGAATATACTCGGGCAAAAAAACGGAGGGACTATTCCCCTTCACCGCAGCAGGCGATCTTCCGGGTCAGTCGCTCCTGGTCCTGGCGGGAGACCTCCGGATCGCCCAGACAGGTACCGAGGCAACCGAGCAAGATGCTCTGCAGCCCGCTCTTGGGTCTGGCGAGGCGATAGTAAACCCAGAGCCCTTGCTTACGCCCGATCACCAGGCCGTTCCGTCGAAGACAGGCCAGATGGCGCGAGACCGTCGGCTGGGGCAATGACAAGGCCTCGCCAAGGTGACAGACGCAAATTTCTTCTTTCTCTCCGCTGAGGAGATTGAGCAAACGAAGCCGTACCGGATCGGCGAATGCCTTGAGCAACCGCGTCGAAACGTTCAGATCAGTAGATGGCGGCGTTTTTTGCTTCATACGCTAAGACGAATATAGTTGCTTGCCGGCCGGGAATCAATCGCAATGGGCTGGGTATCAATCGCAATTGGGAAAGATTCTGGCGAAGGGGACGCAGACCCGGAGGCGATGCCAGAGGTCCTGCTCCTTTGAACCTTCCACGGAGATAGGAATCCAGCCGGCGGCAGTCGCACGGCAGCGTGATATCGCGGAACCGGTCGCCTTTTCGGTTACAATCATGCCCTGCCGGCCGGGCAGTTGTAGGGCCGTCCATCGAGCCAGCGCCCTGACTCTCAATCATTCCAGGAGGAGACCTCTGATGCAGAAAGCAGAGATCAACCGTCGGCGGTTCCTCGGGATGGCGGGATCGGCGATCGCCATGCCCTACGTGATTACGTCATCTGCCTTGGGCGCAGGCGGACGGGTTCCCGCCAGCGACCGGATCGTGATGGCCACGATCGGTTGCGGCGGGCAGGGCATCGGCGATATGCAGGGCTTCTTGGGATTTCGCCAGGTTCAGATGGTCGCCGTCTGCGATCCGGTGACCTCTCATCGCGAGCAGGCCCGGCGAATCGTCTGCGATCACTACGAGAACCAAGACTGCAAGGATTACAACGACTTTTGCGAGGTCTTAGCGCGAGGCGACATCGACGCGGTCGTAATCGCCACGCCCGACCACTGGCACGCTCTGATCACGATCGCGGCGTGCATGGCCGGCAAGGACATCTATTGCGAGAAGCCCGAGTGCCTGACCATCAACGAGGGCCGGGCGATGGCCGATGCTGTCAGCCGCCATGGCCGGGTCTTCTCCGGAGGAAGCCAGCGGGTGCTGGGCGACTACGGCGACTGGCCGCGGCTGGTCCGCGGCGGCGCGCTGGGAGAGATCAAGGAAGTCTTCTGCGATTGCTGGGGCGCCTCGGGCGACTGCTATCTCGAGCCGCAGTCCGTTCCTCCGGGGGTCGACTGGGATATGTGGCTGGGACCAGCGCCCTGGCGGCCGTTCCATGATAGCCTGATCAGCGGCGGATACCGGCCCTACCGCGACTACTCGGGGGGTGGCATGACCGACTGGGGCGCCCACCGCTTCGGCGCAGCCATGTTCGCCGTCGGGGTGCACAAGACGGGCCCGGTCGAGGTCATCCCGCCCGACGGCAAGGACCATAAACTCCTCTCCTACCGGTTCGCAAACGGCTTGCGCATGTATCACGGCGGCTCCGGCGATATCACCTACAAGGGAACCGAAGGCGAGCTGCCGGGCAAGCAACGTACCACCACGGCGCGCGTGGACATGGAAAGCTACAAGGGCGAAGGGGGCATCTTCGGTGATTTCCTGCACTGCGTACGGACTCGAGAGTTGCCCTTCCGCAATATCGAGGTCGCGCACCGGGCCACCACCGTCTGCCACCTGGGTAACATCGCCTACTGGCTGAAGCGGCCGATCAAATGGGACCCCGTCGCCGAACAGATCCTGGGCGATCCCGAGGCCAACCGCTGGCTCGACCGGCCCCGCCGCGAGCCCTGGTTACTCTGACTCTTGCCCCCAAAGTTCCCTCAGCCTGCCTTTGACTTTGCATATTCAAGGAGCTCTTTGATGATGCGTTTTCGATGGAAGAAGCTGGCGGCCGTCGGCCTTGCGGCAGTAGGCGCCCTGGCGGTGTTTTGCTCCAGCGCAGCCGCTCAGAACGTGAACCTGAAGCAGACGCTGGAGGAGCTCTTGCCCGGCATGGGTGCGGAGCAAGGGTTCGAAAAGCCGCAGCAGCGCTGGCAAGAGCTTTGCAACCAGCTCGGCGCACCAGGTCAGGAACGGCGGCGCAGCGAGGTCTGCGCACTCATGGCGGCCAAGCTGGCGAGCCCGGCGGCGACGCCTCGAGCCCGGATCTGGTTACTCAAGCAGCTCGAGCGGATCGGCCGTGGCGAATGCGTCGACGCCATCGCGGCGCTCTTTGCCGACAAGGAGCCGCTCGTGCAAAGCGCGGCCATTCGGGCCCTGGCCAATAACCCCGCGCCGGCGGCCGGAGAGAAGCTCAGAGACGCCCTGCGAATGACGAATGACTCCCGGCTCATGATCGAGCTGGTCAATGCCCTGGGCTTTCGCGGCGATGCCGAAAGCACCGAAATTCTGTCGGAGGAGCTTGCCGCCAGTGATGGCGAGCTCGCTGGGGTCGTGGCGCGAGCCCTGGCGAAGATTGCATCACCGGGGGCCGTCGAAGCCTTGAAGGCGGCCCTGCTCCGTTCCAGCGGTCAGGTCCGCCTGGAAATCGGCGATGCCCTGGCACGGTGCGGCGAAAAGCTGCTGGCCGAGGGAGACGTGGCCGGAGCCAGGGCCATCGCCAGGCTCCTCTATAAACCCAAGGAACCGGCACGGCTCGCCGGACTCGTGGGCTTGCTGAGGACCTCCGGCGACGATGCCGGCGAGGCGATACTCGATGTGCTTGCGCATGGCGATGCCGCTTGTGATAACATCGCCATCGGCTACGTCGCCAACGTCGAAAGCAAAAGCGTCAAGCAACTGGCCGATGGCCTGCCGGGCCTCCCTCCCGCGGCCCAGGCCGCCTTGCTGCACGCTCTGGGGGCCCGGCGTGATCGCACGGCCCTGGAGGCGGTGGCCCAGGCTGCTGGAAGCTCTGATCCGGCCGTCAAGACGGCCGCGATCGAGGCCCTGGGCGGAATCGGTGATCGCTCGAGCGTGCCCGTGCTGGTCCAGGCCATCACGGTCGGGGGCGCACTTGCCAGTATCGCGCAGAAGAGCCTGGAGACCATCTTCGCCGAGGGCGTCGACGCGGCGATCGTGGATGTGATGAAGAAGACCGACGATCCCAAGCGGCGATGCCAGTATATCGAGATTCTCGAGCATCGTCGCGCCTCCTCCGCGGTTCCCGCCCTGCTGGAAGAACTGGCCAAAGGCGACGGCAACATTCGGCGGCGTGCCATCGCGGCGTTGTGTCTCGTGGCCGCTGCCAAGGACGTTCCGGGTATGCTTCGCGGATATCTGAAAATCCGCGAATCCGGGGAGCGCGACGAGGCCAGCCGGGCCATCGCTGAGGTCTGCGCGCGGGCCGCTGACCAAACGAATCAGGCCGAACCGGTCCTGGCCGTTTACCGCGGAGCGTCTGCAGCCGATCAGATCGCTCTTCTGGCAGTCTTGGGGCGGATTGGTGGCCCGAAGGCCCTGGACTTGGTGCGTCAGGCCGCGGCCAGCTCCGACGCGACACGCCGCGACGCGGGCCGGCAGGCGCTTTTCAATTGGCCTGATCCGACCGCGGCCGAGGAACTGGCAAAACTGGCGGCAAACGTCTCCGACGGTGAGCTGAAATCGCGCGCGGTCCGGGCACTGGCGCGGGTGGCCGTGCTGCCGGGCGGCCCGTCGGCCGACGCGCAGCTTGCCCTGCTCAAGAGAGGGTTCAAGGAGGCCAAGCGCGACGAGGACAAACGGCTCTTGCTGGAGAGCGCTCGCGAGGTCCACTCGCTGGCCGCCGTCAAGTTCGCCGCCGAATCACTGGGCGAGCCGAAGCTGGCCAGTCAGACCTGCGCCACCATCGTCGATTTGCTCCATCACGACCAAATCCGAAACTCCAATAAAGTCGAGGCCGACAAGCTTCTGGACCGCGTGATCGCAACCAGCAAAGACAAGAGTCTGGTCGAACGAGCCCGGAGCTTCAAATCGGCGAAGTGAGCCGGCTCTCGCGGAGAAGCCCCATCAAGGGTCAGGGCGGACGGAGAAAATTTCGCCCTGACCGCTTGAGCGCCCCGGGCGGACCAGGCCGGCGGTGACGTCGATGTCGAGCGCCGCGACATCGCCGACGGCCAGCTTCTCAAGCGCGATGCCCGCCATGGCGGCGTTGTCGGTGCAGAGCGAAAGCGGCGGAATGAAGAGCTCGGCGCCGCAGTCACTGGCCAGGCCGGCGATTCGCTCGCGAAAGCGCGTGTTCGCGGCCACGCCTCCGCCCACCCCCAGCCGCTTGAGTTCCGTACGCAGAAGCGCTTGGCGCGTCTTGGCGACCAGCACGTCGACGACCGCTTCCTGAAAGCTGGCCGCCAGGTCGGCGATCATCCGCGGTGAGGGCTGCACCGCACCGAAGCTCTCGTTGGGACCGCGAAGCGCGTAGAGCACAGCCGTCTTCAGCCCTGAGAAGCTGAAGATGAGGCGGTCGTCATGCAGGAATGAGCGGGGAAAGGCAAACGCGCGTGGATCTCCGCCCCGCGCAGCACGCTCGATTTCCGGCCCCCCCGGATAGCCTAGGCCCAGCAGGCTGGCGACCTTGTCAAACGCCTCGCCGGCCGCGTCGTCGGTCGTCCCGCCCAAGAATTCGAATCGCAGCGGTCCCCCGCAGGCGTAAAGGCTGGTGTGGCCGCCGGAGACGACCAGTCCCACGCAGGGGTAAACCTCGCGGTCGGGGAACGCGAGCTGGCAGGCGTAGAGATGACCCTCAAGGTGGTCGACCGCGACCAGGGGAAGATCGAGCGCAAGGGCGAGGGTCTTGGCGGTCGTCAGTCCGACGACCAGGGCCCCGACCAGTCCCGGCCGGGTCGCGACGGCGATCATGCCCAGATCGCCGAGATTGACTTGCGCGCGGCGGAGAGCCTCGTCGATCATCGGCACGATCTGCCGCACGTGGGCTCGCGAGGCGATCTCGGGAACCACGCCTCCGAACCGCTCGTGCAGACCGACCTGCGAGGCGACGACGCTCGAGAGGACCCGGGGAACGCCCCTTGCCGGCGGTCTGGGGCCCTCGAGCACCGCTGCGCCGGTCTCGTCGCAGGTGGTCTCGAGGGCCAGGAACACGAGCGTGGGACGGGCTTCCAATCGTGTCGTCCTCGAGCGCGACAAGCCGGCAAGATGGAATTGTCGCTTGCCGGTGCGACCCTCCGGTCTTACGCCGCCTTGGCCTTGGGTTCCTCCGCCAGCTTGGCCCTGAGGACTTCAAGCGCCTTGTCGAGCACCTTGTCGACGAACGGACCGGACTCCTGGTGGGAATGGAGCTTGAGCTGGGGCTTGTCACTCTCTTTGTTTTTCTGATCCTCCGCGGGCGGGGACGCAGGCTTCTCGGCCTCCTTGGCTTGCGGCTTGTCCATGTCCTTGGCCTGCGGCTTGTCCATGTCCTTGGCCTGCGGCTTGTCCTTGTCTTTGTCTTTCCCCTGCGTCTTATCGCCTTCGTGCTTGGGCTCGGTGGTCTTGCGATGGCCCCGGGCCGAGTCGCGGTCGCGGTCGCGGCGGCCCAGGAACCAGTTCCGATACTCGCTGGGAGTGAGTTTCACTTCCATGCCGGGACTGGGTGAAACGCCCCACTTGTCGGTGGTCTTGGCGTCGCGAAAACGGTGAATGTTATCGCCGTTGGGCCGATGATAGCTGGCCACCGTCAGCTTCAGCACGCTATTGCCGTCTTCCAGCTCGAGAATATTTTGCACCGAGCCCTTGCCATAAGAGCGCTGGCCGATGATCGTCGCCCGCTTGTTGTCCTGCAGCGCGGCCGAGACGATCTCCGAGGCTGAGGCCGAGTTCTGGTTGATCAGGACGACCAGCGGCAGCTCTTCGAAGGGGCTGTCTTTCTGGGCCAGAAACTCCTTGGGAATCGTGTTCCGGCCCTCGGTGCTGACGATCTTGCCCCGCTCGAGGAACAGGTCGGCAATCTCGACTGCCGTGCTGAGCAAGCCACCGGGATCATCGCGCAGGTCCAGAATCAAGCCCCTGACTCCCTCATCCTTGAGCTGCACCAGCGCCTTGCGCAACTCATCGGCCGTGTTCTGGATGAAGGTTGAAAGCCGGATGTAGGCGATCTTCTTGTCCTTGTCGATCATGTAATCCCACTGATCGTTCGGGCCGCGGTGGTCGCCGGAAACGCTGGGCACCTCGATGATGGCCCGGGTGATCTTCACCGTTTCGGGCTGTTCGCCCCCTTCGTGCAGGACGCTCAGCGAGACCTCGGTGCCCGGGCGCCCGGTGAGGACATCGACGGCTTTGTCGGGGCTCATTCCCTCGGTGGAGTGTCCGTCGATCTCGACGATCTGATCGCCGGCCAGCACACCTGACTCGTACGCCGGTGTTCCCACCATGGGAGCGATGACCCTCAACCGCCCAGTGTCTTGATCGATCCCGACCTGGATGCCGATGCCGCCAAACTTGCCCTCGATCTGCTTGCGGAACTGCTTCCACTCGTTTGTGTTGATGAAGGAGGAATGCTGGTCGAGGCTCTGGAGCATTCCCTCGAGCGCATTTTCCAGCAGCTCTCTGCGCGAGACGGGCCGCACGTAGTTGGCCTCGACCTTCTCGACCGCATCGACGAACAGCCCGTAGAGCTCAAACATCTCGTCCTTGGGCTTGGCGCCTTGCGTCGCCTGCCAGCAGAGGCACAAGGACCCGATCATGGCTATCGCAATGAAGCTCCGTCTCGGCATCGGCAATCCCCTCGTTTTCATCGCCCGAGCGCCCGGCCAGACTCCCCTCCATCGGCCCTGGCCGACCGCTTCGATTCGTCACGTATTCGCAAGTCTAGTCAATGCTTCGCAAAGCTGGCAAGCGGCGGAAAGGGACGGGCACTGCTTCAGGACGTCGACGCCGGAGGGGTGGGATGGTCAAACCCTCTTTGCAGTGCTTTCACTGCGGCGATGCCCTCCGCCACGCCGACGGCCGGCGCCTGGCACGTCTGGCCTTCACAGACGTAGAGCGTCAGACGGCCGTCGCGCGGGCCGCGGTCTTTGAGGACGGGGAGACGGTCGGCCAGTTCCTTCGCTTGTGCTGCTGACGCCGGTGCGATCACGGCGTGGGGAAGGAAGAATTGTCCGAAGATCGCATCCAGCGCCTGGTCGAACTCTCGGGAATCCGCCCCCGAGACGACCGCGATCTCCTGCGTGGAGGAAAGCAGGAAATCCAGCGCGATCAAGCTCTGGCCGGCGGCCGTTGGGGCTTTCTCGACGACGGCACCGGCGGCCCGGACGGCTCCCTCGGCCGCTTCCTTCAGATCGGTCCTGCCCGACAGCGCAGCCAGACGCGAGAGCGCGGTCGCGGCCATCGCATTGCCCGAGGGCGTGGCGTTGTCGAAGACATCTTTGGGTCGCGTAATCAAGGACTCATGGCTCTTGCCCGTGTAGTAGAATCCTCCCCGCTCCGAGTCGGCGAATTCCGTGATCATCAGTTGGCAAAGCTCGAGGGCCGCATCGATCCAGCGGGCCTCGCCAGTTGCCTCGAAGAGCCGGGTCAGACCATCGGCGAGATTGGCATAGTCGTCGAGGTAGGCGTTTAGCCTGGCCTGACCATCCTTGTATGTATGCAGCAACCGGCCACCCTCGCCGCGCATTCGCTCAAGGATGAAACGCGACGCGCGGGATGCGGCGTCCAAATAGCGAGGATCTTGAAGGACGCGGCCGGCCGCGGCCAAAGCCGCGATCGCCAGGCCATTCCAGGAGACCAGGACCTTGGTGTCCTTGCCCGGAGGGATTCGGAGCTCCCTGGCGGAGAGCAGCTTGCGGCGATCCTCGGCCAGCTCGGCGTCAAGCTCGGTCGGGTTGCGTGCAAGCAGTCGGGCCGCCTGGTCCAGTGGCCGCGGTAAGTTCAAAATGTTCTGACCTTCCCAGTTGCCATTTTCGGAAACATCGTAAACATAGCAGAATGTCTTACCCCGATCGGCTCCCAGGATCGTGTGGATCTCGGCTTGCGACCAGACGTAATACTTGCCCTCGTGGCCCTCGCTGTCGGCGTCCTCGGTCGAGAAGAAGGCCCCCTCATCGCCGGTCATCCGGCCCAGCAGGTAGTCGAGCGTCTCCCGCGCGACCCGCGCAAAGCGTGGATCGGAGGTCACCTGGAACGCCTCGAGATAGACACCGGCCAGTAGCGCGTTGTCGTAGAGCATCTTCTCGAAGTGAGGAACCAGCCAGCGATCATCGGTCGAATAACGAGCAAACCCGCCGCCCAGATGGTCGTAAATGCCTCCTCGGGCCATCTTCTCGAGTGTGTGCGCGACGGCGTGAAAAGCCTGCTCGTCGCCGGTTCTCGCGTAACGCCGAAGCAGCACCTTCAAATCCATGGTATGAGGGAACTTAGGAGCCTTGCCGAAGCCTCCGTGGAGAGGATCGAAGCTGCGGAGGAGCACCTTGGCTGCCTCGTCGAGATGGCCGATCGCGGGAAGCTCGTCCTTGACTCCGGAGAGCTCGTTCGTCTCTCGCAGCCGCTGGGTCATGAGGGCGGCCGAGCCTGTGATCTCATCCCGCCGCTCTTGCCAGGCCCGGTGCACGCTGGAAAGCACGCGCGGAAAGCCCGCCATGCCGCGGGAATCGACGGGCGGAAAATAAGTTCCTCCGAAAAACGGCTCCAAACCGGGCGTCAGGAAGACGGACATCGGCCAGCCGCCGTGGCCCGTCATCGCCTGGACCGCGTTCATGTAAATCTGGTCGAGATCGGGGCGCTCTTCCCGGTCGACCTTGATGTTCACGAAATGCTCGTTCATGAGCCGCGCAATGTCACGATCTTCGAAGCATTCCCGCTCCATCACGTGGCACCAGTGACAGGCCGAGTATCCAATCGACAGGAAGATCGGCACGTCCCGGCTCCTGGCTTGGCTGAGAGCCTCGGGTCCCCAGGGATACCAATCGACCGGGTTGTACACGTGCTGGAGCAGGTAGGGACTGGTCTGGCCAGCCAGGTGATTGGCCGCTCGGGCCGCTTGATCCGTGACTGGAGCGCGTGTCGGTTCCATGGGTGCGTTTCTCTTTGGTAAGGAAGGGACGCTCTCGACCCGGCCGCGGATGGAAGACCGGATGTGGTATTGTAATGAGTCACGGCGTCCGGTCCATCGGCAGGGCCGTCTCATTCTGACGGTGGACACCCCTCATCGGCCGCTGCGCGGCACCTTCTCCGGGGGGGAAAAGGTGTCAATTCTCCTTCTCCCTCGGGGCCGAAGGCCGGATGAGCGGGCGGCATCCAGCGCCCCCTGGAGACAATAAAACGGCCCTGCGTCCATCGGGCAACGGCTTCGCGGTTCACAGGGAGCGTAAACTTGGCTTACGTTGCGGGAGATGGCATAATTGAGAGTCGTCTTACTATTACCTCTCTCCTTCGGGAATCGGATCAGATAACCAGAGAGGAGTAATGATCGTTTCACGCGTGGGCAAAAGCCTTCTGCTTTGTCTGAGGCATGGGGGCAAGGCCACGTTTCGACACCCCGGGCTGGTGGCTCGGAATGCTTCGGAAAACCCTTCTTGAAGGCAAGGCCGCAATCGCGCTGGATGTTGAGGATGTCCGGTGCTCGTGCCGCGGCCTTGTTGCCATGCTCGGGCGGATCGAAATGCAGCCGGCGGCAAACGTGCCGAACGGGACAAAGCGGCAGGGTCGTTACCCTCGCAAGACTTTTGCGTTTGCGCCCAGAAGGCACAGGAATTGCGTGCCGAATCAGGGCCATCAGAAACGGCCCGAGTTCTAAAGGATGTGGTCATGGCAGCGGAGGTCGAGGCGTCACGCGTGCTTGTCATCGTGAACGCAAAATCAGGGAATTCTGCACCTGAGGAGGTGCGGCGGGCGCTGGGCGATAGGGCGTCGGGATCGAGTACGACGATCCGGATTCACGAGCCCCAGGAGGGTGAGGATATTATCGCAACCGCGCGGGAAGCAGCCGCGCAGGGGTTTGACACGGTAGTGGCCGCCGGTGGGGACGGAACCGTTTCGGCAGTTGCCAACGGCTTGATCGGCACGCCTGCTCACCTGGCGATCATCCCTCTGGGAACGGCGAACGTGCTGGCCCGGGAACTGGACGTGCCGCTAGCTCTGGACGCGGCGTGCGAGCTATTAAATGGTCCAAATCGGACCGTGGCGATCGATGCCATGCGGGTTGGGGAGAAGCATTATTTCACCCAGATTGGCATCGGTGTCGACGCCGCCATGATTCGCGACACGAAAGTCGAGCACAAGCGGTGGTTTGGCAACCTGGCATATGTCTGGACGGCAGTGGCTCGGTTTATTGGCTTTCAGCCGCACCGGTTCTCGATCTCGGCCGACGGCAAGCGGAGCCGGCCGCGGGCCCTTCAGGTGGTACTGGCCAACTGTGGCGGCCTGGGCACGACCAAGCTGCGGTGGGGCCCGGACGTTTGTGTAAGCGACGGCCAGATCGACGTCTGCGTCCTGCGCGCCCGGACCTTGCTGGATTACCTCAGCGTTGGCTACAGCGTTCTCCGCGGCCGCCATCGCCAAGACCGGAACATCCAGTACTTGTCAGCCCGGCGGGCCGTGGCCGTGCACACCGACAAGCCCCTGCCGGTCCAGGGTGACGGAGAGGTGATCGGCGAGACGCCGCTGGAGGTCCAAATCGTACCCGGCGCGCTTCGAGTACTCGTGCCGATCGACCGCGCCGGCGACGATCTTTGACCACGCGGTCGGTCACAAGTTCATCCTCGGCAAGCTCGTATCAAGGACGCAGCCGGAGGCTTTCACATGAAATTGATACACTTGTCCGATATTCACATTTGGCGTTATACCTGGGACATTCGCCGCTATTTGAGCAGCCGCGTGCTCGGCATGATCGAACTGCTGAGAGGCCGAGCGCGACGCTTCCCCATGGACCGGCTAGGAGCCGTCGTGAGCCGGGTCATGGAGCTGGAACCCGACCATATCCTGATCACCGGCGATCTCACGACCACCGCGTTGCCGTCGGAGTTTCGCGAGGCCAAGCGCGTGCTTGCGCCGCTGCTTTCGGACCCGGACCGAGTGTCGATCATTCCGGGTAACCATGATCGCACGACAGGGCGATCGTACCGGACCCGCCGCTTTGAAAGAGTCTTCGGCGCCTACATGCCCAGCCTGACGTTTCCCTGGCTCCGCCAGCTTGATCCGGAAACGGCGATCCTGGGTCTAGACCCGACCCGGCCCTGGTTCTCAGCGCACGGGCTCTTGGGGGAGGAGCAGTTGCGCGCGGCCAGGGCCATTACCAGCGACCCGGACCGCCGTCCCCGCCGCCTGATCGTGGCCTGCCATTACCCTGTGGCCGCGCCAGTTCTCTATCAGCGCGAACTCTTCAACAAGCGCCTGAACAATGACACGGCCGTGCGCGCCTGGCTTGCCGGCATCGGCCCGCACCTGTATTGCTGCGGGCACGTTCACGCGGCCTGGGCATTTCAGCCCCCCTCGCTGCCGGAGCAGATCTGCCTGAACGCCGGTGCGCCGCT
>JBKQMU010000146.1:0-25121 GCA_052146555.1 Isosphaeraceae bacterium
ACCAGCAGTGACAGTAAGGCGGGATTGCCCGCCGACTACACCTTCACCGCCGCCGACAACGGGGTGCACACCTTCACCGGCGTGACCCTGAACACCGCAGGCAGCCAGACGGTCACCGCCACCGACAAAGCCAACGCCTCGATCACCGGCGTCACGCCGGGCATCGCCGTCACCGCGACGACCGTCACCGCGTCGCTCTGGAGCAGTTCCCCCACGCCCAGTACCCCGGACGGCGGCCCCGACTCTCCGGTCGAGGTCGGCGTCAAGTTCACCGCCAACGTCGCCGGCAAGATTACCGGCATCCGCTTCTACAAGAGCAGCGCCAACACCGGCACGCACATCGGCCACCTCTGGACCGCCTCCGGGACGCTCCTGGCCACCGCCACCTTCACCAACGAAACCGCCTCGGGCTGGCAGCAGGTGAATTTCTCGTCACCGGTGGCGATCGCGGCCGGTACCACTTACGTCGCGTCGTACCATACCAATGTCGGTCACTATGCCGACGACCAAAACTACTTCAGCTCGCAGTACAACAGCGGCCAGCTCTATGTGCCGGCCAGCGGCGGGGTCTACGCCTACGGCGGCGCGGGCAGCTTCCCCAACCAGACCTGGAACAAGAGCAACTACTGGGTCGATGTGGTGTTCAGTACGGGGCCCAATTAAAGTTTCACGAGATTCTCAGTCACGACCGTAGACTCCGTCCGTTTTGCAAACCTTCAGACGCTACATTCGCCGTGTGATACAGCAATCCTTAGGTTCAAATGTTGAAAGGAGCATTATAGGATGCATTGATTCGCGATGAAGCAAGTGGAACGCGACCCCTAGTAAGATGTTCCAGGCATGCCTACCACGAACCCAATGACCACGCTCATGGTGGTCACCCAGCCTGAATGATTCGAGTGGCTTCTTGTAGCGGGCAAGCCCATGGCAGTGAAGTGCATCGATCGAACTCACGTTTCTTTCGGCACCACCACACTGCTGAATGACTTGCAGCTGCATATTGCTTGAGCCACACATACCACCACGCGTCCATACCACTGCCAACCACTGCTGCTTTGATTCCGGGACTTTCAGAACGGCCCCGCCTGCGCTCTTGCGCGCTGTGAGGCGGCCAGCCATCGAAAAACCGCGAGCCTGCCGGATTTCGCTGATCGCGACGTCCAGAAGTCCCCCAGTCGGCTTAAGTGGAATTCCTCCATCATTCCCTCCTCAACCAGATACCAGGAACCCCGAGACTCGAACACAAGGACACAGTTATGAATCAGCAGCGCAACTCCATCATGACCAGGTCTCACTCCGTCACACGCCGCCGATTGGCTGCCAAACCAGAGCTGCAAAACCTGGAAGAGCGGACCTTGCTTTCCACGTACAACATCGGGCCGGGCGAGCCCTACACCACTCTCGGCTCGTTCAACTGGTCTAGCCTAAAGCCGGGTGATACGGTCAACATTCACTGGCAATCTGGTGGGTATCACGAAAAGCTTCTTCTCTCCGAGAGCGGCACAGCTAGCCAGCCGATCAACATCGTCGGAGTCCCTGGCCCTCAAGGCCAACAGCCCGTCATTGACGGTCAGAACGCGACCACAAGTAGCCAGTTCCAGTATTTCTACAATCCGCTGCAAGAAAATGCAGTCGTCCTTATCACCCATGCGAACGGGAGTAGTGCGACACCCAGTTATATGAATATCTCTAACTTAGAGATAAAGGACGCGTACGACGGTTATAACTTTACTGATAACACCGGCGCGACCCAAACGTACTCTTCGTTTGCGGCATCTATAGACATTTCAGGTGGAAGCAACATTACCATCCAAAACTGTACCCTCGACAGCTCTGGCTTGGGGCTGTTCGCCCTGACCAACGATAGCTCATCTTTGATGACGAGCAACGTGATGGTCGAAGGCAACTACTTCTACAACAATGGTGTGCCGGGCTCGTATGGCGAACACAACAGCTACTGCGAGGTTAACGGGATTACGTACCAGTATAATTACTACGGACCACTTCGTTCCGGTTCGGCAGGCGCCGAGCTGAAGGACCGCTCGGCAGGAGCGGTGATACGCGACAACTACTTCACTCCCGCTTCCGCCATACTTGACCTCGTCGATGCCGAGGATTCGTCTACCCTGGAGTCCCTCCCGTCGTACACAAACACCTACGTCTACGGCAACATACTCGACGACACCGGCCCCAACTACACATCCCTTCTCGTTCACTTCGGCGGTGACAGTACGAACCCAGGCTATCGGCCAAACTTGTACTTCTATGACAACACTGTTGTCACCATGGCCAACCAGTCCGACGCCTGGCGGACGTGCATGTTCGAGTTGGATACCACGGGGCAGACTGCCTACGTTGCCAACAATATCTTCTATAACGCGGCTGCGACGTCAGGCGACAATCCGTCCCTGTTTGAATTCTCCGGTGGGACCGGAAACGTCAACTTCTCGCCCACGAACTGGGTGAGTCCCGGTTGGCTCACCAGTGAATCTGCCGAAATGGGAACGGGTTACTCTGGCACCATCTCGGGTACGGGCACGTTTTTGAGTCCGACAAGTAATAATGCAGGCTTTGAGAACCTCAGCGGGCAGGGCGTCAGTCCGCCTGATAACTACCAGTTGGTCAGTGGATCGAGTGCAATCGGCAGTGCGGGAACCATTCCTTCGAGCTGGACGACTGCGACAGGTTGGCCAGGCTTGCCAACCGAGCAATTTGTACCACCTAGCACGGGTTTCGGAGGTACTGGCACTGCTCGGACCTCAGTTGCCGACATCGGAGCGTACCAGGCTGGCTCCGCGACCCCACCGGCGTCTCCACCAGCGACTCCACCTTCGGTCACCAACGAGACTCCTACCTCAGGAGCTACAAACGTGGCCGTTTCGGCGGATCCCACCGCGACCTTCAGTGAGGCAGTGCAGGCCAGCTCTATCAGCTTCACGCTCACGAATCCATCAGGCAGCACAGTGCCGGGATCGGTCTCCTACAACTCGTCGACCAACGTGGCCACCTTCACCCCGACCTCGGCCCTGGCCAATAGCACAACCTACACGGCCACCATCAGCGCCGCCCAGAGCAGCTCTGGCCCTGTGAGCGCCCCACTCTCCTGGTCCTTCACCACCGCTGCCCCACCGGCGACACCACCGGCGGTCACCAGCGAGACCCCCGCATCGGGCGCCACAGGCGCGGCAGTGTCGACGGATCCCACCGCGACCTTCAACGAGGCGGTGCAGGCCAGCACCATCAGCTTCACGCTCAAGAGTTCGTCGGGCAGCACGGTGCCGGGATCGGTCTCCTACAACTCGTCGACCAACGTGGCCACCTTCACCCCGACCTCGGCCCTGGCCAATAGCACAACCTACACGGCCACCATCAGTGCCGCCCAGAGTAGCTCTGGCCCTGTGAGCGCCCCATTCTCCTGGTCCTTCACCACCGCTGCCCCACCGGTGACACCACCAGCGACTCCACCGGCGGTCAGCAGCGAGACCCCCGCATCCGGCGCCACAGGCGTGACTGCATCGACGGCGCTCACCGCGACCTTCAACATGGCGGTGCAGCCCAGCACCATCGGCTTCACGCTCACGAGTTCGTCAGGCAGCACGATGGCGGGAACGGTCTCCTGCAACTCAACGACCAACGTGGCCACTTTCACCCCAAGCTCGGCCCTGGCCAATAACACGACCTATATGGCCACCATCAGCGGTGCCAAGAGCACGTCCGGCCTATCCATGGCCGCACCGTGCTCATGGTCTTTCACCACGGCGGCTGCATCCTCCGCCAGCTCCACCACCTCGATCTGGCCTAGCACGGCGAAACCGGGCACCTCAACAGACTCAGACACCGGGTCTGTTGAGGTAGGAGTCCAGTTCACCTCCGACGTCAGCGGTTCAATCACCGGCTTGAAGTTTTTCAAGGGATCGTCGAACACGGGCACTCACGTGGCCGACCTCTGGACAAGCTCAGGAAAGCTGCTGGCCAGCGCAACATTCACGAGTGAGACCAGCTCTGGCTGGCAGCAAGTGAATTTCGCCATGCCCGTGGCGATTACGGCTGGTACGACGTACGTGGCATCGTACCATACCAACGTCGGTCATTATGCCGATGACCAGAACTATTTCAGCGCGCAATACAACAGTGGGTCGCTGCACGTTCCGAAAAACGGTGGTGTTTACACCTATGGGCCTGCTGGCTCATTCCCCACCAGCACCTGGAATGCCAGCAACTACTGGGTCGATGTCGTGCTCTCACCCAGCGGAAGCCCCAGCATTGCGGCGACGGCCCAGGCCGCCGTGTCGGGGTCACCTGCTGTCGTAACATCCTCGGTCGGCAGTTTGCAGACAGGCAATGGAACAGGAGTCGTCGCATCGGCGAATCTTACCGCGCCGACACAGAGTTCGGGTTCCGCAGCAACAACGGTCAAGGGTCAATCCCTTCTTGCCAACAGCGTGGGATCTCCTGTCGGTCGCTCGAATTCCTGGGGGCAATCGGCTCTGGTGACCCCGATTAAACGACCTTTCATGTCGCTCGGTGGGTCGGCAGACTCTTGACCGTCTGACGTAAACACCGACAAGAGGTGTCAATAAACAAGAAAAGCCTCCGTTCCCGGATAACGCCAAATGGCCCGGGATCGGAGGCTTCCTTTTTCAGACGATGTTTGAAGGGTACTATAAGGCGGAACGGCTCAAGCGCGTGGTGGCGCTGCTTTCGACGGCCGATCTTGCTCCTATGCGTGGGCGGCCTGTGCAGGCATTCAGCCACTAGGCCGCCGTTCAGAGTGAAAAGCTAATGGGACCGGGTCACCCTCTAGATCGAGGGAGGCTTATCGGTTGACGGCTGCGGATTCGGAGACCGGAGCAGATGAAGACGAGGAGAGAGTGAATATGGAAGCCGAGAATTCAACAAAGGCTGCCCAGAGGTCCGCGAGCTTCGGGGAAGTGACAGAGCCCCCTGCCCGGCGCGACTTTCGCTGTGCATACTCCCAGAACCTGGGTGCCATACTGAACCAACTGAGAGCCACGTTGCTGATTTCGTCCTACCACGTGGGCGAGCTCGTGGTCGTGGGTGCCAGCTCACAGGGACTTGAACTTTCCTTTCATCACTTTGAGAGGGCCATGGGAATCGCGGTTCGGCGCGATCGGATCGCGGTCGGGACGCAGACAGCGGTCTGGTTCCTTCCCAGGGTCGACGAAATCTCGGAGAGGCTCGAACCGAAGGGGCGATATGACGCGTGCTTTCTGGCACGTTCGGCCCGCTTCACGGGGGAGATCCTGAGCCACGAACTGGCCTGGTCAGGCGAGGAGCTCTGGGTGGTCAATACTCGATTCTCCTGCCTTTGCACGTTCGATGACCGACACAGCTTCGTTCCGCGCTGGCGACCGAAGTTCATCACCGCGCTGGCGGCCGAGGACCGTTGCCACCTGAACGGGCTGGCCATGAGCGAAGGCCGTCCGCGGCTCGTCACCGCACTGGCCGAGACCGATGTCGCGGAGGGTTGGCGACCGAACAAGGCCACAAGCGGCTGCGTCATCGACGTGCAAAGCAACGAGACGGCGATCCGGGGACTGGCGATGCCCCACTCACCTCGCATTTACGAAGGGCGATTCTGGCTCCTTGACTCGGGCCGAGGGAGGCTAGTTTTGGCCGACCTGGCGCGAGGAGCCGTCGAGACCGTGGCCGAGCTACCGGGCTACGCCCGCGGTCTTGCCATGTTCGGATCACTGGCTTTCGTCGGCCTGTCGAAGCTCCGCAAGACGAACCTAAACACGGCGGGAGTACCGATCGCCTCACAGAGTGAGTCGCTTAAGAGCGGCGTTGCCGTGGTTGACCTCACATCAGGTCGCCAGCTCGCCCTGCTCGAATTTCAGTCAGGCATCGAGGAAGTCTTCGATGTTCAGGTTCTGCCCGGGGTCCGGTCCCCACTGATCTCGGGACCGAACCCGCAAATAGACAGTAGGGCTGTCTGGTTTGTGCCCTAACCCGGCTGTCGAAGGCGGAGGCCAAGGAGAAGTGCACTACCAAACCGTTCCAGACGTAAATTGAGGGGAGTTGACTTCACTGGGGAGTGACCGAACAGGCTCCTCACGGCTCATCTTATCGCCCAATCACGTAACTCTGGTGTAACGCTCGGGCTTGGCGAGTAGAGCCGTATAATATGAGTGGAACACTTCCTGAAGGACCGGTACCTGTGCTAGAGGCGAAGCTAGGACTGCAAGCCGATTGGTCTTCCCGCCGAAGCCTAGAACCCTAAACTGTACCAATTCAAAGGGTGAGTCTCTCAGTACGCGGCGGATCCGCCGGAGCGAGAGCATGTTCAGAGGCTCCCCAGGACGGTCCCGCAGTGTGACGATGCCATCCCATCGTCCCAATCCCTCCATGCGCTCCCAAACATTTGGAACATAGCCAGGGCTCCGAATCAACGTGCGAATCGTCTTGAGGATAGCAGTCTCCGAAAATAACACCTGGCACCAAGGAATCGAGATATGAGCCATGCAATGACTAGCCATATAATTATACCACCCCATCGAGCCGATCCAGACCAGGCTGCCAGGCCGCAACCAATTATAAACACGTTTCAGAATAGTGGCTGGATCGGTGAGGTGTTCGAAACAATCGAACAGGATCGCTAGGTCGCCAATGCTACTGTCCCCAAGTTCGTCCGGGTGCAGGAAATCAATCTGGTCGGACCACCCGGAATAATTCTCGTCCAGGATTGCCCGCCCCGCGCGCAATTCTTGCCGGTTGATGTCGACGTTAACCACGCGCAACGCACCGCGTTCAAGCCATGCAAGGGCCCTTCCACCCAGGCCGCTGCCGATGTCAAGCACTGTCTTTCCACGAAAGTCGAGCCCTCCCATATGATCGGCAATCCGCCGATTGGTATCAGCATACTGCCACTCGAAGTATGCAGCTTGGTCGTTCTCCGTCACGAGGGCTTTCGGGCGTAAGCGCCGAACGAGCCTGGTCACCGGATAACAAATTGCGAAAGGAAGATTAAGACTGAATGGCATTATAAACTCACCACATACATAAAAACATGTAATAAATACCCAGACTTAGTGGCTCGTAGCTGCATCGGAGACTACCACGTAGACCATACCATGAGCGGTTGCTGAAGGCCGTGCGCCGAGGGGTGTCTTCCTTCGCATCACCCCCAGCTGATGTCCGGTCCAATGCCGGTCCTCACGAACGGCCGACTCCTGTGTTCTCGGCTACCCGTCTTATTCATATCATCACATTCAATTATTCATAGAACATGATAATGCGTCCAACAGGTTCTCCATGTGAACTGACGGTTCGACCTGTGACTTATAATACTCATAATTTGCCTGCCTCATGCTGGACACCAGCTCGCTGTCTGAGAATATGCGCTGACAAGACGCGATACATTCGTTGGCATTTTGGAAAGGTAGGAAATGTCTGCCGCTTACGAGTGGCTGAGGAAGCACCTTGCTCAGTGGCTCCGCAACAATGCACTGGGATGCCGCAAGATACTCAGCCAACTTGAATGCTGTCGAACCGTGGAGACCTCGCGTGTAGATCGCAATTAAGTTCTTCTTGCTCATTGCGGTATACAAGCTACGTCTGGACGCGTAAGGCGACACCTCCATCGGGTATCTGGATAAGGCAAGAGGGGTTGGAACTAAGCCGCCTCGGAACCGATGGCCGAAGGCTTCTTTCAGAGCTCGAACGAGCCCAACTCTCATTTCGTTGAGCGTTTCGGTTTCCCCAGGGGCGGTGTCTCTGGCGTCCCAAACACGTGTCTGAAAAACAACAGTTGGCTCGAGTAACGCCGACGGTGCTTGTTCAAAATCGGCAGTTCTCGGAAGAAGGTGATGATGGCGCAACTTGCGGATCCCCGGGAGTCCGGACAAGATCAAGCCAGGACCAGCAGCCGCTAATAGACGGCGCGTGCTGCCGCAAGTTCTGCATGCGTAATTCAAGCCGAACGGTCTCACCTTAGCGGCCAGCACCAGCGGCAAGCTTGCAACTTCCTGACAGCAAATGGTTCGTTTGTAATAGCTGTCGCACCGATCTAGCGCTACCGATGCAAAGATGTCTCCCTGATCATGAAGGTCGATTGCAACGAGGAATTGCCTTTGATCATTCACCCTTCGAATCAGCAGGCATACTGCCAAAGCATCATCGACGAGATCTCGCTCCGCACGCCTCGGGCGTCGGAAGCGGAAATCAATCACACCCCGTTGAGCAAGGGTGTCGAAACCGGCGTACAAGGAAGAAGCATGGTAAGTATCTTGTCTAATATCGTAAAGGAGGTCGACTGCAAGTTTTGTTCGACAAACGTTGCCACGCTTTTCGAGATCCTGTGGTAGAGATTGCTCGATGCTGCGATCCTCAGAGTATATGGCGCATCGGCAATCGACATTGCTAGAGAACTCGTGATGACTGTCGCAATCTTGCATGGTCGTTGAACCTCACCTTGCTGTTGTTGCCTTGGATATTCCAACGAACCCTAGACGATTCCCTCCCTGTTCAGGATAGTTCTTCAGAGCACGAGGAATACTGTTCGACCTCCCTCACCATCAGGGGCTCCTGCTCCGTTTGCTCCCGAGCGCAGATCACTTGCGTCTCAACAGTCCCTGCACACTGGATGATTTGCGAAGCACATCTCGATAATGCCGCTCGTAGGCTCCCGCCATCACACGCAAGTCGAAACGAGACCGCACGTATTCACGGCCTGCCTCGCCGAGCCTTTTAGCCTCATCGGGATGCGCGAGCAGGCGACTCATCGCCTCTCTCAGGGCCGTCTTGTCAGCCGAATCGAATAGAAGACCGGTCTGTCCCTGCGCGATCATCTTGGGCACGCCGCCGACTCGTGAGGCAACGACGGGCAAGCCCGCGGCCCAGGCTTCCAGGATCGCCAGCGGCATTCCCTCGAGCCGGCTCGTCAGCGCGAAGATATTCATTAAGTGGAGGAATTGGTGAGGCCGGGGCTGGTATCCGGCGAAGTGGACGCGATCCGCGATGCTCAGGTTCTGGGCCAGTTGCTCGAGCCGTGGCCTCTCCGGACCGTCACCGACCAGAAGGAGATGAGGCTCAGGACCGTGGTTCGAAAGCCTCGCGAAGGCCTGTATCAGCAGGTCTTGACTCTTCACTTCATTCAAGCGGCCGACGGTCCCGATCACAGGGACCCCGTGCGGAATTCCCAGCTTGGTCCGCAGGGACGCGCTGTCTTCTGCGCTGGCAAAGGCCGCCGTATCGATCCCGTTGGGAACGACCATAACTTTGCGGTTGGGCACGGTCCAGTAGGCCGTGACCGCGTCGGCGATGTCGTCGGATACGCAGAAGAACCGATCGGCGTAACTCCCAGCAAACCGCCACAGCAGTCGGATTCGCGCCCGCTTGCTCATCGAACGATGCTTTGCAACATTGTTGATGTGCTCAGTGTGAACGACCACGGGAACCTTCTCTTGCTTGCAGGCCGGACCCGCGTAGATCAAAGCGCCGATCTGGTGGGTGTGAACGACGTCGGGCTTCAATGCCCGCAGCAATTCTCGGATCCGCCTGATGGTATCGAGGCGTAGGCCCGGGGGCTTGTATGCGCAGTGGACTGGCACGCCCTGCGCTTCCAACTCGCCCGCAAGTGCGCCCGGCTTCTCTAGGCAGATCACCGACGGTTTCTGGCCCCGCGCCAGGCCAAGGCGGCCGAGATCAACGACAATGCGTTCCAGCCCTCCGACATCCAGTGACAGCACCACGTGAGCAACGCGGATGGAGTTCGGGACGGCGGTTGCACCGTTGGAAGTAGGTTCAGCCAGGGAACAGGGTGCGTCAGTCATTCGTGAGAACACCACTATGTCTCCGGTCAGCAGGCACCAATGAGAGGAGAGAAGCCGTCGCGCTTTTCGTGAAAGTTTTCCAGGCCTGGATTTCGAAGGGCTCCAGTCGCAGCCGCGCGAGGGCGTATTTCAAGGCGTCGCGGGGCCTTCCCTGCGCGAGCAGGTTGCCGGCCCATCGACCAAAGGTATTCGCTTCCCAGAAACGTAGGCCGCGAGGTCCAAGCAGACTCGCATGCCGCCGCACGACGCGTAGCATGTTTCCGCAATCAACGTCGATGCTGGAGCGAGACAGGGAGTTGGGTTCCAGCACCCAAGTCGCCATGGGCTTCTCCTCCAGGAAGATGGGGCCCGAGACGATCAAACGGACCCAGAGGTCTCGATCCTCTGCCGGTTCGAGCCCGGAGACAAAACGATTCTGCCCGAGGGCCGAGCGGCGGACCATGACGGTCGTCGTCCATACCTTCGTGGCGATGTCAAAGGCTTCTTCGCCTTTCGCGCAGACAACGCATCCCAGGTACCGTGGGTTGACGTCGGGGAACGGCCCGGTACGCGCGCCGCCGGGAGGTTGCGAGTAGTACCGGCCCGCGACCAGCGTAACTTCCGGATGAGTCCGGAAGATTTCCAACTGTCGCTCGAGTTTCCACGGTTCCCAGTAGTCGTCGGCATCGAGAAAGGCGATCAACTCACCACAGGATTGTTCGATGCCCAGGTTCCGCGCGCTGGCCGCTCCTCCGTTGTCCTTGCGAATCAGCGAAAGCCTCTTGCCATAACTGGCGAGCACCCCCGCAAGATCATCGGGACTTCCATCATCGACTACCACGATTTCGTCTGGGAGCCGAGTCTGTGCTAGAAGACTATCGATGGGTCGGCTGATGGTGTGGACTGCCCGGTAGGCAGGGATAACCACGCTTACAACTGGATCACTCAAGGTTCGCTCCCAAACCGATTGTCGTCTCATGGACCCCGTCAACAGGAGAGGGCCATCGACCAGAAGGTTGCTCGTCTCGCTGCGCCAGCGAACTCATGCGATCGGGATCGTGCTCCATCCCCGGGTAATTGATCAAGTCAAAGGAGCCTTGCTCCGAGAGCAACCTCGCCGGGTTGCCCGCGACCACTCCACGCTCGGGAACTGATCTTGTCACGACGGCCCCGACCCCGATCAGCGCATCGTTGCCCAGCGTGATCGGGCCGACCACCGCGGCTCCCGGTCCGATGTAGACTCGGTTGCCGATCACCGGGCTGCCGCTGCCGCTGCCCTGCCCACCACCTCTGTGCCCGAGCGTCACACCCTGGGCCAGCGTGCAGTTCGAGCCGATCACGGTGCGCGAATTGACAACAATGTACCCGGTATGAGGTATATACAACCCAGGGCCGATCCGGGCCGAAGCGGGTAGGGTGATCGCGGTCGTCAGCCGGACGAGAAGATCCACGCAGCGTGCGACAAGGTTCAAGGGCTTCTTGATCAGCAAGGGAGCTCGAGACAGGTGAACCCAGCGGCAGAAGCGATAGCCCAGCACGGCCCACATACCGGGATTGAACACGAATTCCTCGAGCCGCTCTCGTGCCGTCGCACCGCAGCGATGAAAATCTTGAGACAGATCACCGAGCACGTCGCGCACTCCAGAGGAACACTCAGGGCGGATGACTAGGGATGGCCGATACCAAACGAACTCGCGATGTGCCAGGCAGAGCAGATCCGTCGGTCGTGGCCCGGTCAACCGGCTCTGTCGGCCAGGAAGTTCAAGGCGAAGGGCTTACCCCCTACCGACGTATTCATAGGCTCCGATATCAGGACAAAACTGCGAAGATTTCTCTTCGCTCAGTCTTTGGCGTGCCTTGCCTTCGATATCCAGACGCGGGGCCAGTGCGGGGTCGGCCGCATCGATCGCCGGACTGCGACCGCGCAGGTGGTAGTTTCTCGATGCTTCATCGACAAACAGGTCGACGGGCTGCGATACTCGAGAATGAAGATCCTGAGATGCCAGGGACTGCCAGCGAGCGAGGTCTATCGTAGACGAATCTTCCTGGACCAAGAACCGATCGACGACTAGGTTGTGGTCGCTTTGAAATCCGGGCATGCTGTCCCGGGATATATTGATGCTACCCCGTAATGGACTAGCATGCAGCAAAATATTATTAAATACTTTGTTTGATGTACTGGCACTCTGAATGTTGACGGCCCATCGCGCATCGGATGGCATCATGATTGTGTTATTCACGACGAGATTGCCGGTGGAACCATCCGCTCCACAGATTCGAAAGAGTGAAATTCCGTTGGCATGGTTGCCATAAAGCAAGTTGTTCTGGAATCTTGAGTCTTGAACACCGTCGGCGTTGATGCCGGAACCGCCGCCCCGGCCATTCCCGAAGATGATGTTGTTTTCGACCAGAGCCCCAGAAATGATTCCGTCTCCTCCCGAACCCAGGTCGCCATTCATGTGGATGCCGCACCCTCGGTTGTCCCATGCCACATTCCCACGGATAATGGGGCGGTCGCCGCTGTTCGAGACGTAAATCCCGTGCTCCTTGACGGACTTCGAAACGAGATTCTCGATCAAGCTGAGATCGTCGCAGAACGCGGTGAAGATTCCCCAAGAGCCGTTTCGATCAGCGCACGCACGGCCAATCGTGACGTGAGGCGATAGCACAGCCCGGATGCCGGCCCGCGGCATCTTTTCGACACGGAAACCCTCGAGAATGACATATCCCGCTCCCTCGAGGTTGATCCCGTCGGGAGTTCGATGATTTCGACGGGTGATCTTGACGTTCTTGCCTTCGGCCACAAAGTGAATGGGCGACGCCTCGTTACCGGCCGTGCGGAGATCGAAACCAACATAGTCGCCATCGAGAACATGAACGATGTCCCCGGCTTTGACATGGTCGGCAGCAAATTGCAGCGACGCCCAGGGACTGGTCTGTGCCCCTCCCTGCTGCCGATCCACACCTCTGAGGCCGACCCAATACTCCGAGGCGTGCACCAGTCTCGACGCGAACGTCGTGACCATGGCCGCCGTCATGACCCACTTCACGCTCTGTCGCATGGACATCCTCGCATCAGTATCTTCTGGCCACTGCCTCGGAGGGAGCCTCCGAAGATTTGCTTCCCAGGGCAGGTCGCGGTTCATCCCAGACCAGACAGTAATCGCGAGCCGATGCAACGTCTCCCTGCCAACCGTCCTGGGCCGCTCGCACGAGATTATACATCTCTCGTGCCGTTACATAATGAAAGTGGAAACGATCGTTCGTTCGGGCATGATCGGCCAGGTCCTGGTGGAAACGGACCATCGCGTCGCCCAGCAGTACCTTCTGGTTCCACTCGGGCGCACCGTGGGTGTGGAGTTTCACAAAGAACCAGTCAGGGCGACTCGGGACCTGCACTCCGGCCTTGAGCCAGGCGGGCAGCCGCTCGATGCTCGCGGGCTGATTTGCCTGGATGCAGCCGTTCTCAACCCTCGGGATCAGTCCCCACTTCCGGCGTCGCCAGTCGAGCACGAGTGGGCCTTGAATCATCAGGAGAGCGTTTGCAGTTGCGATCCCGAATCCCACTGGCACTCCTCGGTCATGCGACTTCGGCTTATCGGGGTCATCAAAGGCGTAATAGATGCTGTTGATCGTCCGGGTCTGCGTGGGGTCGGGAGCTGAGGGCATCGTGAAATCGGCGTAGCAACCGGATTCACGCAGGATGTCAAGCTCGTTGTTGACGCCGCACTGCTTGCCTTCGGGATGAGAGTTATCCAGCGCCCAGTTGCCATGGATGAACCCATAGCGGAGCTCGCCCGTTTCTCGGTCACGGGGAAGCAGTCCGTGTTCTCGCGCGAGGTGCTCCTTGTACCTGTTCAATCGTGTGCGCAAGCTTTCGGAGTCGTCGTTGTCGTGGTGCAGATGAACTTCAACCTCGCCATAACCTTGCCGACACAGTTTCGACAGGGCTTCGAGATGCTCGGCCCTATACATCTCAAGCGGGTAAAAAAATGTGTGACGTGGGGGGCGTCCATCAGTATCCCGGAATTGTGAGAATTGCCGTGGATACTCATTGATCCAGCGATCGAGCCGCTCGTCGGCGAGCTGGAATGAAGCGTTGCCAAGGCCCGGCTCGAAATGATCGGCGATGCACAAGATCAAGTGCACAGACTCATTCCGATTCACGCTCTTTTTGCACAGTGACTGAATCACATAAGAAAACAACCAGCGATCGAGACTTCGAGCCCGCATCTTACGGAACAGGAAGAGGGATATGCACGTCACAAGACCGAAACCGAAGACGAGTGTCCAGGGCATGATACGATGTCTCTACTGACCTTGAGATACCCGCAAGAGCGTGGAATCAGGGACAGCCTCCTCGCGTACCGAAACACGGCAGGTCCGAGCCCAGGCGCCCCTTTGTCTTCCGAGCATCCATCTCCAGAAACCCACAAACAGGGCCAAATTCATGCTCGTGAACATCGTTGCTAGCCGCAAGGGCTTGAATCCTTTAATCGACGGCGGAACCAGCGATGCCAGAAGAGAGACCACATAGAAACTCACTTGCGCGAGCAGGGTCCAACGATAGAAATCGCTCTCGACCAGAAGAAGATTGGTCACCACAAGTCCGATCATGAAAAACGGGCATAGCCAGCGCAGAACCTTGTGAGAGAGGAAAGCTAAAGCGACCCAACCGCGGCGGGGATCAAGAAGCCGCCACAGCAAACCGATACTCTGGAAGCCTCCTGCGCCAATGCGAGCGCGGCGCCGGAATTCCGAACCGACGGCTGCCGGCGTCTCCTCGCAAGCAACGGCTGACGCATCGTACATGATCCGACAACCCGATCTGAGCTTAGCAAGTAGCGGAACCACGAAATCATCGATGACTGTCTGGTTTGGGATCGGCTGGTGGAGATCCCTGCGTATCGCATAGATCGCACCATTGGCACCGAGCAATGCACCCAGCCGACCTTCGCATTGCTTCAGGAATGTCTCATACTTCCAGTAAAGACTGTCGACATTCCGGCCCGTGACGGGATCATGCAGTACCAATCGACCACAGACGACGCCAACATCGGGGAGTCTGAACCACCGCACAAGCCGGTGCGCAGCGGTTGGATCGATCTGGGTATTGGCATCGGACAGCAAGACAATCTCTCCGACCAGCTCCTCGAACGCGTCATTGAGCGTAGCCGATTTCCCCCGCCTTGCTGGAAACTCCAGCACCCTCACACATCTTGATTGGTAACTCTGAACGATCGATGCGGTGCGGTCAGTGCATCCATCGAGCGCGAACACAATCTCTAAACGATCGGCCGGATAATCCATGGCGAGTGCATTCTGTACTCTCTCCTCGATCACCTGCTCCTCGTCATGAGCGACGATCAGGACGGATACGAAAGGTAGGTTTTCTCGGAGCTGCTCGGGCGCAATGGGAGCTCTGGCAAAACAGCGCGAAGCCAGCCAAATCACGATGGGATATGCGGCGTAGGCGAACACAATCAGACTTGCGAACACCCAGAACAACAATGCCAGGAAGCTCACGCTATGACTCCTATCAAGATCCAGGGTCGCTCGCAGACATTTCCTCGTGACTCGTCATCTTGCTGATTACAGCGAATGCACCAACCAAACGCGCACTTACTCCGAACCGCTGCGCCGCGACCCATCCCAGGAGTTTGTGCAATTCCATAGGACCGAATCAAGAATTGTGGATAACAGGCTGCGGATTCAAAGGACCTGGCTGCGAAAGCGCTTCGCCGGAATCAGATTGTTCCCGAACGCCCGGAGCAGGAATCATCAACCGGCGCAGAAACTCCATGAATGGTCTCTCGAACCAGAGATGAATCGCAACTGCGGACACGGAGGGCACGATTAAGAGCACCAACGTCAAGAGCGCTAACGTCGGCGGACTGAAGTCGGATGCCGGACCTATCATTAGGCGAAGGATGCCGTAAACGACATAAGGATGAACCAAGTAAAGAATGTACGATGCTTCACCCAGCAGAACGACGATCCCGTTCTTGGTAGAGACTTGACAGACACGCTCCAGAAGGATCGCTCCCAGAACAATCACAAAAGACGGTAGACCTCCCGTGATGGGACGTGGGAGTCCAAAACCTTCAAAGACTTCCTGCACAGCGAGAAAGACGAACGCGGTTCCAATCGACGCCAGTAGAACAGCCTTCAACCACCGAGCATCGCGCAGCCGCGAAGAGGCGCCACACACCCATTCTTGAACATAATAGACAGAGATCCCCAGCGCGAATTCGATCACGATGGAAGCCGCGTAGAAAGTCAGCGTCGGGTTCTCGGTTCTCGAGAGCCAGATGCTTCCCGAGACCGCGGTTAGCAATGCACAACAAACCACAGGGGCATAACGCGTCGAGATCACAAGAGCGATCGCAAAGAGCGCGTAAAAGTACATTTCATAGTTCAACGACCATCCAAGAATCAGGGTTGGGAATGTGCTCCCATTTGACGTCTGGTGGGGAATAAAGAAAAGAGAGTAAATCAGGTGCGTGACGTCTGCTTTCGTCTGCCGAAGCTGGCTGGGAAAAAACCAGGCGATGGCGAACACGCACAAGGTCGCTGACCAGTAGAAAGGCACGATGCGAAGCAGGCGACGGACAAAAAATGCTTCGGGCTTTCTACTACCAATGTAGGCGATGATGAACCCGCTGATCACGAAAAAAACGTCTACCCCGCAGATCCCGAAAGTGAGCGGAAGCGGAAGATGGAGCCCGGCTCGGGAAGCGACGTGAAAATAAACCACCAGAAGGGCTGCAATCATACGCAGAAGGTGTACGTTGTATATCATCGAAGGCGATCGACCTCGCTTAGGAGAGAGTCTTTCTGGGGCCGTTGAGCCGGGCGTTGTCTGGTCGCGGAATGGCTCTCAAATCGGCCGCGAGGCAGATCATAAGCAGAGTGGATCAGGCCTGCTGTGCGTGGATGACGACCGGGGACTCGCTGGCGTCGTCCGCGAGTGATGGAGAACTCATGTCGCGAAATCTGCGAACGATGTCATGAACTCGCACTAGCCGATTTTCCCAGCTTTCGCTGGCGACGCGGCTCATTCGCCACTTGATCTCTTGACTTGAATCCTTGACGGACAGCACCTGGTCAAGCTTCGAGAGAAATTCCTCGTGGGAGTCGGCAATCTCCACGACGTCGCTGTATTTCTCGATTTCTGGCGTCCGCGCTGATACCACAGGCTTACCCATCGCGAGATACTCTCGAAGCTTCAGCGGATTGGCGTGAAAGTTGAATCTACTTTCGCGGTAAGGGATGATCGTCGCATCGAAGACGCGGCCGTAGGATGGAAGGCTCTCGTAGGGACGCTTACCGATGAAATGAATATTGCTCCTGTTGGGCAAGAGGTGCGGTGCGATGGCCACTCGACCGATGAGCAGAAAGGTCCACTCGGGACGCTCCTCCGCCAGATAGTCAATCAAACCGACGTCGATCCGCGGCTCGATCAGTCCGAAGAAGCCGATCACAGGACGAGGTAGATCAGCCGCGTCTGGGGCGATCGGCCACGACTCATCCTGAGCGCGGCCGAAGTGCTCGACGTGCACGCCGTGAGGGCTTTCGAATACGTTTGGATTCAGTTTCTTCTTATGTTCAAGCAGAGTTTCCGAAGTCACGAACACCAGGCTCGCTCTCCGAGTCGTTTCCTCGTCCATCGTCCGGACAGCTTGTTCGTTCACGTCGGTCAATGAACCGTGATCATCAGTACAATAATAGACCGACAGCTCTTCACCCAGAGACCCCACCAGCGAAGGGACATGCGGGATCGTGAACCAACTGATCGGACTGGTGATACCCTCGCGCCACTTCAGCCAGCGAATCGAACCGGCAATCAGCTTCTTGTTGAGCCATCTCACGGATGCGAAGCGGTGAAAGGGGATCTGGAAAAGGGTCTTGACCTTCAGGCCTTCTGGCACTTCGACGGGTCCGCGGAAAGAGTTGATCACCTTCTGCGCGATTTTCTTCAAGTCCCGGCTTGATCCTTGAGGAGATCGCAAACCAGGGCATTCAACATAGTAGACCGAGTAATCCTTCGACAACCACCGCGCGATGTGATGACTCGAGGTCCGGTTCTCCGCGAACCAGTCGTTGCCGAAGTACAGAATTGAAGGCTTTCCGTTGCGTGGCGCGTTCAAAGAATGCTCCTGGAGTGTCCGGGCCAGGTCGGAGAGGGTAAAGTGCTCGCTCCCCGGGACTGGTCTTGGACGATGGAGGTGCCGATGGAATCAGGGTGCAAGCTCAAGTGGGGAACGATGCATGGTGTGCCCGCTCGTACGACGACGATACTGAAGAAGCACCTTCTGCAGTACGCAAGAGAGCTCGGCAGCCGATTCATCGTGATCTCGGAGTCCAGTCAATGCGGCCGTACCGGAGGCTTTGTCGGAGGATCGTCGAATCATGTCACGAAGAGCCAGCGCTAATTCGCCTGGATTCTCCGGCGAAACGAGCTTGCTTGGCACATTCTCTGCGATCTCCGGTATGCCACCCACTCGGCTGGCGACAAACGGAATCCCACACGCAACAGCTTCTCTGAGAACGGTGGGAAGTCCTTCCGATCGGCTGGGCAGCACAAAGACCGTCGACGCCCGGTACCAGTCCGGCAACTCATCGTTCGGCTTTGGATCCAGAAGTTTCACATGGTCCTCAAGGCCGTGCTGCTGGATCTGGCGGTCGAGCCTCTCCCGCAGCGGGCCTTGGCCGATCAACAGACACTGGAACTTCACCAACTCTCGCCTGAGAAGAGAACAGGCCTCGATCAGCACATCCAGTCCCTTGACCGGGATGAGATTTCCCACGAAGAGGATGATCGGGTCATCGAGCGGAAGGTACAGTCGAGTTCGCGCCTCTGTTCTGGGCCCGGGCTGAAAGACATTCAGGTCGATGCCCGCGTAGACGACATGGATGCTCTCCGGGGGAGCACCCAGCCTCACCATCTCCCGCGCCAGGTCCTGGCTTACCGCGATAAGTCCGTCAGCCCGCCTTAGCGCCTCGATAGTCCGGTGTCGCCGCCCGCGAAAACGGCTAAGCACCAGGACATCCGAACCATGCACCTTGATCACGGTGGGCAAACCGGACTTGCGTCCGAGTTCGACAGCCGCCCAGCCATCGGGGTAAGCCCAGTGGGCGTAGATGAGATCCGGGCGAAATTCGGCCAGGGCCCGCTCGAAAGCTGACTTGACCGAGAAGCGATAGAAATGACCATACCAGGTGCGCAATACCTTGGGAGTGAAGAGATATCGCGGGTGATCAACGGTGAGCCCATCAAATCGCACACGACGATTGCTGGGCAAGAGCCGACCTCGCCTTCTCTGCCAGAGCAATTCCTCAGTCCAGGCGATCGGTGCAATGACCCTCAAGGAGTGTAGCCTTGCCAGGGCCATGAACTCAGACCGGTTGAACGTGGCCCGAAGTGGCTGGTAAGGATTGGGATAAAGGTTTGTCACCGCAAGGATTCGCATGATCGTGTTTCCGCTTTGAGCGATTCTCAGGGAGCAAGCCTCATGAACAGGTGCAAGCCAAGCAAGGCGACCATGCTGATGCCCAGGTAGCGGAGCAGCGTTTTCTGGTCCATCGTCTCCGCCTTCCCAGTTCGCTTGCCCTCGATCAGGTTGAAGTAAGAGGTCGCCAGCCCGAAAAGCATATAAGTCGGTACGAAATAGCACCGCGACAACGAGAAAAAACCAGCTACAAATGCACAGAAGGCCCCGGTAAGGAGGTCTCTCGACCTCCAGAGCAGGCTCTCCGTTTTCAGCTTCGCGTCGTTTTGCAGCGAGTGCAGGTTCCGTAGCGAGAAAGCAAAGACCGTCAGGAAACAAGTGCCGCCGAGGAAGCCGAGTTCAACATAGGCATGGACAAACGAGTTATGTGCAACCAGTCCCATGTTGTCGGCATACTTGTCCATTCCTATGCCGAAAAGGGGATATTGCTTGAAGAGCACCATTCCTTCGCGCCAGAGATTGACGCGGTCTTGGCTCGTTCCGCCGCTCAGCTTGATATCCGTCTGCCTGCCAGAGAAGAGCAGCATGGCCAGCGGAGCACAGAGCATGAGAATCAGGACGGCCTTCTTGCCCCCAAATCGACTCCCAAAGTAACCAAGAAAGCCCGCCGCAAGGGTCAACAGTCCTCCACGAGAACGGGTTAAGGTCAGGGCATAGAGGAACACCGGAACTGATCCAAGGTAGAGATACCGGCCCAATCCCGATGTCCCAGTGTCCCTCAGATACACGCTCATTAAGATGCCCAACACAAGGATCAAACAGAGATCGTTGGGGTCGTTGAAGATCCCCGGGCCGCAGAGCCGTTCAACGTAGCTTGCATCTCCGATATTAACATCGGATTCTCTGTCTAGAACGGCTTCAAGCCCAGGAAGATCGATCACTCCGTGATGCTGAAGGAGTGGGAGAGCGGCGAGCACGGTGACGAGGACGACAAGCCAGACCATATACCGGCGAAATCGTTGGGGCGTGTTGATCGTCGTCACGAGGAGAAAGTAGAAGAGACAGATCCGGAAGAAGTAATCACCTGACTCAGACGCCAGGCTAAGTTGCATGTGACTCAGGTGCGACAGCACGATTGCGACCAGCAGGCCGACCATGCAGAAGCTGATCGGATGAGCCCGCAACGATCGAGCTGTGATCTGCTTGAGCATGCCGCCGAACGAAAGCGCGATGCAGAGCAGAATCACGCCCTGATAAAGCGGCAGACCCTGGAGCTGGGGAATGATATCCGCCGGTCGGAGGAGGAGAATGGCCGTGAGCAGGATAAAGGAAGCGAAACCCCGAGATTGCCCGGACCGTCCCTCGCGAGGACGGTCCGGGGATGGCGTTCTGGACGCAGCAGGGGTTGAGCTTCTCATCGCCTGGACCGGCGGGAAGCGCCCGGCTTTGTTACAAGATGAGGATGACCCCAATAAACTCATCCCGAGCACCCCCGACGAACCTCTCGACTCCCATGGCGACGTGGCCGATTTCCACTCTCTGGGGACGATTTGTCGCCCAGCGATTTTCTCAACCCCACCTGAACGAGATCGTGGAGAGTGTCGCCGTCACCGTAGGATTGGTCGTGGTGAACACGATCTGGTATCGCAAGTAGCGCCCAGACGGACTGCCAATTGCCCCTCCGTTAGTCACGGGCGACCAGGCCGACCAGTTCACGCCGTCGGTGGAGATGCTGGTCAAGATGGTGATCGACGTGCCGGCAGGCAGGGTGGCCGTCCAGTTCTCGGTGCCCCAGACGACATTGATGGTCGTCAAAACCAAACCATCGACCGAGAACTGGATGCCGCGAGGACATCCTGAGAGGCATAGCACATAACGGTATCATTATCCGCAAACGGGTTTTCTACTCAGGATCTCTGTTCACCGGCAGCTTGGATCCCGGGAAGTGCGCCGACGTCACTGATCCCCAGCCGCTCATTCGGCGCGACCCAGGCTTCCATCACCAGCCGGCCCATCATCAACCGGCCGAGGCAGGCTGGATCCCGGGAAATGCGCCGGCGTCACCGTACCCAGCGGGTCCGAGACGAGCGAGATCTTGAGCGGGACAGTCGTCGTCAAGGACGAGTTCGCCGTCAACACCATCACGCGGTATCGCAGGTAGCGCCCGGGCACCAGGATATCCGCGCCGTTGGCGACCGCTGTCCATGGCGACCAAGTCCCATCGTTGGGCGTCGTTGTATTGCCGGTGCTGACCTCGACGATCAGCGTCGCGCCGGACGGAAGGCTGGCCGCCGTCCATGACAGCGACTGCCAGGTCTTGCCCTGGCCCGCGTTGTAGACGTCAGCCGACACGAGGCCTCCGGTCGGCGACACGCCCGAATTGCCCACATTGCCCACGTTGACCGGGGCCGAAATGCCCCCGAGCACCGGGGCGGAGACTTGGGGCAGAGAAGCGACCTGGTCATTCTTGTTGGGTGCATGGGCGTCGGTATTCGCCACCGATGTCACATCGATCTCGAACGAAACCGGCAAGTGTACCGTTTGCCCCGATGGGATGTTCAGGCTCACCTGGTATTGCAGATAGCGTGCGCCCGCGTTCGGGACTGGTTGGCCGTTGCTGACCGCTGTCCATGCCGACCAAGTCGAGTCGGGCGTCTTTGTATTGCCGGTTCTGACCTGGACGACCAGGTTCACGCCGGACGGCAAGTCAGCCTGTGGCACGAAGAGCTTATCCCAGGTCGCGGCCTGGCCATTTTGGCCATTGTCGAGGACCGTCGATAGGAACGTACTTCCCGCTGAAACCGAGCCCGACGAGCTCAAGTCCTTCGCCAATGAGGGATCCGAGTTTTTGGACGATGGCGTTGTGGCCGTCGTCGTTCTGGGCGTGACAACTTTCGGCGTCGTTGTCGCTGTCGCTGTTGGCGCGGCAACCACCGCCGATACCTTGCCTTTCGCGGATGGGTCGCTGAAGACGACGTCGACATAGTAGTTGCTCGACTCCCAGGCGCTGGTGGGGAAGGTGCTCTTGCTGCCGTACGCGTAGACGCCGCCGTTGGCCAGCGCCGTTAAAGGCCCGTTGCTGTAGCTGGAGGTGAAGTAGTTTTTGTCGTCGGCATAGTGACCGTTCGGCACGAAGTAGGAGGCCACGTAAGTGGTGCCGGCCGTGATCGCCACCGGTGACGAGAAGTTCACCTGCTGCCAGCCCGAGGCGGTCTCATTTGTGAATGTTGCGGTGGCCAGCAGCGTGCCGGTGCTCGACCAGAGGCTGCCGACGTGCGTGCCCGTGTTGGCGCTGCTCTTGTAGAAGCGGATGCCGGTGATGTAACCTTTATTCCCATTCGGGAAGCTCGCGGTGAACTTGACGCCGAGCGTGACCGCGGAGTCGGGGCCACTGTCCGGGGTAGTGGGCGTGGTGGAACTGCTCCAGAGCGAGGCGGTGCCTACCGTCACGGTGGCCTTACCGGTGATCGAGGAGGTGCCCGTGTCGGTGGCGGTGACCGTCTGGCTGCCTACGGTCCACAAAGTCACGCCGTTGGTGAAGGTGTGCGCCCCCTTGTCAGCGGCGGTGAACGTGTAGTTCGCGGGCAATACCGTGCCAGTGCCGCTGCTGGTGAAGTGGACCGTGCCTAAGTAGCCGGTAGCGATGTTGTTGTAGGGGTCCTTGGCGGTGACCGTGACACTGAAGGGCGCGCCGGTAGTGGCCGAGGTCGGGGCGGTCACCACCAGGGTGCTGGCCGCCGCCGGGCTGACCGTCACGGTGGCCGAACCGGTGATCGAGGAGGTGACCGTGTCAGTGGCGGTGACCGTCTGGCTGCCTGCAGTCTTCAGGATCAGGCCGGTGAAGATGTGCACCCCGTTGTCGGCGGTGGTGAAGGCGTAATTGGCGGGCAATCCTGCCACCTGACTGTCGCTGCTGGTGAAGTGGACCGTGCCGGTGTAGCCGGTGACCGTGCCGTTGCTGGCGTTCTGTGCCGTGACGGTGATGTTGAACGCGGTGCCGGCGGTGGCCGAGGTGGGGGCAGACACGTTCAGGTGGGTAACCTGCGCCGCACTTGCTACTGTCACGGTGGCCTTACCGGTGATCGAGGAGGTGCCCGTGTCGGTGGCGGTGACCGTCTGGCTGCCTGCGGTCTCCAGGGTCACACCGTTGGTGAAGGTGTGCACCCCGGCGTCGGCGGCGGTGAAGTTGTAGTTGGCGGGCAATATCACCCCCGTCTGACTGTCGCTGCTGGTGAATTGGACCGTGCCTAAGTAGCCGGTAGCGGTGTTGCCGTAGAGGTCCTTGGCGGTGACCGTGACGCTAAAGGCCGCGCCGGCAGTGGCCGAGGTGGGGGCAGTCACCACCAGGGTGCTGGCCGCCGCCGGACTGACCGCTACGGTGGCCGAACCAGTGATTGAGGAGGTGACCGTGTCGGTGGCGGTGACCGTCTGGCTGCCTGCCGTCTTCAGGGTCACGCTGAAGGTGTGCGTCCCGTTGTCGGCGGCGGTGAAGGTGTAGTTGGCGGGCAATCCGGCCTGGACGTCGCTGCTGCTGAAGTGGACCGTGCCGGTGTAGCCGGTGACAGTCTGGTTGCCGGCGTTCTGCGCCGTGACGGTGACGTTAAACGCGTTGCCGGCGGTGGCCGGGGTGGGGGCGGAGACGTTCAGGTGGGTGGCTTGATTCGTGTTCGTGCTCAAGGCGACGTCGACCCAGTAGTTGTCCGACTGGTACGACCCGGTCGGGAACGTCCCAGCCGCCCCGTACCCGTAGACCCCGTCTCCCCCGCTCACCCCGTCTTCTAGCGCGTGCAGCGGTGCATTATCATACCCGGCGGTGGCGAAGTAGTTAGCGTCGGCGGCATAGTGGCCGACAGTGGTGTGGTACGAGGCCACGTAGACGGTGTTGGCGGCAATCGCCACCGGGGTGGCGAAGTTGACCTGCTGCCAGCCCGAAGCGGTCTCGTTCGTGAAGGTGGCGCTTTCCAGGAGGGTTCCGGAGGCGGTCCAGAGGTCGCCGACGTGCGTGCCAGTGTTGGCGCTGCTCTTATAGAAGCGGATGCCGGTGATGTAGCCGGAGACGTCGGAGGTGAACTTGACGCCGAGCTCGACCGGGGAGTCGGGGCCGGCGTCCGGGGTATTGGGCGTGGCGGAATTGCCCCAGATGTTGTACAGGCCGGCGGTGGAGAACGACCAGCTCACAGGGCTCATCGTATTGCCCGATCCGGTGGTCGCCCCGCTCAGCATCACCGTGTAGGTCGTGGCGGCGTTCAGCGGCGCCGACGGAGTCAGCGTGGCGATGTGCCCCGTGTCGTTGTAGCTGACCGTCGCTGGGACGGTGTTGTTGTTCGGGTCTATTAGCACGAAGTCGGACGTTGTAATCGACGAGGCGAGCACCGACTCGCTGAACGTCGCCGTCACCGTGGTGTTCGTGGCCACCCCCTCGGCGTTCGGCGCTGGCGTCTCGCTTGTCACCGTCGGCGGCAAGTTCGCACTGGTCGCGAAGACCACGTCGACGTAGTAGTTGTCGGACGAAGGGGAGATGTTGGAGGGGAATACGCCGCCGGAACCGTAGACGTAGACTCCATCGCGGCTACCCGACTCGTCCTCCAGCGCGTGCAGCGGCCCGTTGTTGATACTCTGTCCCGCGAAGGTACCGATGTCGTCGGATTCATGCCCCACATTCGTGTGATACGAAGCGACGTAGATGGTACCGGCCGTGATCTGCACCGGGTTGGAGAAATTCACCTGCTGCCAGCCCGAAGCCGTTTCGTTCGTGAATGTAGCGGTGGCCAGGAGCGTTCCGGAGGAGGTCCAGAGGCTGCCGGTGTGCGTGCCCGTGTTGGCGCTGCTCTTGTAGAAGCGGATGCCGGTGATGTAGCCGGAAATGTCGGAGCTGAAGTCGACGCCGAGCTCGACC
>JBKQMU010000147.1:0-15296 GCA_052146555.1 Isosphaeraceae bacterium
TCGTCACTTTGCCGCCGCACCACCCGCTGGCTGCGCCACAACGAACAAGCAAGGTTCTTTCATTACCGCAAGTATAACCTGTTGGCGCCATGAAGGAACAACCTCAGACGGTAGCGGGACAGTAGAAATAGGAAGGCATCGAGATCGGACTTCAACCAAGGCTGGAGAATCTCACGCGCTCGGGGGCCGAGCAACACTTCGCGCTTCTTGCCGTGGTGCTCCGTCTTGTGCCGATGGGGGGTATAAACCCACACGTCCCCGGTCATCTCGAGGTCACCGGTTCGCATGAGCACGACCTCGCCAGGCCTCATTCCAGTTAGTCGCTGGAGTTCGATCATGGCCCAGACTTGCCAACTGACGAGCGGCTGTACCGCCTCGACCATCTCGTCGGAGACCGGTTTGACCGGCGGTTTTTCACGGGCTGCCGATCGGCCCTTGCGTAGCCCGGAGACAGTCCGGAGCGCTTCGTAAACGGAGGGGGGAACGAGCTCCTCGGACACTCCCCACTTGAACATGCGGACGATTCGACCGACCCGGCGATTGATCTCGCTCCGGCAGTTGCCGGCCCGGATCATTTCAGCCCGCACAGCCTTCAGCGCCAGGGGGCCGAAGGAACTGGCGGGAGACCTACCGAAAAGCTGGCGCACGAGTCTCATGACAAGCCGAACGTTCGTCGGCTCGACCGTGGAGCGGCCATCCTTCACGTAATACCCGTCCACAAACCTGACATAGGGCCAGGAACAATTCGTTAACGGTCAGCCCGCTGTCGGGGCCGGCTTGCTGGTCAGGGACTTCACGGTCAGGCCGGCCCTTGGCGAGCCACTCGGCGAGCACGCGGCGATAGTTATCCCGGCTCTCTGGAGAGTCATAACGACCCAAGTAGTGATCCTTGCCGTTGATGCGTACGACGGCGAGGTTCTTGGGCCTGTAATGTCGGTACTTGGGCAGGCGGGACATGTGGCGATCGCGCATTATGCGAACCCTGGTTCTGGCAGAGTAGTACCGGTACTACTCTTTCAGGACTTCCGGACCGCGCCGCCGACCATCGGCGGGTAAGCTTAATCGCTTTCGGCTTCAAGACTTATGTCAAATGGAGCGGAAGGGGATCGAACCCTCAACCTCAGCATTGCGAACGCTGCGCTCTCCCAATTGAGCTACCGCCCCTCGAGCAGGTTCGACTCAGGTAGATTAACCCCGATTTTGCTCTAACGCAAGCTAAGATGAATCTTCCGATCGGGAAGCTACAAGGGTGAGAAGCCAGGAATTCGCCTGGTTGCTCCGTCCGGCCTAAGGAGACCTGAGAGGACCAACGATGCGCCGAAAATGCTTGGGGACTCTGCAAGTTGCTTCTTTGGGGCTGTTTGTCGGCTGTTCTTTTTTCCTTTTGGTCCGATCGAGCCCGGCTCAAGAGGCACCCTGGGAACTGGTCCAGTGGAAGCCAGCCGCAGACAACCCGGTCTTCGCAGGGACAGGATCGGCGACGTGGGACCGCAAGATCCGAGAACGCGGATTCATTCTTGTCGCGGATGACGGCACGTTTCACCTCTGGTACACCGGCTATGATCGCGACCGACCCACCACGATGTCGCTGGGACACGCCACTTCGCGCGACGGTGTGCACTGGACGCGCGATCCGAATAACCCGATCTTTACCGGCTCATGGACCGAGGATGTCTGCGTGGTCAAGCAGAACGGCGTCTATCAGATGTTTGCCGAAGGGAAAAACGACATCGCGCACCGACTGAGCTCTCACGATGGATTACACTGGACCGATCACCGCTCGCTTCGCATCTTCAAGTCCGATGGTCAGCCGATCGGCCCCGGACCGTACGGTACACCGACCGGCTGGTTTGAGAATGGCACCTGGTATCTCTTCTACGAGCGAGGAGATCAAGGCGTCTGGCTGGCAACGTCGCCTGACCTGGAGAAATGGACCAACGTCAAAGACGAGCCAGTACTTGCCCGGGGACCGGGCAAGTATGATTCACGCGCGTTGGCATTGAATCAAATCGTGAAGCGAGGCGCGTACTATTACGCGTATTACCATGCCAGCGCCGGGGGATCGCCGAGAGTCTGGACATCCAACGTGGCCCGCTCGCGCGATCTGGTGCACTGGGAGAAATACCCGGGCAATCCGATCGTTCAGAACAACTGCTCAAGCCCTATCCTGGTCACGACGCCCCAGGGCGACCGGCTGTACACGATGCACCCCGATGTCAAAGTCTTCGAGCCATCCCCGAAGACCGGATCAGAACCGCTGGTGCCTCGGTAGAACTCCGACGCGACGGCGGTGGTCGTCGCAAGTTTACTCGAAGAGCTGACCTGGGCGGTTGACTCCAAGATGGCAGGTGGCCGTGAGCACCTAAAGCGGGTGTTCGTTCCCGGTCAGGAGGCGGCGGGTGCGACGATCAAGGATCAAGCAATGACTTGAAAGATCGCCTCGATTTCCACGGCGATGCCACCAGGCAAAGCTCCCATGCCGACGGCGCTTCGGGTTCCCACGCCAGCGTCTCCGAACACTTCCTTCATGAGTTCGGAGTAACCGTTGATGACCTTGGGCTGCTCGCCGAAGTTCGAGGTGCAATTGACCATGCCCAGGCTCTTGACCAGCCGAACAACCCGATCCAGCGAGCCGAGATGGGCGCGAACGGTTGAGAGAATTGCCAAGCCGGTCTGTCTGGCCGCCATCATACCCGCTGGCACATCGAGGTCGAGGCCGACCTTGCCGGTGATCAAGCTTCCATCGGCGCGCAGCGGACCGTGGCCGGAGACATAGAGCAGGTCACCAACCTGGAGCGCTGTCACATAGGTTGCCACAGGCTTTGGCGCGGGGGGAAGCTCCAGCTTGAGCTGGGCTAGTCGATCTTCGGCTCCCATGTGCATTGTCCTTCCTGTACCTTCTGACCTGGTCTAAGCTTGCGGCCACAACGCTGGCACGAAGCAAAGCTACCGGTTGCTCGAAATCAAATCAACCGGCCCGGCCGTGGTACGTGCAGGCGATATTTCACCGGGCATGAAGATGCACGCGGGTCAAGCCAGCACTCGTCGGATGAATGAGAGGGGTGTAGGATAGGGCTCGCCTTGAAGCAAGGGAGCACGATCGAGAGTCATTCCATCCGCTCGACAGGAAACAAGGAGCATGAGCGCAAGTTCCGACTCGTTTCGCGTGGCACTGATTCAGATGAGGTGCTCGATGGATCCGGCCGAGAATCTCAGCCGGGCCTGCGCCATGCTCCGCGACGCCGCAGCACGGGGGGCGCGGATGGCCTGCCTGCCCGAACTTTTCCGGACGCAGTATTTTTGCCAGGAAGAAGTGACGGAGCGGTTCGAACTTGCCGAGACCATCCCGGGTCCGACCACCGACGCCCTGGCCGCAGTTGCCAAAGAAGGGGGAATGGTCGTGATCGGATCCCTCTTCGAGAAACGGGCGCCGGGGCTCTACCACAATACCGCGGTGGTCTTCGATAGCGACGGCAGCCTGCGCGGTCGCTACCGCAAAATGCACATTCCGGACGATCCGTTGTATTACGAAAAGTACTATTTCACGCCGGGCGACCTCGGGTTCAAGGTCTTTCCAACGAGGTTTGGCCGCGTGGGAACGCTGGTCTGCTGGGACCAGTGGTATCCGGAAGCTGCCCGGCTGACGGCGCTGCAGGGAGCGGAAATTCTCTTCTATCCGACGGCGATCGGCTGGCACCCGGCCGAGAAAGACGAGTTTGGCGCGGCCCAGGCAAGTGCATGGGAGACGATCCAGCGCTCTCATGCGATCGCCAACGGAGTTTACGTGGCTGCTGTGAACCGCGTCGGCCACGAAGGTCCCGCCGGTGGTGGTCTCGAATTCTGGGGAGGCTCGTTCCTGGCTGATCCGTTTGGCCGGATCGTCGCCAAGGCCGGCCCGGAGGATGAGGAAATCCTCGTGGGCGATTGCGACCCGAAGCTTCTCGAGGAAACCAGGCGCAATTGGCCGTTCTTGCGCGATCGCCGGATCGACGCTTACGGACCAATCACCGAGCGGTTTCTTGACCCGGCGTGAAGCTCTGGAGGCTCGGAAAGGCTCGAAATTGTTCGTATCGTGATTTGTGTTCCGCTTTCTGGTTTTTCAGCAGGAGGAGTAGATGCCCTTTATCGACGACATCGACGACGACGACCCCTATGCGGCTCCCAAGGCTGAGGTTCTGAACAAGGACGCGCACCTTGATGCTTACCATGATGCCTGGCGCGATGGAAAGGCACTTGTGGCACGCAGGGAAGCCGAGCTGCTCGATCGATGTTTGAAGTGCGCCGCGCCGACACAAGGATATCGGGATCGGTTCAGTCGTACCGTGTCGTGGCACCGGCCAATCTGGTTTCTACTTGTTTTTATCAGTTGGCCACTCTATCTCATCGCTTACTTCATCGTGCGTCATCGGGCGCGGTTGACGGTGGCACTGTGTCCCCAGCACCGCAGAAAGCGGGCGCGGGCGATCACTGTGGCCTGGCTCTGCGCAATCGTGGGTCTGGGATCGATGATCGTCGCGGGGATGATGTCCGAGGTGGCCTCCAAGCGTCTTGTTGCAATTGACTTCATCGCGGGGCTCGTCCTCTTTGTTGTAGGCCTTGTTTTCGGCGCAGTTGGCTCGCAGGTGCTCGTTCCCAAGCGCATCGACGAGCATTTCGTGTGGCTGAGCAAGGTTTCACCTGGTTACCTTGCCACGTTGCCGGACTGGAACGCGCCGGGGGACGTTGCTCGATGACCCCCGCCCAGCTCGGTTTCCGAATGCCTGGGGAATGGGAGCCCCACGAGGCCACCTGGATTGCCTGGCCGCATAACCGCGGCGACTGGCCGGGTAAGTTCGCACCGATTCCCTGGGTCTACGCAGAAATCGTTCGACATCTCAGCCGCGTCGAGACCGTTTTCATCGTCGTTGCCAGCGCCAAGATGGAACGACGTGTCGCCGACTTGCTCGATCGCGCGGGGGTTAATCTTCGGCGCGTACGGTTCTTCCGGGCGCGGACGGACAGGGTCTGGTTGCGCGATTCAGGCCCGACTTTCCTGGTCCGAGACAAGACGGCGAAGGATGTCTCAGAGGAGAGCGCGCCGGCCTTTGCGACCGGGCTGATCCACTGGAAGTTCAACGCCTGGGCCAAGTACGACGACCATCGAAACGATGGGCGCATTCCGAGGCTGATCGCCCGAGAGCTCGATTTGCAACGCTGGGTACCACGCGTGGAGCTCCGGGGAAAGCCGGTTCGCGTCGTGCTCGAGGGAGGGGCCATCGACGTCAATGGCCATGGTACCTTGATGACCACCGAAGAGTGCTTGCTAGGCGAGGTCCAGTGCCGCAATCTCGGTCTTGAGCGTGCGGAGCTGGAGCAGGTTTTTGCTGATTACCTGGGCATAAGTAATGTCATTTGGCTGGGCCGGGGCATTGCCGGCGACGACACCCACGGCCACATCGACGATCTCGCCCGGTTCGTCGATCCGCGGACGGTTGTGACCGTGATCGAACCCCACCAGGCCGACCCCAATCATGAGCCCCTTGAGGAGAATCTGGCGAGGCTTCATTCCGCCGTTGACCAGGACGGCCAGCCTCTTCGCGTCGTGCCTCTTCCTATGCCCGCACCCATCGTCTTCGATGGCCATCGGCTGCCTGCTAGCTACGCCAACTTCTACATCGCCAATGGCCTCGTCCTGGTACCAACCTTCAACGACCCCGCTGATCGGATCGCGCTGAACACCCTGGCCGAGCTCTTCCCCGATCGTCAGGTCGTCGGCATCCACTGCATGGATCTCGTTCTTGGCCTGGGAACGCTGCACTGCCTCAGTCAGCAGCAACCCGCTTGCCCCGGCCAGAATACTCTGGCCCGTTGACTGCCCGTCGCAGGAATAGTCGAACATAGCACGGATGGCAGGCCAGACTCAGCCTTCACGTTTCCTGGCGGGCAAGCTCAACGAGGCCTTGCTTCCCGGTCCCGGTGGCGCCGCCCCTGGGCATTTCTCACGATGGACCCTAAGATAGAGATCGACGTGAGAGTCGCTCGCTCCGCCACGATCGCTGGCCTTTGGACCGGTCCCAGGTTCTGTCAGGAAGCAGGTACTCATGGCTCGACATCATTCCACCGGCCGAGACGATGAGCGCCGACCGAAGAAAGCGCGCCGGCAACAATCAAAATCTGCTCACTCATCCCGTTCAGGATCCGGACAGAAGAAACGGGCTGGGACAGAATCCGGGTCGTCCTTTTCCGACCGCCGAGAACCGGCATCCGAACGACCGCGTGCTCGGTCCGCGGAACAGCGTTCAAGCCGGGAACGTGTCGCGTCAGAGCCGCAAGCGATAGGCGGCAAACCCGAGCGGCTCCAGAAGATACTGGCGCATGCCGGCCTGGGCTCACGCCGTGACTGTGAGGAATATATCAGCCAGGGCCGGGTCACCGTCGATGGGCAGGTCGTCAGCGAGCTAGGCACGAAGGTTGACCCCGATAAGGTCACGATTGCCGTGGACGGCGAACGCATCCAGCTCGAGAAGATGGTTTACTACGCCGTCAACAAGCCCAAAGGATATGTCTCGACCAACGATGATCCGGCCGGCCGGCCCCGGGTGATCGACCTTCTTCCCGAGGTTCCTGAACGTGTCTACTCGGTGGGACGCCTCGATGAAGACAGCACGGGACTCATGATTTTGACTAACGATGGTGAGCTGGCAAATCGTCTTGCCCATCCTCGGTACGGGGTCGAAAAGACATACCGCACACTGGTGGCAGGCGCGCCTAGCCGCGAGACACTCGCAAAGCTCATCGAAGGAATCTGGCTGTCCGACGGCAAGGTTCGCGCCCATCACGTCAGGGTCGTGGGCACCCAGGGGGAAGCAACCACGCTCGAGCTAGTTCTGGCCGAGGGAAAGAAACGCGAAATCAGGCGCATGCTGGCTAAGTTCGGACACAAGGTCATGAGCCTGACCCGTATTGCGCTGGGACCGATTGTTCTGAAGGGGCTTTCCCCCGGCGAGCACCGTCACCTCTCGGCAACCGAGATCGATCTGCTTCGCAAGGTTGCAGCGGGTATCTCGGTCTCACCCCCCCGGCGTCCTGATAGGCCGGGTGGTTCTCATCCCTCACGATCAACGAAACCCCCGTCGGGCCGGCCCTCTGCGTCCGGTGAGCATCGTCCTCGCCCCGGTGACCACAGCCAGCCGGAGGGTCTCCGCCGTAGTCGCGCACAGCACTCTCGGCAACCCGGTCCATTCCCCGCCAAAAAGACTGCGATGCCACCAGGAGTGACCTTCGACGAATCCAGGCCGGGCGAGCCGAGATCGAACAGGCCATTTCCAGGCAAACCGGTGCCGGGTCGATCGGTGCCGGGCAAGCCAGTGCCAGGAAGGCCGGTGCCGGGCAAGCCAATGCCGGGTAAGCCGGTGCCGGGTAGGCCTCTGCCGGGCAGGCCAATCGACGCTCGCACGCAGGCCGAAGTCACTCCGCCTGGAAAGCGCCGATCGACTCCTGGTGGACCAAAGCCGGCAGTGAAGTCGCCAGGGCATGCTCACCATTCTCTGCGTCTGCGATCGCCACAGGAGAGCGTGGACCAGGAACTGCCGCCGCAGGCCAGACCCACGCGTAGGATCATTGGCCTGGACCCGAAAATCGCAGCGCAAGCGGGTCTTCCGTTGTCGGGGCGGCCAACGCGGAAGCGGCCGGCCGGCCCGAGGCGACCGCCTCGCAGGGTCTTCGGAATCAAGCGCGAAGAGGACGGCGAGGATGGGCTCTGAAGCCATCGGCCCTGCGGTCGCATCGCCTTCCAGTCGGCTGGTGCCCATCCTGGAGAACGTGCCGCTCGCTCGGGATACATACCGCCTTCGACTGGACGATCCGATTCTGGCAGGGACTATCCGTCCCGGTCAGTTCTTGATGATTCGCCCGGGGGCGGAGGGTGCGGACGATCCTTTGCTCGGGCGCCCTTTCGCGCTCTATGACGTCGTGCGCGACGCCGCTGGCCGTCCCACCGCCGTGGATCTGGTCTACCTCGTCATCGGCCGCGGCACTGCCTTCCTGGCTCGCCGCAAGCCAGGCGAGCGGCTGGCCGTCTGGGGTCCGCTTGGCAACGGCTTCGGTCCAGCACCGGCTGGCCCCGTTCTCTTCGTCGCCGGCGGCATCGGCCAAACCCCTTTTCTGGCTCTGGGACGATGGTGGCTAGGTAAGACGTGCTATGGTAACCGGCAGCATGAGCCGGCCTCCCCCAGTTCTCTCGGAAGTGCAGGGGGGTTCTCGCCGTCCGCAACATTACTCTATGGCGTGCGGACTGCAGTTTTATTGGCTGGCGTTATTGATTTCCGAGCGGCGGGGATCGAGGTAGAGATTGCCACCGACGACGGCTCGGCGGGACATCACGGACTCGTGACTGATCTGCTGGCCCTGCGCCTCGCGCAGGGAGAGCGCCCTGCCCGGATCGTCGGCTGCGGCCCGCTGGCCATGCTCTCGATTCTGGCCCGTCTGGCCGAGCGCGAAGAGATCCCTTGCGATGTTTCGCTCGAGAATCACATGGCATGCGGCTTCGGGGCTTGCTTCAGTTGCGTCGCCCCCATCCGCCAGACTGATGGCTCTAGCGACCTTCGCCGGGTCTGTATCGAGGGGCCGGTCTTCGCCGCCGGATCGGTCGATTGGTCGAGCCTGAAGCACTAACGAGCCACCGGTCTTCGATCGCGATGGCATCTCTCGGAGAGTGTTTCCATCGCCCTACCCAACCACCGTGCCCTACCGCCGCGCCCGTGTTTGGGCCCGAATCATGTCGCGTATTCGGGCCGCCTGCTCATAATCCTCACGCGCGACCGCCTCATCGAGCTGTTCACGCAGAGTCTTCTCAACCGCATAGTTCTTGCGGATTTCCTGCTCGAAGAGGCGAAGCTGCTCGACCAGTGAGGGGTTTGGTGATTCCGTTGCGTCATTCTCACGGCTGTCCCACCACGTGCGCTGATGGACCGTAAGCCTTTCCATGCCATCGCGGAGAGCATCGATCGCCTCTTCGGGCCGCCTCCGTTCGATGGCCATGAGGGCTTGAGCCTGAGCGCGATGAAACTGGATCAGACCACGCGACTGTTCGTGAGTGGAGATGTAGTCGTCGTCATTGGCGTGACGACGAACGAAATCCATGAGCGCAAGCGTGTGATCGGCGTCAAGAACTGCCTTATCGTACCGTCGTAGTGACAACCAAGCCATCCGCCGATGGAAGAACTGAACAAACTCGCGGTCGGCCTGGTCGCGGTGTTCCTGATCCATCGTCCAGGGGGCAGCGTTGCCGCCGGGGGCCTGCCCCCGACTGGCCGCGCTGTATCGAAGAAAATCAAGGTAGGTTGCGAAGCCATGGGGTCTTGTGCCGTCAGGGCGTCCAGAGACCTCAAGCTGCAAAACTCCCAGTTCCACCCGAATCTGAACCACGGTTCGGCCGTCGCGCGAACGCACCTCGCGAGCCAAGACCTCGTTGGGCTCCGGATCGTAGGGCCAACCCTGGATTACGTCATCCAAGTCCCGTCGCATCAAAGCCCCCAGGCGCAGAGGGGTGAGAGATGAAAGCGATCGACTTGCGGCCAGCGGTTCTTACAACGATCGAGCTAAATACTTTTCTGATCCGTGGCGGGTGAGTTGTAGCTTGAAGGTTCCTTCAGCCAACTGGCCATTCCGAAGAATTATAGCCCCGAGATGCCCAGAAGCCTACACCGCGATCAAACCAAAGGACGAAAATCCTTGTCGTCTACCATGCATTCGGCATGGACTTCGTTCTCCTATGTGGACTAAGGGCTCAAGCTTACGCTATTCCGCCTCGGTTCCAGAGGCCTTGCGAGGGTGCGTTGCTGGCGAAGTTGCAGCTGCGCCACCGGCAAGTTAAGCCCCGGCGACGCACTTGAAAACCGAGCCAGCCCCTGTCAAACTATGTAAAGGCCGGCCGGTCATCGTTATTGCCCTCCTAGCTCAATTGGCAGAGCAGCTGACTCTTAATCAGAGGGTTGTAGGTTCGAGTCCTACGGGGGGCACTTGCTACATAAGGACTTACGTCGATAGCCTCTGTTCAGAAATGTTTCTGGCAGAGATAATGGCAGAGAATAACTCCCGGCGGAGTGCCAGCTCCCCGGGGGTAGGCGAACCTTCCGGCCCGCCCGTGGCTTTAACGGAGGGTTTCGCCGATGCCGAAGTTCCCCAAGCCGTTCTTCCGGACCGCGCGCGGCGCCTGGTTCGTTCATATAGCCGGCAAGCAGATCAATCTCGGCCCCGACCGTGAGGCGGCGTTCCGCCGCTATCATGAGCTGATGGGCGGCCGCCCGACGGCGGATACGCAACGGGTCACCGCCGATGCCGTCCTCGGCGTGCTCGATGCTTTCCTAGACTGGTGCCAGAATCACAAGGCCGGTCGCACCTATGACTGGTACCGCGACTACCTGGAGTCGTTCGCCCGGACGATCCCGCAGGGCATGACCACGGCCCGGCTGAAGCCGTTCCACGTCCAGCAATGGCTCGACGCCAACCCGGGCTGGAAGACCGGCAAGCGGGGGGCGGTCATCGCCGTGCAGCGGGCCTTCAACTGGGCGGTCCGCATGGGGCTGATTGATGCCAATCCAATCCGTTCCCTCGAGAAGCCGAAAGCGGGACGGCGCGATTATGTCATCACCGCCGATCAGTTCCGGATGATCCTCACCCTCGTCAAGGACGCCGAATTCCGCGACCTGCTAACGGTCTGCTGGGAGACCGGCTGCCGGCCGCAGGAAGCGCTGTCCGTCGAGGCCGCCCATGTCGATGTCAAGGGCGGCTGCTGGGTGTTTCCGGTGGACGAATCGAAGGGTAAGGAGCAACAGCAGATCGTCTACCTGACCGATACGGCCCTTGCAATCAGTCGCCGGCTGATGGCTGCCCATCCCTACGGGCCCCTGTTTCTGAACACGAACGGCCTGCCATGGTCGCCATCCGCCCTGAACTGCCGCTTCGCCAGGCTGAGGCTGGCCCTCGGCCGCAATAAGGTGAACGAGCTGGGGCTGACGCCGCCGAAGCTCAAGCGGCTGACCAAGGCTCAGCGGAACGACGAAACGCTCAGCAGAACGCACGGTGAGGCCGTCGGTGAACGAAGGCGGCAGATCGCAGCGCTGGCCCGCCGCCACGTCCCCCGCTACTCCCTGTACACTTTCCGGCATTCCTGGTGCACGCATGCACTGGAGCGGGGAGTTGATGCGGTGACGGTGGCCACCCTGATGGGCCACCGGGACACGACCATGATTAGCCGGGTGTATTCGCACCTGACGCAGCGCCGCGACCATTTGCGGGATGCGGTCAGAAAAGCCGCTGGTGGCTGAATCATGGTTGTAGGAGCAAAAAAAGCCCCCGGCGGGAGTGCCAGCTCCCCCGGGGGCCATATAGCGGACCTTCCGGCCCACCCGTGTCCGAGGCAGGCGAGCGTACGATCGCGTGGTTGCAGCCGAAGGTGTTTCAGTCCGGGCCTCGGCAGGACCGTCTCGGGATCCGCAGGTCGACCCCCTTGTTCTGCCGACGACAAGTAATCGGTGAGTTGTGCCTCGCTGACCCGGATCACACCCCGCCCCATACCGTGGCGACTGCACCGCAGCTTGCCGGACTCGATCAAGCGGTAGGTCAACGAAACGGAGATTTCCAGTCTCCCGGTCACTTCACGAACCGTCACGATGTGCCTCCTGCTCCACCAGCAATTCCTTGGAACAGAAAACGACTTTTGAAGAGGACTGTAGCGGCAGATCCTCCGCCCCATCTGCGGGACGTTCTGCGACCCGCGAACCGTCCTGATCCGGTATGCTGACCAGCTCAAATGCCGTCTCTGCCTTGTTCAGTGAGCGGGTAATCACCGCGTCGACCCTCACATTCATGCCGGGTATGACTTCGAGCATTCCCTGCTTCATGAGCTCGGCGACCTCGACCCTCCTCTGCTCCAGTTGGCCAGCCTCCGGGACCTCAACAACGACTTGGTCGTGCACGAAGTCCACGAGCTTGTATCCCGCCCGCCAGACTTTCCACATGCCCAAGATGGCCCCGTCCGCGCTGCCGCCCTGGAAGATGCAGTTGCGGGAGCTGCAGAATGTCGCGGCGGCCCGGAGTCGGCCGGTCAGCGTGAAGACGGAGCGACGCCCAGCCTGGTCGCGGACTGCCTGCCAGAGTCGCGGATCGGCCTGGTGGGCCTTGAGCTTGCCCTGTAGTTCAGGCTTCAGATCCAAGGGAAGCCTGCTGGCAGCCCCCCAGAAGAAATCGATCTCTTCCGCAGTGTATTCTTGCCCCTTGTTCGTGCGAGGGTTTTCATCCTTCAGCGTCTTCAGAAGCATCCAGCCGAGCCACGGCTGTGGGCAATTGTCCTCCGAAGCCGAAGTTCTCGACCCCCTCCCCTTCGCTTCGCGATAGGCGGCAGGGGTCAGGCCAAGCGATTGGGCCAGGACCTGGCCGACGTCGACCTCATCATTGAGGAATTTGTCGAGTTCGGGGCAAAGTTGATGATAGGCGTCGATCCGCTGCTGGACCTCTTCCATCGTCAGCTTGATGCCGTAACTGCTGCTGGCAAGACGCTGGAGTGTCTCGGCTCCCATTCCCCCGGGACGGCCGAAGGAAACGGGTTTTACTCCCTGCCTCTCATCCTTCGTGATCTGCTCGGGGGGCTTGTTCAGCAAGATGGACGCGAGCATGTAGTGGATATCCTTGCCTTCATTAATTAGGGAGGCCAGCTTCGAGGGAAACCCGAACTGGTGCCCCAGCGCGTGGGCCAGGACGACAAGCTCAATCTGGCTGTAATCGGCATCGATGAACACATGCCCCTCCGCGGGGACAAAGCAACCGCGGATCGTCGGAGCGGCCCCTGTCTTGTCTGTCTCTCGGGGAAGGTTCTGCAGATTGAACCCACCTCCGCATGACATCCGTCCGGTCGCCAGCAAGTAACCAAAGCGGGCATGGAGCCGCTTGCGGCTCATCTTGCCCAGATAGGTAGAGCGAAGCTTCTGGGCGGCACGATGGGTGATGTGGTCGCCGAAGAACTCGACGAGCGGCAACAGCTCCGCGATGTCCTCCTCGGCGGTTGAGTACTTCCCGGTCTGTGTTCTCTGCGGCGCAATCTCCGGGTGAGCTCGGTGGAGCTTGGAGAGGATTGCCTGAAGCGCCTTGCCACTGCCCGGTTCGCCGGGCAGATACCCCCGGTGCCGCAACCGCTCCCTGCAGTCGGCTTCGATCTTCGCGAGCTCCCTCGCCTTCTCGTCCCGACGCCGCATGTCGATGCCGATGCCGTTGCTCTCCAGGGCGTCGGCTAAGATCGCGGCTCGGAGCTGGACGTGGTGGGTCAGTGGGCCGAACCGCCTGATGCAGTCGGCCAGCCAGGACTCGTCGACGTAACCCCAGACCTGACTCGACTCCCGGAGCACAACTCTGATCTGGGCGTGAAGTTCCCAGAAAAGGAGCCAAGTTGCCAGAGGATCACGCGCCGCGTACCTTAAGCTGTCGGGGGGTATTTCCGATAACGGGCGTCCGAGGTAACGTCCGAAGCCGGTCCGGATCGCGTTCCCTTTCTCGTCCTCGGTCTCCTTCGGCAGCTCCAGGCCGAGGAGTTCCCGCACGCTGGCTGCCAGCGAGGAATCACCGCGGGCCGAGTGACCCCGGGTCGCCAACGACAGCAGTCGACGCAGAATCATGATGTCCCAAACCCGGCCACGCTCGACCAGCTCGTAAAGATCCTGGCCTTTGCCGAGGACCTGCTGCATGACCTTCAGGTCGAAGGCCGCGTTGTGGCAGATCAGGCACGAGTCATGATGGATTCGCAAGAAAGCCGGCAGGTTGTTGCGGGAGAGGAGCACTCCGCGGGTGTCGTCGCATGCCGAGGCCAGGACCAGGGCGGGGACGATCTGCGGATTCTCTCTGTCGATCTCCGTCGTCTCCGTATCGATCGCGTAGTAAGCCTTGAAGACCCGACCCTGGTCCGGCGTCCATTCCGTGAAGGCGCGGTGGTGCTCACCAAGCTTTACTTCAAGAGCCAGGGGCCGATCTGCTGACCTCGCGATTGCAATAACGTTATTCGTGAGCTCCATGGTTTGCCCCCCGTTCGAGCCAATTCAGTTCGTAATCGGCCGGATTGCCGCCGGGGGCTGGGATCCCCCGCAGGCGCTCTTCCGGCCCGTCCCCTGGCCCCGATGCACCCAGGTCCTGATCGACGTTGCCGGAGATCTCCTCCTTCTCGCTCACGGGTCGACTTCCCAGCGCGCGGACCTCGAAGAAGAAGAGCTTCTTGTTTGACCGAGCAAGCCGCTTGCGTAAAAAAAAGATCAACTCATCGGATCCCCCCTCGACGATGACGGGGCGATTAACCATCTTCGAAAGGAACTGACCAACCATGGTTGCCTTGGACCTCAAATCCCCCGAGCCCAGCTTGTCAGTCAGTATTCCGGCCCTTCCGAAAACTGGCACCCACTCCCCTGCGGGTAAGCCGAGTTCCGGCGCTTCCTTCACCACGCCGGCCGGAACCTTCGGTACTCCCGAAGGTCCAGAGTTGGCCGAGAGCGACTCGTCGCACACCGCCGTGGGTAGGTGGATCAGCTTCTTCTGCTGGTCCCGCCAGACGTACTCGGCAAGGGCACCAAGATGGTTCAGGTCCTCGTCCATCTCCGCCGCGGCCTCGTCGAGGTTGCCGAGGAAGTACTCACCCAGTCCACACTCCTCCAGGATCCCTCCGATCACGGATGCCCAGTACTCGCAGCGATGTTGGTGGGTACCCTGTGGTTTTCCCTTCAGCAACCAGTGGTGGACCATGCCCGCAAGCTCTCCCAGAATCTCGAGGCGATGCTCGTGAGCGTACGCCAGCGGTCGGCCGGTGAAATTTCGTTTCTTGGGATCTCCTTCGACGCTGAGGCGGATCGGTAGCCCTCGAGTGACTACGTCCGAGGCGGCCTTGGTCGTGTTGCTCGTGACGACCCAAAGGTAGCTATTCGGCTGCTCCACAAAGGACGATGTGCCGAGCAACCGAAACCGGAGGACCGGGGAAAGGGCGATCTGCTCGACAATCGACGAGACCATGCGCTCGCGTACGTTGTCCAAGAAGATCAGGGATGAGCCTGAGCCCCGGATGTGCGCACCTAGATGTCTGTTTCATAAGTTCCCGGCCACAGCCGCCTGGCGTCGTATATAGGGCCGTGGTGGATAGAGGAGTCGTTCAAACCGCTGTGACTTGCGACCAAACCAGGCTCTCCCGCGTTGTTGCTTGCGACGGGTCTCGGCAAAAGGGGTTCCCCGGACCAGCGGTTCCCCCGTGTAGGTCCAACGGTAGGGATGAGCGCGGTGTGAATTGTGGT
>JBKQMU010000148.1:0-9071 GCA_052146555.1 Isosphaeraceae bacterium
GTTTGGATAGTGGTCGGTTCTTCGCGCGGTTGATCGAGTGACATTGGTCGTCTCCAGGTTGAGTGAATGAGCAACCTCAGTCTGACTCCAGAACTGACCGCTATCCACGCCCCCATGGCATCTTCACTCTCGGTGCAAATTGGCGGGCGGTGCGCATCGCGTCGATAGGCGGCATCTGACGGGATTAAGAAATCAGCATCCCGGGCCCCCGCGCCAAATCTGAAGGTCCTGGCGGTCGAGTGGAACGAGACAGATTGGGGCCTTTCGGTGACCGGCCAGGATCACGCGACGTGCCCCGTCTGTGGCGATTGATCGAGTTCACGGCATAGTTCGTATCGACGAACTCTCCAGGATCTTCAGGCGCAGGGGACGCCGGTCACGGTTCGCGCCCGGATGATCCCACTAAACGAGGGCGATTTGCACCGAGATTGAAGCAGATGGGATATTCGGCCGGCCGGCGCGCCCCGCGGTAAAGGCGAGGCGCAGCCCTTCAGGCTAGTGGTAAACATGGTCTGCGGTTGAGCGGCCACAAGCATCAGATGGAGCGCAGCATGAAACATTACGCAGGACTCGACGTCTCGGTCAAAGAAACTTCTGTTTGCATCGTCGACGAGGCCGGGAAGGTTTGCCGCGAGGTGAAAGTCCCGAGCCATCCGGAAGACCTCGTGCGGCTGCTCAAGGATCCAGCTTGGCAGCTTGAGCGCATCGGTCTCGAAGCCGGTCCACTATCGCAGTGGCTGTTCAGCGGGCTGGCGGCGGCAGGTCTTCCAGTGGGGATCATCGCAGAATCTTCCCGAAAGAGCACGCTAAGGACTTGAGGATGGGTCAGACCCCGGCGCGCGCCTGAGAAATGATCCGCGACACGGTCGCCGGGTGAACATTAAACAGGCGTGCGATCTGAGCCGAGGTCTTGCGCCCGGATGAGACGGCTTCGGCGATTTCTTTCTTTTGCTCGGGCGTGATTTTTGGCTTCCGCCCTGGTACGCGGCCTTTTGTTCGCGCTTCACGCAGCCCGGCGCGGGTGCGCTCACGGATCATCTCCCGCTCGAACTCAGCGAAGGAGCCGAGCATCTGCATCATCATACGGCCGGCGGGGCCAGAGGTGTCGATCGCCTCCGTGAGCGACCGAAACTTCCCGCCGGCGGTATCGATCCGTTCGAGGATGGTAAGCAGGTCTTTAAGCGAGCGGGACAGGCGGTCGAGCTTCCACACGATGAGCGTGTCGCCGGCGCGCAGTTGCTCGAGCAGCCGGTGCAACTCGGGACGATCCCACCTTCCGCCGGATGCCGCTTCCTCGAATACCTTTTTGCACCCTGCCGCTTTGAGCACGCGAATCTGGGATGTGGTTTCCTGGGTCTCGGATTTCGAGACGCGCGCGTAGCCGAGCAGCATGACCGTTGCTTTTTCCTATTGCCAATCACCCCCATTTGGCAACAGAATTACGCAAAGCGCAAGTCATTGAAATGTCGTGACGAGCCGGGTTGTTGCGCAACCGACCGTTTGCGCAACAAGGAGCCGGCCATGAAGAAGCACGAAATCCTCTCACCTCAATCGCGCGCGGCGCTGTTCGATCCGCCCACAGACCCGGCGGCGATCGTCCGGCACTACACATTTTCGCCCGAGGACCTGGCGCTGATCCGGCAACGACGCCGGGAGGCAAACAGGCTCGGCTTTGCCGTACACCTTGCGTACTTCCGCTATCCAGGCCGGATCATCGGCGTGGATGAAACGCCGCCAGAAGATATGCTGCGATTTATTACTGACCAGATTGGGGGACGGATCGAAGAGTTTCCCAGTTACGCCGGGCGCGCTCAAACCCGTCGCGAACATCTTGTCGAATTGCAAACATATTTGAACCTCAGGCTTGCTCGCCGGGAAGACGCGCGCTCCTTTTTCAAGGTGGCGTTGGAAGAAGCGATCGGCACGGACCGGGGCGATGCCATTGTCACAGCCATGATTATCGCCCTGCGGGCGCGCGGCATCTTGTTGCCGGCACCTTTGGAGCTGGAACGCCTTGCCCTGGCTGCTCGTGCGCGGGCACGCCGGCAGGCCTACAAAGCGCTGACGGCCGATCTTGGCCATGAACAGAGAAACGGCCTTACTGCACTCATTGAGGTGAATCAAAATGGCCATACGCCATTAGCGTGGCTACGCGAGTGGCCGGAAGCGCCGACCCAGAAGAACCTGGTCGGGATCGTCGAACGCCTTCAGGCCATCCGAAAGCTGGGCGTCGGACAAGATCGCGAGCAACGCATTCATCGCGCGCGCTACGCGGCAATTGCCCGGGAAACGGCCATTCTCAGCGCTCAGCATCTCTCACGATTCGACACATCGCGTCGATTGGCCGCCCTGGTCGTGTTTGTGCGCGAGATGGAAGCGATTCTCATAGACGCTGCTATCGTCATGTTCGACAAAATGCTCGGCAGCGTGTTCCGGCGCGCCGACCAAGCGCACAAGGAACATATGGTCGATCGGGCGAAGACGCTTGATGCTTCGACGCGGGCGCTACTCGGCATGGCGAAAGCGATGCTGGCAGCCAAGGCTTGCGGCGAGGATCAAATCGCGGCCGTGGAGCGCGCCATGGGCTGGGAGCGCCTGAACACCCTGGTCGCCGAAACCGACAAGGTTGTGACGGACACGCGCGAAGACAATCTGAGCGAGATTGTTGCTCGGTATCCCACGGTGCGGCGCATAGCTCCGATCTTGCTCAGCGCCTTCGTGTTCCGCGCGTGGAAGCTCGATGATTCATTGCTTGTTGCGCTCGACACGCTGCGCGAACTCTACGCGACGGATCAGAAAACTCTGCCGCCGCACGCGCCGACGGCGTTTCTGAAATCAGCATGGCGCAAGCTCATCGGAACGGGAGTCGCCGCCGATGGCCGGGCTTATCAGGTCGCGGTCATGATGGCGCTGCGCGATCGCTTGCGCTCCGGCGATATCGGGGTCGAAGGCAGCCGCGCGTTCCGGGCTTTCGATGATTTTCTCCTGCCGCCTGAAACATTCGCCGCGCGTCAGCGGGACGACGAGTTGGGGCTCGCCGTCTCCGGTCGCTTCGATGCCTGGCGTGCCGACCGCGTCGGCCTCCTCGACTCCCGGCTTCGGGAAATCGATGCGATCGCGTCAGCCGGCAAGCTCGCCGAAGCGGTCATCACCGCAGAAGGGCTTTCGATCAGTCCAATCCGCAAGGACGAAAACGACGAAAGCGAGAATGTCACGCGGCGGCTCTACGGCATGTTGCCTCGTCTGCGCATCACCGAGCTTCTTGCCGAAGTGCATGGCTGGACAGGATTCGCCGAGCGGTTCTGTCATCTGCGCACGGGAGCGGTGGCCGAGGACAACGTGGCTTTGATGACGGCGCTGCTCGCCGACGCCACCAATCTCGGGCTCGCCAGGATGGCCCGTAGCTCGAAGATTTTCAGCCATTCGCAGCTGCTCTGGATTGCCGAATGGCACATCCGCGACGAAACCTATCAGTCCGGCCTTGCCTGTTTGGTCGATGCGATCCACGCGCAGCCCTTCACGAAAATCTGGGGGGACGGCGACACGTCATCGTCGGACGGCCAGTTTTTTAAGGCCGGCGGGCATGGCGAGGCCCGCGCCGATTACAACGCCAAATATGGATCGGAACCCGGCGTGAAGTTCTACACGCACGTCTCCGACCGCTACGCGCCATTTCACACCAAGGTCATCGCCGCCAATGCCAGCGAGGCCGCGCATATTCTGGATGGCCTGCTGCATCATGAATGCTCCCTGGAAATCCGCGAGCATTACACCGACACGGCCGACGCGATCGATCATGTGTTTGGTCTGTGCCACCTCTTGGGGTTTCGGTTCGCGCCGCGCATTCGCGATCTTGCCGATCGCAGGCTCTATGTCGCCGACGGCCGCGCCGCTTACGCCGCTCTAAACCCTATGATTGGCGGCACCGTCGATTTCCGCGTCATCGGCGAAAACTGGGACGAGACGCTGCGCCTCGCGGCGTCGATCAAGGCGGGGACCGTCGCACCGTCGGCGATGATGCGCCGGCTTGCCGCTTATCCCAAACAGAATGCCCTGGCGAAGACGCTCCGCGAGATCGGCCGCCTCGAACGCACCCTTTTCACCCTCGACTGGATCAGCGATCCGGCACTGCGGCGGCGGGCGAATGCCGGCCTCAACAAGGGCGAGGCGCGCAACGCGCTCGCCAGGGCGGTGTTCTTTCATCGCCTCGGCGAAATCCGCGACCGCGCTTTTGAAAATCAGCGGTACCGGGCTTCCGGGCTCAATCTGGCCGTCGCGGCTATCATCCTCTGGAACACCGTCTATCTCGGGCGTGCCGTTGACCAGCTGCGTTCCGGCAGCGAGGTCATCCGCGATGAGCTGCTTTCCCATATCGCCCCGCTCGGCTGGGAGCACATCACCTTCAATGGCGATTACGTATGGCCGACAGAGCCGCTCCAAAATAGCTTCCGTCCCCTCCGAAATCCCCGCTTAACGTTCCTCGATGCGGCTTAGCGTGCTCTTTCGGGAAGATTCTGCGATGACCCCGCTTAGGGCCTCGACACGTTGCCTGACCTTGGCAGCGTCGCGGTCGCCGTGGTCGCCAGTGGCCGTGTCGATGATCAGCACGAGGTCCAGTCCGCGGCCGGCAGTGCCGCGCAGCGCAGCGGTAAACTCGAAATCGACCGATGCCACTTTGAATGGAGTGGAGAGAGGCTGATATCCCGCGGCCTCCAATCTCTTCACGACGCCGCTGACGAGCAAGCTGCCGGTCATAGCGTCACCTCTGAGGCGAAGCGCTTGCGTAGCGCGGCGATGTCAGGTTCCGCATCGGCAAGCTGGGTGATGCTTACATGCAGTGTGGTGGGACCACCAGTTCGACCAGGAGAGCGCTTCGGCCTGCGTGGCGACGGCGCGCCTGGGTGTTGAAGCTGGTGCCATGCATCGTCGGCATGAATGACGATGGTGTTGTCGTTTGCAAACGCTCCCCGCTTCTGCAGGTCGAGTGCCACTTTTGCGGCTCGGACAAAGAAGATGGTTCTTGGTTGCGCACCTGGCCAAGTTGCTGTGGATGTCAGAGCTCCGGCGGGCAGGTCAACGTCAGCCGGGCCAGTGAGCTTCCACAGGCCGCCGGATTGTCCGTCGGCCAAGAGAGCGAGGGCGACGGCGAGCTCGCCGAAAGAGGCGGCGCGGACATTCGCATCATTAGCCAATTGGCTGACCGCGCTGCCACTGATGAGCTGATAGGCATTCGGCGCGGATGGCAGTTCGCCAGTCCGAAACAGGCTGATCATTCGCGACCACAAGGTAATCGCGGCATTGGCAAACACCGTGCGATCACCGGTCGCTTGCACCGCAATCGCATCCCGCAAGCGCTTGAGCGAACTCGCCAGTTCATCTGCTCCCGTCGCGATTGGCTTACCATTGACGCTGAGGCGCATAAGAACTGTGAGCTTGTCCGCAATCAGCTTCAAAACCAGGGCCAGCAAAACTTGCTCTCCCCACGCTTTGAGATGAGCGCTGGCCTCAATATCCGCGATATTGTCGTTATACGCGTCTGCATACACAGTTTTGAGAATCTGACGCTGGCCCTCGCCGATATCGTTCTCGCAAAAGACATGGGCCTGTGCGCGAGGAACACATGGCCAAGGCCAGGGATTTGCTTGGCGGGCTCTGGCGAAAACAGACTGAAGATTCACGTCTTGGAGTGAAAGGCCAACCATGAGCGCCTTAAGATTCGTCGCAGCGGAGATCACCTCGGCTCGCATCGCCGCGGAGGCCCGAGCTTCCGGCCAGTTGAGGATCTGGGTTTTGCCGGCGATCAGGAAGTTGCGATAGATGCCGGGATTATCGGTCGCGTGGATGATGCATCCGTGAAACTTAAGCAGTCGAGCCTTTCCCGGCGCGTCTCGCAGATGGGCCGGATCGACAACCACCTGTAGATTGCCCGCGATGGTTCCAGCGAGTTGCTCGATTGCTGCTTCGATGAAGCCATCCCAGTTTGCCGACGCGATTTCCTGGAGCGCCCCTTCAAGAATGAGGATGGCAATGCTCAAGTGCTCGCAGGCCGGGGGAGCAGGATGGCTGAACGCCTCGCGTACATCGACGGCGCTCCACAACATAAAATCGTTCGGCTCTCCCTGAAGACGCACATCGAGCAGCTCAGAGTATCTGTTCCATAGAGCATCACGGATCTCCTTGTAGTTCGGCCATTGCGAAAATGGCTCTCCAAGGTGAGCGTCAACGTCCGCGATTGCCACTCCGCCATACCTTAGGGCGCTCGTAAGCGCGGGCCGGAATTTTGCCGACGTTGCGGGGTCGACAGTCCTCTGGCGGAGGAACTCAACGGCGCGAGTCACAAGAGTTCCCAGGCTTGGCGCCTTCCGGGAAATGCCGGAGCCGACCCACAGGGCGAACTCTCCGTTTTCAAGTGCCGCTGCCACCGCACAGAAGTCAGTGTCGAGCTTGTGAAGCGTTTTCAACACGGAAATGGTGGTGGCGTCTGTTGCTGCCACGGTCGTCGCTTCTTGTTCCCTCCATACGCGAAGGCCAAGACCTTCTCCTCCCCTTGGAACCACATTCTTGACCATTGTCACCGGGCGACGGCGCGTCGTCGGGCTGATGGCCTACTTTTATGCTCGTCCTCGTCCGAAGTTACGTCGCCCAGATGCTGTATCGTGACTGCTGGACGAGCGGGCAGTTTCACAGTCAATTCAAGCTGTCCACCTATCGCCTCGACGTAGGAGCGCAACGTCGAGAGATACATGTCAGTCTGCTTCTCGATCTTTGAGACGGATGGCTGCTTAATGTTGAGAGCTGACGCGATGTCCGCCTGGCCTTTTCCTGCGATCTGGCGCAGTTCGCGTAGACCTTCCACCCCCTGCTTCTGTTTAGCTAGGCGATGCTCGCACTGCCCCTGCTGCTGCGCTGCAGTGACAACTACTTGCAGCCTTCGTCCCATCTCATCATCCTGCTTTACGGCTTCGAAGCTTGGCAAAACTCGTTAAGGGCGCAGATCCGCCTCTACGACTAGGCATCATCGCAAGCGGCTTGTGAGCCACAAAGGTGGAGCAAACATAGCTTCGAGGCTATGTAACGTCAACGAGAGCCCTTGGGGTCACACGCGCAAGAAGCTTCTATCCACACAGAGTCGACTGCGTTGCGAATCGGCACGTGAGCGGAATTAGCTACGCGCCTCCGTGATCGAAGCGGCAATCGCCGCGATGGACCGGAACAATAGGAGCGGATCGTCCTTCGATGGTACGAAGCCCCGCTGCCGCCAAAATGCTGCGGCCTCTTGGTCGACCGCGTTGACCATGAGCGCGCGACCACCGACGAGCTTCGCCGCCGTGACGCAGCGTTCGAGGGCGTGCTTTACCAAGCCCGTTCCAATCCCGCGCCCAGCCCAGCCGACATCCGTCGCAAGTTGGCCGAGCAGCAGACACGGAACAGGATCTGGCGGCTGGCCAGTGCGGATAGAGCGTGGCAGGAGGTTCGGCACGACGGCAGTCGGCGCCAGGCCATAGTAGCCTACGACCCGCCCCGCTTCATGGACAACGAGAACGGCGGTGAAGCCCTTCTCCTGGTTCGAAAGCGCGCGGGTCTTGAGCCAGTGGTCGAGAGTAGGCTTGCCGCAGTCGAACTCGGAGACGTCATGGGCCGCGGTTAGCGGTTCGGGAGCCGAGAGGGCCAAGGCTCAGCTTTTTGAGATGTAGCCAGGCTCCCAAGGCGCGGGACGCTTCGCCAGCTCAACCATCTCGGGCACAACGGCGGCGGGCGCGGACAGGATCGCCATGAACTCAGTGAACCCATCCGCGCTCATGCGGATCAGCCTGTTTTCCATCAGAACATCCTCTGCCGCCCGGACGGCCGCTTCGCGGACAAAGTCCGTGCGCGACCGACCGCGCAGCCCGGCGGCGCGGTCGATCATCGCGATGTCCGCCTCTGGAAGGCGCATCGAGATCGGGTGTTCCTTGCGTTCGGCGTTAGCGGCCATAGGCGACTCCTCACGAACTATCTAGCGCATCGTAGTGCAAATTACAATACAATATTGCTCTGAGACCCCCGCCGGCTCTAGGCGGCCCAGCCGTTGATCCTCCTGTGAGTCTGCCGGATCGTCACCGGAGGCTTTGCGCAGGAAGCGCGCAAGCGCCGCTTTGCGGGGGTCGCGGTCGAGCGCGTCTGTGGTCTGCTTAAACTCTTTCCCGTCGAGGAGGCCCTGGATGTAGCCGGGCGATCGTGTCCGCGGCAATGATGAGCGCCGTATCGAGCGTGTGGATGTATTTGCTCGTGACAGAGCCTTTGGCGTGGCCGACTAGAGCCGCGATCGTCACCTCCGTGAACCCCAGATCGTTGCCGATGCTTGCAAAGCTATGACGGAGGACGGAGGACGTGAGGGGTGACGTCGGACACCGGAGAATCCTTGAACAGTTGTTCCAAATGATTGGGGAGACCGTCTCAAACTTGGGGGTCGCAGCCCGCGCGGTAAAGGTAGCGCTTTGATCGTTCAGTGTCACTTCATCGTTGTTCCTCGCCTCAACAAAGACTCAGATTCCTGGACCACCCCCAGGTTTGAGACGGCCTCGGTCTGGGGCCGGTTCCGAAACCGAGAAGCTCGTCTGACGGCCTAGCCCCAACAGTCGTGTCACCAGCCGCCAAATTGATTTTGACCCCTCACGACGGTTGATTGTCGCCGCAAAGGAGCGTTTGGCGCATCAGACTTTTTACAGAATACACATTTTGTTAAAAGTGATTGTCCTCGAATTCAGGAATCAGAGGTAGTCGCTGCACAAAGAGAGGCGCGAGGGGCTGGCGAAATGTAAAAAGTCCCGCAGAAACGGGCGCATTCGATGGTAGGTGCTGCGTTTTTGGGAGGACCCTGCGATTTGACGGCTGGTGACACGACTGTTGATACTGGTGGCGAATTCGCAATCACCCTAGGCAGTCCTCCGCAAGGCCTCGAAGTGGGAGCATCGCGTTTTTGCTCTTGGAGTGCTGGTCCACCACGCGTCCATCCGGACCAAATTGATTGCGACGGCGGTGGCGACATGCTGCAGGCGTGTCTTCGCGATCCCGATATAGCGGCATCTCCG
>JBKQMU010000149.1:0-11094 GCA_052146555.1 Isosphaeraceae bacterium
ATGGGAGACGTCCGTGTCTCGAATCTCATAAAGCATCACACAGCGTGACGATAGAGAACACCTTCTTGCCCAGACTGTCCAGACCAGTTGGACGTGGGCGGCCAATTACAAAACAGACATCTAGCTCTCCTGCGATGCGGCCTGCGACCTCGGCGAAGGACCGGTCGAAAGGGATCATTTCTTCGAGCGAAACGCCGTTAAGAAAAGACTGAAGCCGAAGAAAGCTCTGCTTCCTTTGAAAACCGCGAACGATTTCCATGACGGTGACGGAGGAAAGGGTCAGGACCCCTTGGGCGCGCCGGTAGACAGTCGCATGATGGGTGACCGTCGTGTTGGACGCCTTGAGGATTTCCGAATAGATGTCGGTGTCGAGCAGGACCTTATTCAAGGGGAATTTCCCGCCAGGTCTCTTCTCTCCGGTGCTTCATAGCGTCGGCGACGATTTCATCCAGCTCGTCGGCGGCATCCCGCATCGCCCCGATAGATCCTAGCCCAGAATCTGTATGGGGCGCATTCGGCTGCCGCAAGAAGGAGCGCACGGCATGGGCGACAAGCTCATCGGCCGAGGAGAACTGTCCGCGATGCAGCTGGGCGAGAATGGAGGGTTCGAGGTCTTCGGGTAAATGAATGGTCATGCTAACTCCTCTTCTCCTTCTAGCGTACCACATGGGATGGTGCCAACCAACCCGGCCAATCAAGTGCTTGAGTGCGACAAAGATTGAATGAGGATCTTTCGATGTCACCGGAGAGAGGCAACCCGGCCATCCGGCCGGTCTTGCATCGAGGTGGATCTCAACGCGTTGAGCGCAAGCATCGACGCGTGAGATCCGCGCCGCGAGCGCTGGAAGACTGAAATTGCCCGATCTTACATACGATAAGGATGGCGGGACGGGGCAAAGTGATTTTCGGGTGACGGCACTGCTGCGTGGCTGGATCTTTTTACGGGCCCTTAGATTCCGACTTGCGAGGTACAGTGGTTCATAACCCAGCCGTCGACATCGCCGAGCATCTGGCTATTGAGACGATGATTGCAAGGATAGGATTGAAAGGCGACTCTCAGGCCGCCCGCACGGAGGGTTGCGACGTCGCGGCGGGCGTTGGGCAGAGAATGGCGGACGTTCCAGGCGCCATGGACCACGAGAACCGGCAGATCGCGACAGGCCTTGAGCCGTCCGAGAGGACGGAAACCCGTTGGCAACCAGCCGTTGATGGCGACCACGCCGGCGAACCGCTCGGGGTGGCTGAGGCCGAACCGGTAAGCGACGGCCGCTCCCTCGCCGCATCCCACGAGGAAGATCCGTTCCGAATGGACGTGCAGCAGGCTTCTCGTTTTGCGAATCGCCGTGAAGACCGAGTCCTCGAGTAAGTCGAAATCGTCGGGCTCGGGTTCGAAGAAGGCTCGACGAACGATTTCGGCCTCGGACCATCGAGGCGTCTTGCGCGAGCTGGCACGGTCATGAAGCTCAAAATCCCGCCCCCAGCTAAAGCCGGCCAAGCGGTCGCGCCTGATGACAGGTTCCGGACCCCTGAGTCCCAGGCCGACGTAGTTTCTCCAGCTCAGTGCCGGCATGGCCCGGACGAGCTGATCTTCGTCCCCGCCCCGGGCGTGGAAGAGGACCAGGAGCGGATAGGCATAGTTCGGTTCGTACTGGCGCGGAATGAATCTCGCTTCCACCAGGGGGCTGAGCATTGAGGAGCTCGAAGATGCAGGAGCATTCAGCCGGTCGTTGGTCATCCCTGGAAAACCTCCCTTGCCGTCGTTCCTGGGGGGGGTGTCAGTCTGGAACGATGTGACGCAAGTCCGACCGCAGGTGCTTGCTCACCTTGCCGCACGCTGTCAGCCCTGTGACGCAAAGCATAGCTACGATCTTGCCACCCTTCAATAAACCGCCCAGTTATTTCCAATTTTGTCTCAAGTTTCGGCCAATGCGATCCGAAACTCCGCCGAATTCCTGAAAGATGCTTGGGTTGTGTGGGTTGATTGCGATCCGAAAAATGGGAGCTTTACGCCAAGCGTGACAAGCTCGGCGTCAGACCAGCTTCTTCAGTAGGTCGTTGAGCTGGGTTGGGAAGACTGTCAGCTCATGGACCAGCGAATTCTTCTTAGGCGGTGGTCTGCGAAAGAGCCGCTTGGAGCCGTTCGGGCCGGCGACGATCACGGGTTTGAATCGGTGCATGGTGGGGACAGACGGCTTGACCACGGGCAGGAGCTGGGCGGGCGCCGGCTGGTTAGGAACGTAGCTCTTTCCATCCGTACCCAGCAGCCTCAAGACCATCGGACCCGACATGGACGTGTTGTTGTTCTTGAAGTTCTCGTTGAGCGTATTTTCAGGGTCGACGACCACGGCAATCCGGCCGATTCCCACGCTATCGAGGATGAGCCCCGCCGGCAGCCGTAGGGGCAGGGTGAAGGTCTCAGTTAGGGGCACGGTAGCGCCGGGCTGCAAGCCTGAAACCATGGTATCGCCCAGGAAGAGAGCGTGGGTCGTATCACCGCTCGCGCCGACGAGCAAGAAGCGTACACGAAACTCGGGCGCAGCGGCCTGACCCAGGTTCACCACCGAGGTTTGAACCTGGAAACTCTTGCTCCAGTAGAGGGTGTTAGCAGAGGTCGTGACAGATCCGGCCGCCAGGTCCGGCAACGCTCCGAGCGATGGAGCAGTCGTCCCTGCGGGCACCGCGATCGTCATGGCCGCCTGGTCGATGCCAGGACCACCAACGGGCACATGGGGATAGACCGGGTTGGTCACGTAGTCACCGTCCGGCAAGAGGCTGAGCGTGAACTGCTGGGTGTTCGCCAGAAGCATTGGTGGTGTGGCCGGCAGATTGATGCTCTGCTCGACGTTGACCACCGACCAGGCCGCGAGCGCCGGCACGTTGATCGAGCCGATCGTCACGTCGTTAGGACCGCCTGGAGTGCTTCCTTGGGGTGTGAGAACAACCTGCTCGCGCGTGGCTGGGGCATTGCCGTAGGCCTCATTGGCGACCTGCGCGTTGATCGCGATGGAACTTCCCCAGTTGACGGCTGTGGAGGTGACTCCGATCGATGTATTGACCAGGTGGGCTGGCTGGCTGGGTGTGATCTGGACGGCGGCTTCGTCGTAGCCGGGGCCCAGCATCGACTGGTTGAGCGTGTTGCTCTCGTGGACCTTGTGCTCGGGATCGATCTTCAGATTGATATGCACCACGCCATTTGGGCTCATTCCCGGCAGCGGCGTGGTGGGCAGCGTGAGGGTGGTGCTGAAGGGCGCCGATTGTCCAGCGCCTAACCCGGCAGGAATAGTGATCTCGCCCAAGAGTACCGAGTACGGTCCGCTTCGGATGCTATGCGACGCGTAGATCCCGACGTTGAAAGGAGTTGTGACCGGAGCGTTGCCCTGGTTCGTGATCACGCCGCTGGCCGTGATGGGCGTGTTCCAGTCGGCGTTCGAGGTGGTGGCAAAGGAGGATGCGACCAGATCGGGCAATCCCTGGCTGGCGCTCAGGAGTTCCCGCTTTTCAAGAGATTCGAACTTTAGGATGATCGGGCCGCGCCCCCAAGCGCGGCGGCGTCCGGCGGACCGACGGTCGTGGGACGACATTCGGAATCTCCTCCTTGAGAACGAAATGCGCATGGCCAGCGTTGGGGATGGGACGACCGAGCCAGGTCTGCAATAACGGCCGGCTTGCACTTTGATCGGGACGGCCAGACGAGTGCCGCAATCGACCCTTCCTTGGGCATCACGAGACCATAATCCGCGCCCCGGGAATGGTCAAGGCGGTTTGAAGACGTTCTGCGGGGTGCTGGACCTCGGGCAAGGGACTCTACCAAACCGCGATTGTCACGCTGGAGGCTTGACTTATAATAAGTGGTTGGAATAGCCCACCCCTTGCGTGGAGGGGTGGCTTTCTTTTTTCCTGGTGCTGTCGGATCGAGATCCCGGATTCCCGCACGGGCGCCTCGGCCGACCTGTCCGCTTGCCCTCGTGGGTCAAGATCGGAATCGAAACGAATCGAAAATATGGTAGATCGCAACTTGCTAAGAGAGTTTGATGTCAGCGACGATGAACTGACCGCCGTCGTGACTGCGGAAGACGGAACCAAGACCCTTGACCATTTTCTGGGCGAGGGGCAGAGCTTCGAGATCGGGGCGATTGTCTCCGGCAAGATCGTCGAAGTCGTGGGCGACCAGGTCGTCGTCGATGTCGGCTACAAGTCCGAGGGGCTCGTGCCCTTAGGCGAATGGGAGGACGAGCCTCCGCCGCAACCGGGTGAAGCGGTAGAGGTTTTACTCGAAGGAATGGAGGATGATACCGGCGAGATCGTTCTCTCCCGCAAGAAGGCGCACCGGATGCGCGCCTGGGAGATGGTGATCTCGAAGTACCATGAGGGGGACGTCGTAAAAGGACGCGTCACACGTAAGATCAAAGGAGGATTGCTTGTCGATATCGGCGTGAACGTCTTCTTGCCGGCCAGCCAGGTCGATATCCGCCGGCCCTCAGACATCGCCGACTACATCGATCAGGACATCGAGTGCATGATCCTGAAGATTGACGAGAGCCGGAGGAACATTGTCGTCAGCCGCCGCAAGCTCATCGAGATCACTCGCGAGCAGCAGAAGAAACAGCTTCTCGAGGAGATCGAGGTCGGCCAGGTTCGCAAGGGCACGGTCAAGAACATTGCCGACTTCGGCGCCTTCGTCGACCTGGGAGGCATCGACGGACTTCTGCACATCACCGACATGAGCTGGGGACGGATCAACCACCCCAGCGACATGCTCAAGATCGACGATCAGATCGACGTGATGGTCCTGCACGTCGACAAGGATCGCGAGAAGATCGCTTTGGGACTGAAGCAGAAGAGTGCCAGCCCGTTGGAAAACGTGGCCGACAAGTACCCTGTCGGCACCCGCGTCGTCGGCGAGGTGGTCAACGTGATGAGCTACGGCGCCTTCGTCAAGCTCGAAGAGGGCATCGAGGGCTTGGTCCACATCTCGGAAATGAGCTGGACCAAACGGATCAATCACCCCAGCGAGCTGGTCAACATCGGCGATCGGATCGAGGTCGTCGTTCTGGGTATCAACAAGGACAAGCAGGAAATCTCGCTGGGCATGAAGCAGACCCAGGTCAATCCCTGGGACCAGGTCGCCAGCAAGTATCCGCCGGGAACCATGGTCGAGGGGACCGTCCGCAACCTCACGAATTATGGTGCCTTCATCGAGATCGAGGAGGGCATCGATGGCCTGCTGCATATCTCAGACATGAGCTGGACCCGCAAGATTGGCCATCCCAACGAGCTTCTGGAAAAGGGCCAGCGGCTGTCTTGCCAGGTGCTCAACGTCGACCAGGACCGCAAGCGCATCGCTTTAGGACTGAAACAGTTGCGCGAGGACCCGTGGGAGACCGACATCCCCAGCCGGTACGAACCCGGCGACGTGAAAAAGGGCAAGGTCACCAAGCTCACCAACTTCGGCGTCTTCGTCGAGTTGGAACAGGGACTGGAAGGCCTCTTGCACATCTCCGAGCTGGCTGACCACAAGGTCGATAGCCCCGAGGAAGTGGTCAAGGTCGGCGATGAGATCGAGGTGAAGATCCTTCGCGTCGACCGCGGCGAGCGGAAAATCGGCCTCTCACGGAAGAAGGCCCAATGGACCAAGCCTGGTGACGAGGAAGGCGAGCCCTCCGAGCCCGCCGAACCGGCAGAGGCGCCCAAGGAGCCCAAGGAACTCAAGGGGGGCCTGGGAGGCGGAGGGCCGCTCTTTAGCATCGGTGGATCGACCTCAGAGACCTCGGAAGACGCGTAGCCCGCCCAGCGAGCCGATATATCACGCGTACCTGCCGACCGCTGCCTCGAAAGGATCGAGGCAGCGGTCGTTTTTTTGCGCTCTAAGTTCGCTACCCACTCGACCTTACATCTCTGCACGCTCACCCATAACCTGCACGATCCCCACAACGACTTCGCTCTTCGTGGTGCGCAAGGTCTACCGAATCACTAGTCTTCGCATAGCTCCGATATCTCCTAGATTTCCAAGTCCTTCTTAAGTTATCAAAGCGGGTGGTCCGATATGTGTATGGAAGAGGCAGTGACAGAGGGGGATAAAGCGTCCAGGAAGACAACGCGGCTGGGGAAAGCTAGCTGTTCCGGGTAGAGTGGCTCGTTGACCCTGCGCGGCGAGTCAAGTGGTTTGGCTTCTGAATAGTCGTGCGCGAGGGACCGTGCGTCGGAGGTAGATCGCGAGTCTGCGGCAGTACCCGTTCCGCCGACCCGGAAGGGGGCGGAAGCCCCCGGCGGATCACCCCAGCCTTCAGGACGCGGGCCGGACGAATGACCGCCGGGCGCGAGTGCATAACCCTTCGCCGGGCTGATTTCCACTCTGTTCGTTGACGTGAGCGGACCTGGGTTTCGACCGACACAACGAGGATCTTCATGGCCCGTATTCGTCGCCATCGCCGAGATGCAGTCCAGAGCCCGCTCGAGACCTATCTCCGCGAGATAAATGAAGTTGCGCTCTTGACAGCCGAGGAGGAGAAGGAGCTGGCGCATCGCATCGCCGCCAATGATGAAGGAGCCCGCGACCGGATGGTCCGCGCCAATCTGCGACTGGTCGTAAATATCGCCCGCGGCTATGTCGGCAAGGGGCTTTCGCTGCAGGACCTGATCGAGGAAGGAAACCTAGGACTCTTGCGTGCTGTCGAAGGTTTTGACCCCGAAGTGGGGACCCGCTTCAGCACTTATGCCAGCTATTGGATCAAGCAGTCCATCAAGCGGGCGCTCGTGAATACGGCCAAGCCGATCCGGATCCCGGCCTACATGGTTGAGCTGCTCTTCAAGTGGCGGCGGATGTCGGCCGATCTTCAGGACACTCTCGGCCGCCCGCCGAGTCTCGAGGAGATCGCCAAGGCCCTCCAGCTCCCCAAGAAGAAGCTGGCGATCGTCAAGAAAGCTATCAAGGTCTACAACTTGGTCCCTCAGACCGACCAGCCCGAGACCGGCTGGAGTTTAGGCGAGATGCTCATGGACGAGCGGACCCCCGCGCCGGACGTCGAGATGGTCGAAGCCGACAATCTGCGATTGGTCATGAACCGGCTCGAAGAGATGGACAAGCGCGAGGCGACCGTTCTGCGGATGCGGTTTGGCTTAAACGATGCGCCTCCCAAGACCCTCAAGGAAATTGGCGAGTCGTTGGGACTGACCAGGGAACGCGTCCGCCAGATCGAGAATGAAGCCCTCGGCAAGCTGTCGGCCTCTTTGATGGCCGATTGAGCCAGAGTCGATCGGTCGCCCGAGACGTCGCGATTCGGGGTTTTTGCGACAGGCGTCTCGATGGGTCTAGGTCTTTGAAGTGCTCCGGCTCACCTGCCGGCTCTTCGTCCGCAGTGCGAGCCAGCGCATCGCCAGACCCGCACCCGCGGTCAGCATGATGACCACAGGCGCTGGTTCGGGCGTCGCCCAGGGCAGGCGTTTCTGCATTGCCCGCAGGCTGGTCAGCGGCCGCTCGCCCGAGAAGCTCGCGGCAAAGCTACCGTGGAAGGTGCTATTGGCCTGTGGCATGATGCGCAAGTACGCCTCAGGTCCGAAGGCTGCCGCGAGCTTGCCGCCTGTGATCCGGAGGTTCAGGTCGAAGACATCAAGGCCGGTAATGAATCGGCCATTCTGGAGCTGGGCGCCGAAGTCTGTCGGCCGCCCTTCCAGGAGCAGACCGCGGTACACCTGATTGCCGATGACGACGCTTCCGTAGAGCTGAAAACGGTTCTCGGGGTTGTCGACGACATGGCCATTCTGGTCGAGCTTGAGCCGTAATTTCTGACTCAAGGTGCCCTCCTGGTCGGGAGTCACGCTTGCCATCTCGCCTCCGGGCCCCAGCGCGATGAGCTGGGGGGCACTCGTCACCAGGAAGACGCCGGTCTTCGAAGATGGATCGAACGTGTAGCTCTGAGCTCCCACGATATCGCCAGCGATGTCCGGATAGGAGCGTACGGCCTTGGGACGGATCAAGTCGCCCCGGACCTGATTCCCAAGCCCCAGGAGGACAAAAAGCCAGACGGAAAGTCCGATCCTTGGAAAGTCGCGTTGCATCCATTGCATGGCGAAGGCCTTTCTGGCCATTTGCGTCGTGTTGCATGATTCTGCGGTCTTTTGCCCCGTGCTCGATTGTGCTGGTTTTCTTTCCGACCCCTAGGGTGATGCAATCCATACGCCGTTCGAACGATTCTGCGTGCCGGGAGGTAGCAAGCCGGAAAAGCCATGCGATTGTCATGACCGGCCTGGCCGCGCGAGCGCTCTTGTCGGTGAAGACCGGGGCATGGCACGTTGCAGGTGCCGGCGTGCGCATGCCGGCCTGGGTCGAAGACCCGCGCGGTTCTGATCGGGAGAAAGGCAAGCGGTGTGGCTTCGATGGTGAGTCCCGACCGAGCGTCGCGTCGTGCGTCTGCCCGGAATTCGGCTGTGATCCTGGTGCCTAAGTCCTTTACTCGAGTCGTCGGGATCATTCGGCCGGATCGCAGTTCAGCGATGCATGGCCGGCTGCAACGGAAGCTGCGATCCGCGTCATATCCGGGTCGCATCCTGAAAAACCGCCGGGATTAAAGCCCGTACCCTCCGTCCTGTCAATGCGAAGTCGAAGAACGAGTTGCATTTTGGGGGCTGTCGAAGGTGCAAGACGAGGCACTTACGGCCTTGTGAGCAAGTCGGCGACGGAGATCACGCCGGCCATATCGCCCTCAATGATAAGTTCCACCGAGTCCGACTCACTGAGCACTTTGGGCGCAGGGTAAGCGCCCCCGACCAGATCAGCGTAGCTCTCGACCTGCCGGTCGACCAGATTGACGACCCAGTAGGCCGGGATTCCCGCTCGAGCGTAAATCTCGCGCTTCAGTCCCCGATCCCTGGTCAGGCTGCTTTCCGCGACCTCAATGATAAGGCCAACGTCCCTCGGGCCGGGATGTCGGTTCTCGTAGAGACGATCGTCGCCCCGAACCACGGCGAGGTCCGGCTCGGGCTCGTCGTAGTCCGGGATCCGTACCGGCTCGTCCTTGCGCACGTGCCATCCCGCGGGGATCAGACCCTCGATGAGTCGCTGGCATCTCCGCACGACAGTGGAATGTTTCGGGTTCTTGGGCATCTTCCAGACGATGACCCCGCTGAGGAGCTCGATCGGGTCGTCCTCGCCAAGTGATCCCGACTCGAGCATCCGGTCATACCGGTCCACGCTGATGCGGAACACTTCCTCGGGCGCCGGCAACGGCCAAGAGCACGCCGGTTGCGTTGCTGTTAGCGTGGGCATGGTGTCCGCTTCCAACTCGGAAGGCATGGTCGTACGGCGCCTGCCGGCGACTCTCTCGAATCGCAAATCGGTCTGCACCGTGTGATTCACGCCCGCTTCAATCAATATTACCGGTTTTGGGTGTCACGACGGATGGTGGAGGGCATCGAAACACGGCGGCGCGAGTCAATTTGACTCTCGCGGCTTCTCGCCTCCATCGTCGCCTTTACGAGTGGTGCTCGACCCAGGAGGAGTGGAATGCTTTTGTAAAGGGTTGTCACCAATCCTATAGACCGGCATCGTAATCGACCCGGGTATACCCATCCGCGAGGTTGTACTCTGCACAAACTCCCGCCAGTAAGGCCACGCGTTGAATACGCCGTTAGTCACCGAAAATGCCTCAAGATCGCGCTCACTGATGCCCTCGAAAGAGTCGAGAGTGTAGACTAGTACAAATGTGGCAGACACGCTCAGCACAGAATCAGTCCCGCCCTCGCTAGAATGCAGAACGTCGAGATTGAAACTGGGCAGGACGAAGAGCGTCTTCGTATCGGCACCCCGCCCAAATCTAACCTCTGAAATGCCATATCGCAGCTCCGTGCCCTCCCGCTGCGGGTCGAAATTCGGAGAACGATTTGCCCCACACTGCGTGAGCATCACGTTCCGAAGCTCAACCCTCTGCGAGACCGAGACTGCCCGCTCAAGAGGGCTCACCTGACTCTGATCCTTGGCGTTGTTCGAGTCTGACATCAGGCAACCAACTGCAGATGGGTCGATTTGGGGCCGTTGATCCACTCGCCACTGAATGCGGCATCAGGTACGACGGCGCTCGAGTAGGCGGCAGGCGAGATACTCATTGACTTAGTCTCAACACGAGCAACAACTGAGCGACCGTAGCTGTCGGCAGGACAGGAGGTAGCACCTGTGGGACCAGCAAGAATCAGCCTTGCCTCAGCCGAAAGAAAGAAGACGCGCAGGAGCGCGTCCATTGCTCTCTGCTGAATTTGAGCACCGGTTGACCAACGCGAAAGTGTCGACTCCGAGATCCGCAGGTACTGAGCAAGTTGCTTCTGGGACAGGCCGAGCCTCTCGCGGTTGGCACGAATCTCCTCCGGACTCAGCAGACCAGCTTCACGGCGCAGGGCAGCGCTAATTGCTGTATTCGCGTCGTCCCCCAGAACGATCGCCTTGCAGTTCTCGCATTGCAGCACCGGAAGGTCTTTGACACTTACCGTGTAGGATCGGCCGTCATGTTCCAGTTCGGTCGTGTAAGTCGGAAGCACGGTCGGAGCGACGGCGCGCTCGCGACAGGAGATACACCTTCTGCGGGATGCTTTCATGGTAGTCCTCCTCAATGTTTCCTTTGAGGATGCGCGTTCACAAGGGTTACTTCCGGGTAATCGGGGTCATCATTGCCCGAGAGTATCATTTCCATAAATATCCCATGCCGGAAATCGACCATGGGCAGAATCACCTTGTAGTAGAACCGGTATTCATCACGATATGACTCTCGCTCTTCCTTTACCTGAAGGACTTTCGAATTGTCCTGAGACCTGATGTAGGCGATAAGTTCTCGTCGCAAGAACTCAGAGTCTGTGAAAAAACCCCACAGTCACGAAAATGGCATTGACATATCACGAAATTGCTGCTACAATGTGGTGATGGACACCACTCCGTAGCGATCCCCGGACAATCCACCCATGCTCTTCGATCTGCTCGACGAACCCGAACCCGAACCCGAACCCAAGCCCGCCCAGCCCGGTCCCCCGCTTATCGGGACCCCGCGGTTCCAGGCGGCTGTCCGCAATCAGGTCTGCTTCCGCTCCGCATCGCTTGACGAGATGATCCCTCAA
>JBKQMU010000150.1:0-22418 GCA_052146555.1 Isosphaeraceae bacterium
CTGTCACCCCCCGGACCTGACACACTTACAGACACACTGCCACGCTTGCGTCTTCGCAAGCGTGTCCCACGGAGAATGACGCCGAGGCTTGCCCCACGCGCTCACTCTTCTCGTGAGCGTGGCACCCGGGACCAGCGACGGGCAAACGCAGTTCAACCTCGGGTGCCACGCTTGCGCCAGAGCAAGCGTGTCGTGTCGGCGAGCGATCCTCAGCCGGCCCGGCACGAGTATCCCCCGTGCGATCCCGCGATCGGAGGATGGTAAAGGCCCCGAGGCGCGCTTAGAATTCATAGAGGAGGGGAATTACTGCGGCTCCTCTCGCACAAGCGGGGCAAGTTTCAACGATGGCAACGACGGACACCGACGCTCTTCTGGTCAGGCAGGTGCGCGCCGGTGACGCCGAGGCCTGGCGGCAGTTCATCTTGCGCTTTGAGGGGCGGCTGGTGGCCTTCGTGGACAGCCGGATTCGCGACCGCCCCGCCAGTGAGGACGTGGTCCAGGAGACGTTTATCGGGTTCCTCACCAGCTTGCCTCACTACGATGAGAAGCGGGACCTGGAAGCCTATCTCTTCTCGATCGCGGCCCACAAGCTGACCGACCACCTGCGCAAGCAGGGCCGACGGCCCATCGATCAGTTCGGTTCCGATGACCACGGCCGACCGCTCGACGAGGTGCCCGGTGGTGCCCGGGCCGCTTCCAGTATCGCCCGCAGTGGTGAGCGCAAGAAGGCCGAGGAGCGCCTCCTCGCCGATGCCATGGGACAGCTTGTCCGGGAGTGGCAGGCGCGGCAAGACTATGATCGCATTCGCTGCCTGGAACTCTTGATCGTCAAGGGCTGGGCCAACAAGGACGTTGCGCGGTACATGGATATCCCGGAGCAAGCCGTGGCCAGCTACAAGTTCCAGACGATCGCTCGGCTCAAGGAGATGGCCCGACGCGCCGGGCTCTCCCTCGACGACCTGGCGGGAGGGTAATTCACGATGAAGGGTGATGCCAAAGGCCAGTCACCGCCCGAGCCGCCCCACGCGCCCGAGGTGAGACACACGCGGCCCCAACAGCCAGTTTGTTCACCCCTCATCGACGATCAGGTCCTGCGCAGCTACCTGGCTGATACCTTACCACCCGAGGAGCTGGCGCGGGTGGAAAAGGCGCTTCGTGACTCGGCGACGCTGCGTGCTCGGCTCGAGGACGTGCGCAACAATCGCGACGACTTCCAGCTCCACTCCCTAGGAGCGATCTGGCTCCGATCGCGGCTCACGTGCCCTGGCCGCCAGCATCTTGGCAGCTATCTCTTGGACGCGCTGGAGCCTGAGCTGGCCTCTTATATCAAGTTTCATATCGAAGTGGTCGAATGCCCCTACTGCCAAGCGAATTTGGTCGATCTGGAGCACCAGCAGTCCGGTCATCCGACGGCTTCCAAGGACCGTGAGAAACGGATCTTGAATGCCACGAGGGATCTCCTGGGAGAGGATAGCCGGGGCAAGTAGCCTGTCGTCCGGACAGGAACCAGGACCCGGCGTTCCCCTTGCCGAAACAGGAGTCAGGGCCGCTCGCCTTCCTTCGTTGTCACAGGGGTTTCCTCGGTGTTTCCCCAATCGGACCATCCGAGATAATAGTTCCGTGTCGGCACGCCGAGGTGCTCAAGCGCGAATGTATTGACCGAGGCTCGGCCACCTCCCTGACAGTGGGCGATGACCGCTTCCCCGGGCTTGATCCCCAGCGCGCCCAGCCTGGCCCGCAGTTTGTCCGGACTGAGGAACCGACCGTCGTTGTCAACCAGCTCGACCCATTCCAGGTGGCACGCCGCCGGAATATGGCCAGCGCGGCGGGACAGTTTCTGCAGGCCCGCGTACTCCGCTTCACTGCGGGCGTCCACGATGCGAATGGTGCCTTTCTTGAGCACAGCCAGGACCTCGTCCCTGGTCGCGTGCCGATCAGCCCGAAAGGCGATTTTCAGCGGTTGTGGCGGGACCGAAGCCGTCTCGGAAGCCACTGGCTTTCCCGACCGCTGCCAGAGTGGGAAGTTGCCATCCACCAATCCCGCCCGGTCCACTCCCAGGTAGCGGAGAAGCCACCAGATCCGGGCGGCATCAAGCTGCCGCTTTCCGTCGTAGACGAGCACATCCATTTGCGGACTGATTCCTAGTGGTGCCGACCAGGCTTCCCACGACGCGCAATCGGTCAGACCCCCCGGTCGCGCGGCCAGGGTCTGGGCGGCCTTGGCATCGACCCAGACAGCACCCGGGATGTGACCCTCGTCGTACTCCGCCTTGGTCCGAGCGTCCAGCAGCCGAAGCTTCGGATCGGAAAGCCTCTTTTGCAATTCCTCGTGAGTGATCAGGCGTGGACGTGGCGACGACGGCTCTTGCGCCTTGATCGAGATTGGAACAACGAGCGCCAGCGCTGCAATCACGCGGAGTTTCGTCAGAACCATGAGTCCCCTCCTCCATGAAAGTGTTGGGTCAGGAATGTCAGGCCGGTGGTCGGGACGCCTGCTCTCCGGTGGGGCCGACGCGTGCCGGGTCAGCGCCCACCTTCGCGGGCCCGGCCGATTTGATCGCGAAGTCAACCGGTTCCAACGAATCGGGCGTTACTCCCGGCCGCGCTGCGAAGTCGATACTACCGGCAAGAGGCTCCTTCTCGGTAGCGATCTTGGCCCAGCCAGCGCGGTTGATGTCATCGTCGATCGGGGTCAGCACCGACGGGCCGCTCGTGACTGCTTGCTCTGAAGCCTGATTCGAACCGTGAACCGGGGCGATTGGCTCACGTGCTGCCGCAGACTTTGGGGGCGCCTGGCCGACGGGGCTGCCCAGATTGGCGGAAACCCCTGCCCCAGCCAGCGCACCAGCCTGGACTTCGCCGGACGGCGAGGGCGAGGGAAAGGGCGAAGACAAGGGCGAGGGCGAGCCCCCCGGCGACTGGCCCGGCTTCTCCGATCCGGGCCGATCGACCCGGCCATTTTCGCCGTAAGCCCGGCGTTGGTCCTCGATGAAAGGCTCGAGGGCCTGGGCAACCTGAAGCGGTGTTGCGTATCGCTCCTCAGGCAGCTTTCGCATCATCTTCCGCACCACCTCGACGAGCCCCGGCGCGATGTCGGGAACAATCTCATCGAGCGGTTTGGGTTCCTGAGCCTGATGGGCCAAGAGCTTCTCCAGCAGGCTAGGACTGGGAAAGGGTACCTGGCCGGCAATCATGTGATAAAGGGAACAACCCAGCGAGTAGATGTCGCTTCGGGCATCGGCCAAATGGGAGTGCCGCGCCTGCTCGGGTGCAACGTAATCGAGCGTGCCAACGGTTGCTCCCTCACTCGTGACGCGGTCTTCGTCAGCCAGGTCGATGGCCAGTCCCAAATCGGCGAGCTTCGCAATGCCGTCGCGCGTCACCAGAACGTTGGAGGGGTTCACGTCGCGATGGACGAGCCCCTTGCAATGGACGTGCTCCAGCCCCATCGCGATTTGCCGGCTGAGAGTTGCCGCCGCAGGTGGAAGAATCGAGCCCTGGGCCTCGATGATCGACCCGATGGTCTTGCCTTCGATGAACTCCATCACCAGAAAGTAGCGGCCATGCATCTCGCCGAGATCATAGATCCGTACCAGGTTCTCGTGCTGCAACTGGGCGCCGAACCGGGCCTCGCGCTGAAACCGCGCGATGGCTCGAGGATTGTTCATCCGCTCGGGAGACAGGATCTTGAGAGCGACCCGGCGCGAGAGGCGGGTGTCACGCGCGAGATAAACCCGGCCCATTCCTCCATGGCCAATTAAATCCAGGAGCACGTAGCGATCGACGCGGAAGCCGCTGGTCCTGCCGGCTAAAAGCTGCTGAGCCTGCCACAGAGTGAGAACATTTTGCTGGACGGCCTGCCGCGCCAGCCGCCGATCCAAATGCTCCCGAGCCTCGCGCTTTTCCGCAGGGATCGCCTTCCAGCAGGGGGTCAAGGTCTCGACGCTGACCAAGCCGCTTTGGAGGGCCGCTGTCCAAAATCGCGATGCCAGAGGTTCGACCATGGACAATCCTGAAAATGCCTGCTGGCGATTGGCAATTCTCTACGAGGTTGACCGCTCGCCCGCTCAATTTAACATCTTAGGGCGACCCCCTCAACAAACCCTAGACTCAGACAAGCACAACCAAAGTCAGTTGATTCCAGGGATATCCGTAAGGACGTGCCTGTCGAACGCTGATTGCCACGATTGCGCCAGAGCAAGCGTCTCCGCGAGTCCGCATTTGCGCATAAGCGAGCACGCTCACCCCTGTGTGAGCGCAGAAGCCGACGATGCTCAATCGCCCTCAATCCTCCTTTTTCCTCGAATGTCCGCCTACGGTATCAGCCGCGTAACTCCTCGATCTCCGTGCGGGTCGCGTGGATGTACCAGCCGAACGCTAGATGCTTGCTTGCAACAATCAATGGCTTAAGCCGGATTTCGCGGTCACTAGCCGCTTAGAAAGGCGTCCAGCTTATGGAAGAAGCATACGTTTTTTTTACCTGGCTTAGAGGCATAAATTCATGGCGAGATCTGATTGGATTCTTCCTCGTGCTGATAGCGCATGTGGCAAGACGTTCCATGCCGACCGCCGCAGCGCGGAGTATCATCGCGTCGCGCTGGAATTTTGGAATCAGGCGACCGGCCGGATCAGCTCGCGTTCATCTCTGGTGACTTATCGTTGCAAGCGGTGCGGAGGCTTCCACGTCGGCAGGAAGCGCACCGAGTGCGAGCCTGGGAGATCCTCACCCTGTTCGCGGATCGCGGGATTTGGCGCGGACTATGGAGCGACAGGTCGCAGGCTTGAGCCCGCACGGCTCGATGATCCGGCGAAGGTCGTTCGCGATGCTCCCGGGGGCGATTGAACAACTGGAGTGAAAACTGCTGCGGCTTTCCGCCAAAGGACGGGAAATCACGGCTGCGAGCCGCCTGGCCGGACTTTCATCTCCGGCCAGGCGTGCTCCAAGATTCAAGGGCTGTTTCATTTTCCTTCGAGCGCGCCGGAAGCCACCCCTCGCCCGGCCTTCCCGATCCCGCAAGCGGGGTTCGCCCGCTCCTGGGATAAGAGGGCTGCCACTGGGCCTTCTCAGCGTGGAGAAAGTACCGCGAAGCGGCGGATGAGGGTTTTTTGCCATGAAAATGAAACGGCCCGCCCCACGTTCAGAACCGTGCTGGTGGTGACCGAGGTTGAAAGTTTCGCATCCCTCGTGGAAGGCGGCAGACGCCCCGCCTTGTGCTGACACGAGAGCGGGGCCTTGGGTTGCGGTCAAATCCGGTGAACCGGATATTCCGCAACCGAGATCGGGCATTCCGCAGTTTTCCCGATCGACTTCCAAGACGGGAGTCAATCCGGGTCGACAGTGTACGCGATCGCAGCATGGGCTGGACCGACGTGTGTATGCCCCCACCACGGTTGACTTGTGAGGAGTTCCCGTCAAGATCTGTGCCCTGGGACGCGGGATGACGGCGCTGCGCCTCGGGCGTGAGCCTCGAAGTGAGCAGACACGCACCATCCGACACGGTGAAACACGCTGGCACCGGCTGGAGCAGAACCAACTCGAGATCGTACGTTCCACCGGCCGCCGGCGAGCTCGCTGCGTCCTCTCGCATGGCAGCTTCCTCGTGAGGCACCTGGGACGGATCAGAACCGAAGGCGGAGGGTGCGATACCATGCTCTTCGGTACTTTCTTCCGTCACCGGCTCCTCGAAGAGAACCACCTGCTCGGGAACTTGACGAGGCTCGACCTGGTCCGCCGGGACCGGAACATCCGCCGGGGTTGGGACGCTGGCCGCTACCGATTCGTGAGTAACCGATTCTTCGGGCAGATCTTGTAGAGTCTCTTCAGGGCCCGCTGAAGCAACAGCGGACTCGACTGCGAGGTGAGGTTCCGAACTGACGGCAGCGGCCTGGTCGTGCGAATCGGCACGGACAAACTTGCCCGGGCCGACGCGGATCCAGGCCGTGGGGGTGGAACCAGGAGTCTGGTCCGCCTCCGGCTTGGCCGCTTTGCGTGGGCGGCTTCGAGACCGCCGCGGCTTGGCCGATTCTGGACTGCTGACGACGATGGCGGGAGCTGAAGCTCCGGGGGCATCGCTTTTTTCGACTGGGACCGGAGCCGGGGCGACTGGCCCGTTGCTTTGGAAGCCACTGGCTGCCGACGCGTTATCGCTGCCGGAGGCCGGCTTGACGCCTTCTCCAGCCGCAACAACGCTCCGCGAGCCCTCTGGCTCGGGCAGGACGAAGATCAGGACAATCGCGGTCACATAGACAGGGACCAGCCAGGTCGAGATTGAAGCCACGACCCAGCTTGTCAGTCCCAGTAGTGTGGCCAGTACGATGACACCCAGCGTTTGCCCTATTCTCGCGCCGCGAGATCGAGCGCCGGGCTCATCACCAGTTTCCTGGCGATGGCAAGACGCCATCGCGCGGAGCGCAGATGGCCGCTTTATTCTAGGTGTCGGCAAGTTCGTGCTCAAGGAGGCGCCGTCCTGCTCGTCGCACTGGAGCCGCTGTGATCGATCAAGACTTCGCGGAGAATGACCCGTCCGTCTTCTCGACCCAGACGGTTTGATTGTCGCGATCTGCACCAGCAGGAAGAGCTCGCGCCCAAGGGGCACTCGCTTCCCCCAAACCGTATCGGCCTGCTCGCCCGGTAACTCGTGCCCTTGCGGGCGCTAGCGGCTGGCTTCTTTTGGTGGCTGGACCGGGCATCGCTTTTGCATCGGTTGTAGCTACTCCGCGGAAGCTGGAAACCATAATCGCGACATGGGTCCTGAGGTTTTTTGCAACAGTCAAATCATGGTTTTTTCCCGACGCCGTTTGCTTTCGGCGCTGCAACTGGGTGGGCTCTCGCTCCGCCAGGCAGCCTTGCGAACCTGGACGAAGCTCAATGAGCATGAGATTCTGACCCGCGCGGCGGCGATCTCATTCTATGCGATGGCGGCTCTGGTCCCGTTCCTGGCGCTTGTGATCACCTTGAGTGCCTGGTTCCTGCCCTGGATCGCCTGGTTCTTCCCCTCGGTTGAGGTAAAGGCCAACGATCCGCATACATCGGTGTCCAACGCGGTTGCGCTGCTGCAAAACCTGCTGCCGGCCGATGCCGCGTCGATCGTGGGGCGTGAGCTTTCGAAGCTCCAGGAGAAGCCGCCAACGGGAATCATCTCCGTGGGCCTCGTGGCGCTGCTCTGGCTGGCATCAAGCCTTTTTGTCGGAATCATGGACGCCATGAACCGGATCATGGGCGTGAAGGAGACTCGGCCATTCTGGAAGGTGCGCTTAATCGCCATGCTCATGACGCTCAGCCAGGCGGCCATCCTGATCATTGCCTTTGTCACGACCCTTGCCTGGCCGCAGATCATGAGGTGGGCGGGCTTGACACAGCCTCTGGCCACGCTGGCCACGCTCTTGCACGGTATTACCGTGTTTTTGACCATCCTTACCAACTTCGCCCTGGTCCATTATTTCGCGCCCGATGCCGACCAGCGCTGGGAGTGGATCACACCGGGGAGTCTGCTGGGCACGCTGGTTCTTTTATGCGTAAGCTTGCTCTTTCGTGTTTATGTCCAGGGTTGGGCCAACTATAGCGCTACTTACGGCTCACTTGCGGGCGTTGTCGTTCTGATGAGCTGGTTCTGGATCTGTAGCATTGCCCTTCTTGCCGCTGCTGAGCTGAACAAGGTCATCGAGGACGCATCACCTCTGGGTAAGCCCTATGGCCAGCGGCATGATAGCGAGGGTTGAAGCCAGATAAAGAGCAGCTCGGGGCCAGCGCGAACACCTGTCCCTCATCCGCCGCTGCGCGGCATCTTCTCCCAGGGGGAGAAAGTGGCCGAAGGCCGGTTGAGGGGGCTCAAAAACACCGCTGGCCTCCATAGCCTCATCCGTCGCTGCGCGGCATCTTCTCCCAGGGGAAGGAGGTTGATTGTGGAGGCCTTCGTCGAAAGCCGTCTACAACGCGTAAGCAACCTTTGCTAGAACGGGCTCGGCTCGTCGGAGCCTTACTTCCGCAAAACCTGCGCCAGCAGGGCGTCGGCTCCTCGGGCTCGGAGAAGCTGTGCGGCCTGTTGCCCAAGTGCCAGCGGTTCATCGCGCGAACCTGTGACCGCGACCCGGGCGCAACTGCGCCCATTCGGGTCGAACACGACGGCGTCAAGAGAAAGTTGCTCCCGAGCGCCGATTCCTTCCACGAGGTCGCGCGCCCAGGCACCCAAGGGAAGTGTGCATCCCCCTTCAAGCTCGGCGAGGACCGACCGCTCGGCAAGAACCGCGCGGTGCGTGGCGGGATCGTCCAGAGCAGCAAGCAGTTCCCGGGTTGCTGGATCATCGTTGCGACATTCGATCGCCAGGGCCCCTTGCCCAACCGCGGGCAAGAACACGAGCGGATCGAGGCGCTCGGTGACGTGCTCATCGAGCCCCAGCCGATGGAGCCCAGCCCAGGCGAGCATGACGCCGTCGAGCTTGCCGTCAAGGGCCTGACTGAGCCGGCTATCGACGTTGCCGCGGAGAGTCACTACCGCGAGATCCGGACGCAGGTGTAGCAACTGAGCCCTGCGCCGGAGCGAGCTGGTTCCCACTCGGGCCCCGGCGGGAAGGCCGCCAAGCGTGCGATGTACCGGTGCAATCAAAGCGTCGGCGACGGCCTCGCGCGGCGGGACGGCGGCCAGGACCAGCTCTAGAGGTCCCTGGGTCGGCAGATCCTTGAGGCTGTGCACGGCGATGTCAACCGACCGGTCCAGGACCGCTTGCTGAATTTCTTTGGTAAAGAGTCCCGTCCCGCCAATCGCACCCAGCGGTGAGTTTCGGTCGCGGTCGCCGTGCGTCTTGATCTCGACCAATTCAACACACAGCCCCTGATGATGGCGACCTAGCTCGGCAGCGACCCATTCCGCCTGCCAGCGAGCAAGACGGCTGCCACGCGTGCCGATGCGAAGGATCTTTGTCCCGGATGCGACAGCGGTTGTCATTGGCTTCAGGGTTCCAGCTCAGGTTGCTTGCCCGGGGTTCGAGGCTCGGTTCATCGCGGGTCATCCGGGCCGGTAGGCTCAAACGGTCCGTCCTAGAACGACAGCGACCACGCGTTTGGCACCGGCTTTCTTGAGTGCTCGAGCGGCCGCGCCGGCCGTGGCACCGGTTGTCAGGATGTCGTCCACCAGCAGGATCGTTCGACCTTCAAGGCAAAGACCAGCTCGCGCGGAAAAGGCGTTCCGCATGGCCGCGATCCTCTTGGAAGCTTTTTGGTGTGCCAGGCGGTCGGTCGCCCTCACCCGTTTCAGTGGCGGGTGGATTGGCAGACCCAGCCGCTTTGACAATCCCAGGGCAAGTGCTTCGGACTGGTTGTAGCCGCGCTGCAGCCGTCGGAACCAGTGCAGGGGAACAGGCGCAATCCATGTGTCGCGAGGAAGCCGTGCAAGCTCCGCCGTCCTGGCCTCGGCAAGCAGGTCACCGAGCCAGGGGGCCAGCCATGCATCGCGCTCATGCTTGAGGCGCAAGCAGAGATCTCGGATCGTTCCCGCGTAGGGTGCCATCGTCAGCGCGGCGTCAAACCCGAGCGACCGCCCTCGACAGTCGGAACAGCCCTGAGCGAGGCTGACGCGGGGACCTGTCGGAAGCGCACACCGCGGGCACGCCGAAGCCCCCGCCGACTGCGCCATTGCCAGCAGCTCTGCGCGACATTGTGGGCAAAAAGGACCTTGAAGCTTCTTTTCCTGCGCGCCGCAGACAACGCAGCTCCAGGGGAAAACAAGGTCGTCCAGAGCGTGCGCGCAGGTCGCCAGCCCCCGGGTCATGATCGAGCACATCGTGCTGGCGGTGGAAATCATGCCACTTTTCCTCGGTGCCCGGCGGAAAACCCGATGGGATGTCACGCCGATCCCGTGTTGTTTCCTCGCTCACCCATGCTCAGATAGGGCTCGAGGCGGGTGCGCAGCTCATTACGAGCACGAGCCAGCAAGGACTTGATGGCGGCTGGAGACCGGTTCATCACCTCGCCAATCTCGGCATAGCTCATATCTTCGAATTTGTTGAGTAAGACGGCCATGCGCTGATCTTCACCGAGGACGCTCACGGCGCCGCGCACAATCTCGGAGAGCTCGATCTTGCGCATCTGGGATGAGGCTGTACCCTCTCGCGCATGAATGTTTTGGGCGATTGGACCGACCGACTGAGAATCATTCGCTGCCCCGCTCATGGGCACCGACGGATTGCGATGCTTACCTCGAAAATGGTTTAGCGCGAGGTTGTTGGCGATGGTGAAAAGCCACGTCGAGAACTTGGCGCGCGGCCGATAGCCCCTCCGCGCCTTATAAATTCGCAGGAAGACTTCCTGGCTCAGATCCTCAGCCTCCTCGAGGCTGCCAACCAAGTGAAAGAGAATGCCGACCAGACGATCCTGGTAACGCCCGACGAGTGCCTCGAACGCGCCTAGCTGATCGTCCCGCACCTGGAGCATGAGCCGGACATCGGGATCCCTTGCCTCCAGTTGCCGTTCCAGCACGTCGAGCTCGCCATCGCTCACGAACAGTTCCTCCTCCAGCGCAGTGGCATCAGTCGGCGAGTGTCTGCCATCGTCCGCCTTGGAACGCCGGTATCGCAGAAGGCGCGGGGACAGAGGGCACTGGCGACGCTGCGAGATGATCGTCCAGGTGGCGGCGCAACTGGCCGCAGGCGGCTTCGATGGCTTGTCCCTTGGTCTTGCGAACCGTCGTGCTGACGCCTCGATCGCGCAGCAAGCTCGCAAACCGAAGGACCGCGTCCCGGCCCGGCCGCTGGAACGGAAGACCCGCCACGGGATTGTACGGGATCAGGTTGACATGGGCCTTTCGTCCCTGAAGTCGCTGTGCCAGAGCACGAGCATCGGCTGGGCGGTCGTTGACCCCGTGGAGCAAGACATACTCATAAGTGACCTGGCGGCCCGTGGTCTGAAAGTAGAAATCGGCTGCCTCGAGCACGGCTTGCAAGCCGATCTTCGCATTGACCGGCACGAGCCGATCACGAAGCTCATCGGTTGGCGCATGCAGGGAAACCGCCAGGTGGTACTGACGATCGAGAGTCGCGAGCTTGCGGATCTTCTCCGGCAGCCCCACCGTCGAGATGGTCACCCGGCGCTGGCTGAGGCCCAGACCCGATCCGGACGAGCAAAGCCTGTCGAGAGCGGGAACCAGATGATCCAGGTTCGCCAGGCTCTCACCCATGCCCATCACCACGATGTGAGTGATCGAGTCGCCCTCCGGGAGCAGGTTCCGCAGCCGCAGCACCTGCTCGACGATTTCCCCCGCGCTCAAGTTGCGCTCGACCCCCTTCAGTCCGCTGGCGCAGAATACGCACCCCATACCACAGCCAACCTGGGTGCTGATGCAGGCCGTGTGGCGATTCTCTTCGACCATCAAGACACACTCGATCCGGCGGTTATCGTGACATTCCAGGAGCAGCTTGTCGGTTCCGTCGGGAGAGTGGCCATGATAGCTGATGCGCGTACTGAGCACGGACCAGTCCATGCTCAGTTGCCGCCTTAGTGTCAGAGGCAGGTTGGACATCGTCTCGAACGATTCCGCGCGGTGGCGGATGACCCAGTCGAGAACCTGCCCAGCGCGGTAGTTCGGATGCCCGCGTTGGGTCAACCAGTCGCGCAGTTCCTCCGCAGTCGCGTCCAGGATGAAATGCCCAGGCGGCTGTCCTGAGGGCTGATCGTGATCTACGCTTTCGGGAGCCCGCATGCGTTCCTCAGTTTCCGCGCAGGGCTTGAGCCTGGCTACTTCTTCATTCTAGTGAGAGCCGGGCCGGCGGCCAAGCTAGCGGGGTGAAGTCGTATCAACCGGCAAGAAACGGCTCCTGCGGTCCCTTCGCCTTGTTCCTGGCATCGAACTGCTTCTACAATGGTTTTTAACCCCATGGTGACGCTTGCGTCTCGTGCCAGGTGGGGGATACCCCTTGCTTCATGGTGTCCGGTCATGCCCTCCGCTAGTGACCTGATTGCCGTTTGTCGCGTGCCCGACGGAAAAAAAGTCCGGCTCGAGGATTACGAGCCGGAATGGGCTGGCGAGCCCAAGATTCCCAAGGACATGCGCAAGCGCTATGCCGAGGAATCGCTCAGCCAGGATGTTTCCGAGCTGGCCGAAGCTCAGGAGCGGCTCTACGCGGCCGACTCTTGGTCGATCCTGATCATCTTTCAGGCGATGGATGCGGCCGGCAAAGACGGAACCATCAAGCACGTCATGTCAGGAATCAATCCCCAGGGCTGCCAGGTTTTCAGCTTCAAGCATCCGTCGGCCGAAGAGCTCGACCACAACTTTCTCTGGCGATACACTCGCGCCTTGCCGGAACGGGGCCGGATCGGCATTTTCAACCGCTCTTACTACGAGGACGTGCTGATCGTTCGCGTGCATCCCGAGCTACTCCAAACCCAGCGCATCCCTGGCCTCAAGATCAATGAAGATTTCTGGAACGACCGCTACACCGACATCAACACTTTGGAGCGGCACCTGACGCGCAATGGCACCGTGGTGCTCAAGTTCTTCCTCAACATATCGAAAGACGAACAGCGCAAGCGGTTCATCAAGCGGCTTGAAGACCCCCGAAAGCACTGGAAATTCTCGGCGGCCGACCTCACGGAGCGTGGTTTCTGGGACGACTACATGAAGGCATACGAGCGGGCCATCAGCGCCACGTCCACGAAATGGGCCCCCTGGTATATCATCCCGGCTGACCACAAGTGGGTGACACGCGGTCTGGTCGCGCGGATCCTAGTCACGGCCATTGACGGGCTCGATCTCCACTACCCCGAGGTGAGCCCCGAGCAAGAAGCCGTAATCGAGCAAGCCAAGCGACAGCTCGAAGCGGAGGGATGATGCAGCCGCTATAGCGCTAGGGACCGCGTTCGCACTCGGCCTTGGCGTGTAGCCGTGTCATGATGTACAGAAAGGCCGAGATGCAGTGCGGCTGCTGACAGGTGGACCGATTGTTCGATCTTCAGAATGGCGGGAGTCTCGATCCTGTCGGCTCAGATACAGGAACGGCAATGATGGCCAGCGCCGCCAATACTGAGCCCAAAGTTCGCCTGACGGTGCGACAGTTTGAGCAAATCCTCGATACAGGGATGTTCGAGGGCCGGCACGTCGAACTGCTGGGAGGAGAGTTGTTTGAGGTGACGAAAAACCCTCCTCACGATTTTGCCGTCCTGGCACTTGCCAAGAAGCTGGAGAAACTCGTCCCTGAGGAGCACTGGACCATCCGGGAAGAGAAAGCCATCGAGCTTGCCCCCTTGTGGCGTCCCGAGCCGGATGTTGCCGTCGCGCGTGGCTCGTACCTAAACTACCAGACGCGGCGACCAGGCCCTTCTGATATCGACCTGGTCATCGAGGTGACGGAAACTTCCCAGGATACGGACCGCGGAACAAAGCACCACGGTTATGCAGCCGCTGGCCTACCAGTCTACTGGATCGTCGATCTGGTTAATCGAGTCGTGGAAGTTCATTCAAAACCAATCGGCTCCGGCGATGAGGCTTGCTACACTGCCGTGGAGGTCTTTGACGAAACCAGGGAAATCGCACTCGTGCTGAGCGGTCAGGAGTACGGGCGGATTGCCGTGAAGGACATCCTACCAGCCTCCTGAATCTCGACGGGACAGTCGTTTCACACCACCCTGCCCAACGCCGGCCACTGGCGAGTACGTGGCAACAACAAAGATCAATAGGCCACCTCAGGCTGGGCTCCAGCGCTGACCTTCCACGGCGTCCAGGCCAGAACAACCTGCTCGATCGTGATGTCCGTCTTCCTGGGCGCAAGCTCGAGGGCCTGCAGGACCAGGCCTTCGGGACGTTGCGTCGCCTCGAGCTTCTCAACTTCCGCCTGGAACTCGAGCTCCAGCTCCGTGAACTTCTCGAGGGCCCCATCCAGCTCGCGCTGGGCCGTGCCGAGGTCGTCGCTTTGTTGCATGGCCTTGCCAGCGGCCTTGGCGGCACTTGTCGCCTTTCCCACGTTCGTCTTGCTGATCGTCTTGCGCCCCAGGAACGCGCCCAGCACCGAATTGCCTAGCGCGATGGCGGCGTCCCACTTGGCCTTGCTCGCCTGAGCTTGCTCTCGATCCAGTCGGTCATGGGCTTTCTGGACATCATCCTGAAGCTTGTTGCGGCGGGCGGCATACTTGCCGCGAAGGGTTTCGATGGCCCGGTCACGCGCCTCGCGTGATCCCAGTGATAACCGGAGCCGGAAATCGCGCTGGGATTCGCCCGGTTTGGAGTACGCCTTGAGAGCCGGGCACGACCAGATCGTGAGCTTGTGCGCGCGGTAAAGATGGTTCCGCAGGGCTTTGGTAAACTCCGCATACGACTTGCCTCTGCTCAGCGTCCCAGGCAAGGAGGAAAAGCTCGCACCTGCGCGGGGAGCCCGGTCCAGCTCGGGGATCTGGTTGGTGTGGACCAGCGCCCCGGCCCAGAGATCCGCCGGGACCTCCGCGTCAATGATCTGTAACAGTCCGACCGTCTCCCAGGTGTCGATGGCGGATTTCTTGTCCGCATAATGAAGGCGGGCGACCCCCAGAAGCGCAGGCCGATACTCCAGGGCCGCGCCCGCATCAAGTCGCTCTCGAGGGGGAATGAAAAACTCCGGCACGTCGGGTGGCAAGAGGGGCCGCGACCCACCGGCGGACGCTGGCAATCGCTTTGAAGACGCTACGCCGGCCGGCGATGAAGAGTGCTTGGCCGCAGCCGCGCCGGCCGCGGTACCGATCTCCGTTTGAGCTGACGTGTGCTTGGCCGCAGGCGCGCTGGCCGCGGTACCGACGCCGGCCGGAGCTGTCGGGGCCGCGGGCAGACTGGCAGTGTCAGCGGACGGCTTCTGCTTCCGCGGCGCCATCAATTCTTGGATCTGCTCACGGGTCAAAGGCCCGCGCAAGAAGGAAAGCGCCCACCGTGTCTGGAAGACCACAGGCTGTTCTGCGTGGACGCTATGCCACAGGAAAATGCGGTTGCCCAGGCTGGAGAGCAGGGTGTCCATCTTGGCCCGGTCAAAGTCCTGGCCAGCCACGCTGGAGGCTCCTTCCAGTCCTGCCAGAACGCGCTCTTTGTCGCGCTTGGTTTGCAGGCGGCCCAGAAACCAGGTTCCGGCGTTGGACAGCCCCTTGTAATCGAGGTCGACCGGGTTCTGTGTTGCCAGCATGATCCCCAGTCCGTAGGCCCGAGCTTGCTTGAGCAGGGTGAGCATCGGCGTCTTCGACGGCGGGTTGGCCGTGGGAGGGAAATAGCCGAAGATCTCATCCATGTAGAGGATCGCGCGCAGACTCGAGGTCCCCGGCTGGGTCCGGACCCACGCCAGGATCTCGTTCAAGAGAATCGTGACAAAAAACATGCGCTCGATGTCCGACAGATGGGCGATGTACAGAATCGAGAGCCGCGGCTTGCCATCGGGGTTGTAAAGCAGGCTGGCGACGTCCAGCGCCTCCCCCTCCATCCAGGAAGCGAACCCCGGGGAAGCAATCAGGTTGTTCAGCTTCATCGCCAGGGAGAACCGATCCTTGGCTGGAAAGAATGTCTCCAGGTCGATGACGCCGACCCTGTCAAAGGGAGGCGACTGCACGGCGTGAATGAGGCCCGCCATGTCCAGGCCAGCTCCGGTGCGCCAGGTCTGGTCTAGCACGCTTGAAAGCAAAATATGCTCTCGGCTGGAAATGGGATCGGCGTCGATTCCCAGGAGAGCCAGCAGTCCCGAAACCGAGGACGTGATGCGCTCGCGGTACGCTTCCGGCTGGCTGACCAGGGCCGGTGGCGGGGCCGCGAACGAGCGCAGAACCGAGAGCGGCAGCCCGACGGCCGAGCCGGGCGTGTAGATGGCCATGTCGGCGGAATCACGAAGCCGCTGGATTCGACCGCCATCTTGAGCCCAGGCAGCCAGGCCGTTTTTCCATGTTTCGGCCACTTCAAGGGCGAATTGGTCGCGGGAGAGCCCCTTCCGATTCGCCTCGTCCGCGTCGATCCAGGGGGCAAAATCGTCGGCCTGCAGCGATGGAAAGGTGAGAAGCAAGTTTCCCAGGTCCCCTTTAGGGTCGATCGCGATCACGGGGATGCCATCGATGGCTGCTTCCTCGAGCAGCGAGAGGCATAACCCAGTCTTGCCGCTGCCGGTCATCCCCAGGCAGACGGCGTGGGTCGTGAGCTGCTTCGACTCGTACAGCACAAGCTCGGAAAGAACTTCGCGCTGGTCGAGATCATAGTGCTTGCCAAGGTAGAAGAATCCGAGCTTCTCGTAGTCGGGATTCTTCATGTCAGGATTCTTGCACTGGCGACGCCGAAGCAAGCTGGCTGGGCTCCTCCTTCTCGCACTTCCCCTTGATTCTCTCTTGGACACGCTCCTGGTAGTGGTCGATGAAATGGGCGGATATCCGGCTTATGACGACGCTCCAGAGGCAATCGATGTGCGTAGCTTCGATAATCCGGTCCAGGACCGAGCCGGTTGCCTGCTGCATTGCATCGACCGCCGAGGCGATCGCCTGGGCAGCGGCCAGCGAGACCTCGCTATGGCAGTGAGCATACGAATTGGCGACCAGACTCATCGAAGGCAAGAGCGGAACGGGGTCTTCCAGATTCACGTACCGGAAGATCCTCCCCGCGAACTCTCGATCGAAGGCCTCCGCGGCTGCTAGGTTGCCGGTCATGGGCGCGCCGAAGGTGACGATCTCATGGACCATGATGAAGTTGCGCTGAAGCCGCCAGGCGGCCAAGAGTGCCAGCGACCCCCCCAGGCTATGGCCGGTGATCCAGAGCGGTCGGTCGCCCGCTTCCACCGCTTCGGTGATCGCAGCCAGCAAGGGCTCCCAGATCTCATGCAGGGCTTCCATGAAACCCCGGTGAAACCGTACTCCCACGCCGGCTGCCGCGAAATCGGTCCCCATCCGTCCCTCGGGAATGACCAGGTAGTTGTCGGCATTGGTCAGGAGCCAGTCCTTCAGCCCATCCAAAGTCGTCGGAGCCTGCGAACCACGGAAGGCGACAACCACGGCTCCGTCGTTCTCGGCAACGTACGCTTGTGTGTTGTCAACGCTGATCAATTTGGCGTTCAGCCCAAGCTGGTCAGCGAAACGCGGTTTGGCGGCCGGCTCGTCGAGATAGGCCAGAGCGCAGGCTTGAGCGAGGAACAGGGCATTTTGAGGATCGCCTTGCGTGGCATCACTGAGCGCCATGGGCATGGTCGAGGTCCTTCGTACACAAGTGGTTACCGCAGCACGCGGCGGCCGGCTCGATCTTTGCGCCAGGCTTGGGCTGTCTCTTGGCTCACCGCCGTGCCGCTTAAGTCAAGCTGCATGAGAGAGTCTTTCCCCGCCAGAAACTCACGAAAGCCAGGATCGGTGATTTTCGTATTTTTCAGCCGCAATGAGCGAAGCGCGGGCAGGTCTTTCAAGACTTTCAGTCCCGCATCGGTCACTTGAGTATTACTCAGGTCGAGCTCTTCCAGATGGTCCATCTTCCTAAGCTCCTCAAGCGTCTGGTCGGTCACATCAGGATTGGCCATCTGCAGCACGATGACATCGTGCTTGGAACCCAGGAAGCCGTAATCCTTGCGGTCCCAGCCCGTCAACGTGATGTGTCGCTGGCCTTCCACGATCTTCTCTCTGGGCCCGAGATCGACCGGCGCAACGGCCCGGTAGGCCAGCGGGAAGCCAGTCACGATCAGGCCGCAGCCAACGAGCGCCAAGGGTATAAGTCCCTTTCGCCAAATTCGAAGCGGCCGCGCCAGAAATCCCAGACAGCCCGCGATAATCAAGACAAGGCCGGCTATGTCCAGATAACCGGCGTAGCTTTCAATCATCAAGGGCATACCTCGAGCAAGGATACTAGGTCGGGGCGAACCGGTCCATGCGCCGGCCTGTTAACGTCAGCCAGCGGCTCGCTTCCCGATCTCGTGATCATACCACGGCGCCACGTCACGAAATGAACCCCGTACCCTCGAATTTTGAGCGGGCGGGGTGCTGACTATGCCGTGAAAATAGCCTGAGCGGGCTGATTTCGACGCTCTTGCTCGGACATCATCCGCCGCAGGCTTTCAGCCTCCTTTTGAAGGCTTTGATAACGTTGCGTGATCCGAAGATTTCATCAGCCGGCGAAGATTCGACCAGCCGCGCTGAGCTTCCGCATCGTCGGGCGAAAGCCGCAGCGCTTCGGCATACTGATCCGCCGCATCCGTGTACCATCCTCCCTGAGCGAGGACGTGAGCAAGGTAAAGATGGGCCAACGAGGCTTCGGGTTGAAGGTTCACAACCGCTCTGTATTCACTGGCGGCGTCCGCGTACCGGCCCTTTTGGAACAGCAACTTACCCAAGAGACCGCGAATTCGTACCTGATCGGGCCACCGCAAGGATGCGACTCGCAACGTCTTCAATGCACCATCCCTATCGCCCTTCTGACTCTGGGCATTGGCGAGGTTGACGAACGACTCGTGCCGGTCAGGACGCAGTCGGACCGCTTGCTCGAGCTCGGAAACCGCGGAGTCAAAATCGCCTTCCTTCGCCTTCCACACGCCCAGGTTGTTGTGCAGATCGGAAATGTCCCTGCCGCCGTGGCCGATGGCATGTGTCCAGAGCGTTCCCGAACTCTCCCATGTCTGGCACTGCCACCAGGTTAATCCCATCAGTGATGCGACCCAGACAAGGCCAAGCACACCGGCTTCCCTGACTCGCCGCCTAGCAAGAGGGAGGTCAGGATGTGTTGTCCACAGCAGCAGGCCACCGGCCGAAAAGACCACCCATGGCATCATGGCCAGGTAGCTGTACCGATCTCCGGTCAACTGTCGACCGTAGGTGACAAGCCCCGACATGGGAGTCAGAATCACCAGATACGCGGTCCAGGCCGCGAGCAATCCTGGGCACTTGCGCCGTTTCTCATACAGGTAAAAGCTCACCAGAATGACGCCCAGTACACTGAGAACAAACGGCGGCTGTGTCCAGTCGAGCGGTTGCGGCCGCATGGGAAAGGCGTGAAGGCTTGTCGGCCACAAGGTCTTAACGAGATAGAACCAGGCCGAGTAGCTGCCCAGCGCCAATCGACCCATGAGCCCGGTTTCGTCGACGTCTACGAGCGTGTGGTCGAATCGCTTCGCGCTGGTCGCAATGACGGCGAAGATCAAGCTCAGTGCAACGTAGGGAATCTTCTCCAGCCATGGTCGCCAGCTACCTGGCTTCTTTCCGGGCCAGGACCAGGCGTCAAGCCGGCGTAAGGGATAGACATCCAGGATCACCAGCACGATCGGCAGGCTCAGCGATGCGGCTTTCGAGAGCAAGGAAGCCGTGTACAAGCTGACGGAAACAACCAGCCACAGCGCCTTGCGACGAGTACCGTTGCTCTCGGCTCCCTTGTTTGCTTGCAGGTAACACAGGACACTAAGCATCGCGAAGAGAGCGCAGGGCAGGTACGCCTGCCCTGATGCCCACGCGACGGGCTCGACACGCAGAGGGTGAACGGCAAACACGGCCGTGGCCAATCCGGCCGACACCACCTGGTCCCGCCGGAATGACGGGTCCGATCGAGCCTTTGTGTTACAACGGTCCAGGAGCGCAAGCGAAAGCGCGTATAGCACAACGCAGCAAGCTGTGTGCAAGAACAGGCTTGTCAGATGGTAGCCACGAGGGTTGAGCCCGGAGACGATGTATTCCAGCTCGGCCAGCATCCAGCTCAGAGGCTGGTAAACCCCCATCCAGAAGGTTGTCCAGGCCCAGGACACGTTTCCCCAGCCCAGCCCCTGGTAGGCGTGGTTATCCACGTAATTATCCAGGTCGTCCCAAGCAACGAAGCCGTTGTCCAGAACTCCGGCAAATGCCACGAAGGCGACTAGGGCAACACGAAAGGAGACCCTCCAGGCTAGACCGGTCTGCTGGCAAATCGGGTCGCAAGGTTCCCGGGAAGCCTCTTGCTGGTCCCGGATCAGTTCGGGCTGGATCTTGATGCCTGGCACGGAACCATGGCCTTCGAAAAGGAGAAAAAGCGGCCGGGGCGATCGGCCCTCTTCTCATTCTCTAGGACAAGCCATAAGAGAGGTCAAAAGCTTGCGTGGCGATCAGGCGCGATGGTCACGCGTGCTTCTGAATCTTCACCAGCCGTTCTTTCGCCAGGCACAACTTCGTCGAAAACGACTTCGTGGGCGGCAGCTTCGGGAGCGTCACGATAACGCAGCAGGTGTTCTTGAATGGCCGCCATGCAAATTTTGTTTCGCGGTACCTGGGCGGCAAAGCGATCCGCCAGTGTCGCGAGCTTCTCCGCGACGGGTTCGGAACCCTGGTAAAACCAGAGAAACAGTCGCCGTGCCTGGTCGGGCGAGGCATTCCCCAGCTCGATCTTGCGGTCAACTCGACCGGGACGAATCAGCGCAGGGTCAAGGCGTTCGAGGTGATTCGTCGTCAAGAACAGCACCCGGCCTTCGCGCGAACTGACTCCATCCAAGGCGTTGAGCAGGCCGCTCAATGTCACGCCTGTTTGTTCCGTAGTTGCTCGCTCGGTTTTGAACACGCAGTCGACATCCTCGATCAGCAGTAAGGTCGCCGGTGGCAAGGCATCGACCAGGCCGCGGAGCGCATCATCCGAGAGCAACCGATTACTCAAGCTGAGCACAGCGACCGACAGGTTGAGCTCACCCGCTGCTGCCAGGACCAGCGTCGTCTTGCCGTTTCCGGGGGGACCGTGGAGCAGGTAACCGCGACGATAAGGAATCCCGCGGCGCACATACCACGATCGAGAACCGTAAAACACATGCAGATCCTCGAGCAGATCCTCAAGTGTATTGTCTGCCAAGACCAGTGATTCGAGCGGTCGGCGCGGTTGCCACGAGGTTGCTTCCCAGCTCTCGTAGCGGACAGTCAGCACGCTGACCCCGGGCGTTCGCGGACATGCGACCGTTCGCGCTTCTGCCAGCAAGTCCTCGACCATGGTCCGCGTGCCGCCCAAGATTTGCAGCGACAAGTCTTCTTGGAACGTGCGGGCATTGCCGTTTTGCAGGTCGCGGCGGCTGCGGCGGAGAATCAAGGGCCGCCTGCGATAGAGCATCAAATGGGTTCCCGGAGCCGGTGACAACAAGAACTTCACCTGGGATGAAGGCCCTGTCGCTGAGCTGTCTTCGGGGTCGAAGACAACGGCTGTGTCCGACTCGGCGGCGGCCGGTATCCATGTCGTAGCCAGGCTTAAATCCCTGGCGCGCCCGGCGTAAGGTTGCGCAGCGAGCCATACCTGAAGCCAGCGGAATGCGGGATCACGATCCGGGATCTCCACTGTGATCGACAACCGGCGCTGAATGAAGGTCCAGAGCTGGCTAGGCACTTTGCGCAAGATCGCCGCCGCCGCACCTAGCAGCATCAGCGATAAGCCACCGGAGAAGAATGGATTGTTATTCAACACTTCGAGAAAATGTTGGACCATTTCAGACGGGGATGGTTAGCCACCCGTGCTCGCAGCCGGAGAAATTGAAACACCGCACCGCCCGATGGTTAATGGTCACAGGGAATAGTAGCCGGGTTCGCGCAAATTCAAGGAAGAATTCAGGCTCGGCGACGCTCGACTCTGAGTACGGTGACCTTCAGACCGTGAACAAGCGCGTCAGTGAGACGCGGAAAGATGGGAGATGTGGCTCGGCCGTTAGCTCCTGGCTTCCGCTGAGCATCATCGGGTCAGCGCCCGGGCGGTAAACAGTGACAGTCTTGAATCGAGGATGGACGACCCACACAATCGCGACGCCAGACTCCAGATAGAGTTGGATCTTCTCGTCGATCTCTTCTTGCTTATCGGATGGGGAAAGTATCTCTACCGCCAGGATGGGATGACCCTCAAAATACGGGGCGTCCGGTTGGTGAGCTGCAACCTCGGCCGAGACATACGCGACGTCAATACCAACGGTGCTATCAGGATTGCGCTGAAGCCGGAAACCTGCCTCGCCGGAGACGACTGCCCCTCTCGCCGGATCCCAACTGTCGAGCCAGTTCTGGAGAACTTGTGCGATCCTTGCCTCCGTTCTGCTATGCCAGCGATTCCGCCTGGTCATCGGCTTCTCCCGCAACTCACCGCGGATGAGCGCGCGCTCGACACCGTCGTCGGGCAGGGCCAATAGTTCTTCTGTGGTCATAATGTGTCTTGCGGCGGCCGTGCTCACGCTCTCAAACTCCCCTTGCGAGCGGACGTTTTGCATTGACACAACGAGTGGCTTGCATCCTACCAGATGTCTACGTAAGGCAGGGCTTTGCAAAGCCGCTACCATGCAAAACAAAACAACGATCCGACACGGAGCTAAGAATTCGGGCTTTCTGCCCAGGAATCTTCGCGTTTCTAGCCGCCTTTCGGGCCATTGAAACAAAAAGCCGCCCCGGGGTTCCTTCGTGGGAAGAATCCGGGGCGGCAGCAAGAGGATTCCGGCGATCACCGACTTTCGCGCCAAAGCACTATCATGGGCCCGGCGGGCTTAACGGCCGTGTTCGGAAT
>JBKQMU010000151.1:0-8258 GCA_052146555.1 Isosphaeraceae bacterium
GTCGGTGCCCTCGATGGCCTCGACCGCCAGCGTCGCCTTCTCCTTGACGGCCACCGACTGGCCCACGTCGAGCCGGCCCATCTCCTTGGCCATCCTCCAGCCGAAGGCGATGTCGGCCCGCTCCGCGACCGTCGGCGCACGGCGGGTGAGGACTCCCTCTTTCACGAGCAGCTCCGGACAAAAATCAAGGGCGGAAGCGAACGTCATATCATCACGTTTAAATTCATCGATAATCGAGAGCAAGAGCGAATCATCGCGATTATCGGCACGCGAGCGGCGATACCACCAGAGGAGGGTCCGGAAGTCGGGGCAAAGTTGCACGATCCTCCAGGGCGTGTAGATCACGTTCTTGGTGACCTTGCCGGCCATGACGATGTGACTGACGCCCAGGCGGCGGAAAGCACGAATCATCTTGCCGAGCTTGGCGACCCCGACGATCTCGAACGATTCGCACAGGGCTTTCAGCTCATCGGGGGCTTCGTACTTGATGCCCACGCAGGCCACCTTCAGCCCCTGCCGCTGCGCGGCCTTGGCGAAGAGAATGGGAAAGCGGCCGCTGCCAGCAAGAAGGCCAACTTTCTCGAGCGCAGGCCGGCCCAGGTCGGTTCGGAGGGTCCGGCCGGCGCCCCTGGGCGATGGCGGTGTGCCGTGAGTCACGGCAGCGGCCTTGTTGCCCCAGGTCGACTTCAGAAGCGCCATGTCGTGGTCTCCCCTCAGAACCCGGTCGGATCGGCGGCGTAAGGCGCATCGACATGAGACGCGTGGTCTTGTGCGAGAGCGTCCGGGCCAGCGCCGGAGGTAGGCAATTCGCCGGCCGATTCGATCGAAAGGACCTGAGTGATCGTGGCAATCTGCTCGGCAAGCTGGCGAAGCTGGCGATGCATCTCCGGCAATCGCGCGATCATCTGGAAAAGACGCCGCTGCTCCCGGACCGGCATCGCCGGGGAACCGAGCACCTGCTGTCCGCTGGGGATGTTGCGATGCACACCGGCCTGCGCCCCGACGATCGCGCCGTCACCGATCTGCGTCCTGTCCTTGACGCCAGCCTGCCCGGCCATGACGACATGATCACCGGTTGTGCAGCTGCCGGCGATTCCCACTTGACCGCAGAGCAAGTTATGGCGACCGATCCGGTTGTTGTGACCGATCATAACGAGGTTATCGATCTTGGTCCCCTCGCCGATTCGCGTCGTTTCGAAGGTGGCGCGGTCGATGGCGCAGTTGGCCCCGATCTCGACGTCGCTGTCGATCTCCAGCCGGCCAGAGTGCGGAATCTTGATATGCCGGCCACTCACCTGGCGGTAACCGAAGCCGTCTCCGCCCAGCACGGTCCCGCCATGGACCTCGACTTGATCTTTAAGCACGACGTCGGGATAGATCACGACGTTGGGGTGAATCGTGCACGCTTTGCCGATCCGACATCGCTCGCCGATGACCGCGCCGGGCAAGAGCGTTGTTCCGTCGCCGATCTCGGCCTCCTCGCCCACGTAGACAAACGGGTAAATGGCAACCTCAGCGCCCAGGCGTGCCGTCGCGGCGACGCAGGCCTGAGGATGCACCCCTGTCCAGCGCGACTTCTCTCGGGCCGAAAGATGATCGCGAACGGTAACGAACGCCGAGATCGGATCGTCCACTTCGATGACCGTTAGGTCTTCCTTGAACGTCGAGCGAGAGCCGCTGAGGTGAGGTCCGACGATGGCTGCCGAGGCGGGCGAGGTTCGCAAGAACTTGGCGTAGCGATCGCTCTCGATGAAAGTGATGTCTCCGGGACCTGCCTCGGCAACCGGGCGGGCCGAGTGGATGGCCACGCTGCCATCTCCCACCAGACGACCTCGAACGAGGGCCGCAAGCTGTTCGACCGTAGCGACCACGGGCGATTTCCTTTCTTCCCTGAAAGGAGCAGACGAGGACCAGGTTTCTCGAACCCGACCATGAGCCCCGGTCCATTCCGGCCGAGACCTGGTGGCCTATGCGCTTGCGACTGCTTGATGGCTTTCCTGGTCGATCGGGACTCTAATCCAACTTGCTGACACAGGCAAGCCGAGTCCACCAGCCACCGGGACCGCTTCAGCGAGAGAAACTGGCCCGAGGCGCAAGCGCTCCATCTGGATTGTCCATCGACACGATCGGGTGATCAACTTCAGGCCCAGGCAAGCCGCGATTCCAGCAAGGCGGTCAAGTTCGACACATAAGGCAAATCGTGCGGCCGCTCGCCATGGCGGTCCAGCAGCATTGCCGAGAGCCCAGCGCTCACTGCGCCCCGGACGTCGTTCTCGACGTCGTCGCCCACGCACAAAATCTGTCGGGCCGGCAATTGCAGACGCTGGCAGACCGCCTGAAAGAACAACGGATGAGGCTTGCGAAAGCCGACTTCCGACGAGATGACCAGCGCATCGACGGCCCAGCTCAATTCGGGAAGACCTAAGACGACCTGGCGCAGGCGGCCGTCAAAGTTGGAGCCGATGCAGACCGAAATCCCAGCTTCGCGAATGGACTGCAAAGCCGGTGCGACATCGGCGAACGTGCGCCACGATCCGGGGCGACCAAAATGATCCCAGAGCTCGTCGAAAACCTGTTGCGGATTCGGGACTTCGGGCAAGACTTTGGCAACGATCCGGCGCCATCGCCAGATTTCGGTGGCCTCGTCGGTGGAGTGCAGGCCCCGGCCTCCGCGGACCTCGTCACTCTGGAAGTGCTGGCTGAAGCGAGCGCGCACTACGTCGCGATTCAACTCGACTCCTTGACGACGCGCCGCGTCGGTGTAGGTATCAGCCACCGAAGGCACAGGTTTGACTAAAGTTCCCACCGCATCCAGAACGATACCCCGAATGAGGCTCCAATTCGGTTGCTTGCTCATGAGCGTGATTCAGTCCCGAGAGAATGCAAATTGTGCCGACCGGATCGCCAACTATAGCGTGTATCATCTGGCCGGCCTAGGTTGAGTCACAGCAATTTGGGTAATTCCAACAGACATTGTGGCCCTCAGAGCGGAATCAGAAAAGACCCATCACCATCGACCGGGCCGATCACGATCAAACTCATCCGGGAAGGCAAGCCCATGCAACCTCCTCTAGAGCGCTATAGCGTCCACGCTCCTTCGACATCTTCGCCGCGCATTCCGAGCACCCAGGCTCAGGCCCTCGATCGGCGGCAACTCCTCGACCAGCAGCAGCGCGCGTTTCAGGGAGCCCATCTCGGTGTCCGTCATGAGCTCCTCCGGCGCAGGCCTCCGGCCTGAGGCCGGGTCGAGTGTCTCGCGCGGCCAGGCCGAGCGATCTCGATCTATGCCTATGTTTACTGTTCGGGCGATCCCAAGCCAGGGATGGCGGCCTCATCGCGGGACGCTCTGAAGTTACCGGGATTGCAACTTTTGCACGATTCCAGGGACTTTTTGACGTTCTTGCTTCGACCGGGTCTGACGGCGAAGCGGAGCGTTTGCTGTTTTCAAGACAAAGTCCGCAGCTTGCCGGGCGGCCTGTCAGGCCGCCTAGGCAGGGCGGCACGGAGCGGCGCGGGGAGTACCGCCAATGCGGGAAACGCAGTAAAAAGCGGCTTTTCCACGATGGTTGACTATTCGCCGAGCGCTCCTGGGCGCGTCTGAGAATTGTCTCCGACCGCTCCATTGCACCTTTTGGAAGCATTCCAGCACACGAGTCCTAATTCTGCCGTACGATTTGACTTGATTGTTTGGCATGGTTCTTGCTGACTAACTGTTGCCACCCATCCAGAGGTTACCATCGCTGCTGTCCGACCCGCCGGCTCAGTTCGAGAGAGAACGATTTCCGGGGCGATTTTTAAAATCACAATAGCCCAAGGGCAGCCAGGATGGCCGCTCGAGGTTGAGCGAACAGGAGGTTCGTGATGACCGCCTTCAGGAGCCTGGTCTTCGGCGTCCTGGTCTGGACGCTGCTGGGGGCAAGGGCCTCCGCGGCACCCATGTCTTCCTCGACCCCGGGGGCCTGGGCTTGGTGGTCCACTGCGTACTCCAGTCCGGCCGCTAGTAACTGGGGACCTAATCAGTTCGCTAATTCATTCTATGATCCGCAGACGATCGTCCCCTCATCGGGCGCACCACTATCCTCCGACACCGCAAGCTCGAGTGCGTCCGCGCCTGCAACCGCCGCGGACGCGTTCATCAATCTAGGTTCAGGCCCCTATCCGCTGGCCAGCCAGATCACCACCGGCAACGCCCAACCTTGGTATAATAGCGCTCAGGCCAGCAGTTTCTTCGGCGGAGCTCCTACGGCCCAGCAGATCGCAAGCTTCGATAACACAGTCCTGCAGCGGGTCCAGCAGACCTTCCAGCAGAGTGGCGTGAACGTCTCGCTGACGACCGACCCGACCGTGCCCGCGACCCACACGCTCAGCCTGGTCTCGAACACGGTCAGCAACATCGATTCCAGCGTGATCGGGATGACTCAGGTCACCGGCAGCGGCTTCAGCTTCTTCGATCAGGAAGTCAAGTCCGCCCAGACCCTCGACCAGCTCGAATGGCTCGTGGCGCACAACCTCTCACACGAGCTGATGCTCGCGTTCGGGGTGGGAGAAAATTACGACCAGTCGGGCAACTACATCGACGCCCGCAATGCCAACTGGTCGATGATGGTCAGTCCCAGTGCGACCTTCAGTCCGGCCGCGGCCCAGGCGCTCATCGCTGCCCTCGCGTCCGACCCAACCAACGCATTGGGCGTTCAGGAAGCACAGGTGATCAATGGCACTCCCGTTCCCGAGCCGACGACCGTGGCGATCTGGGCAACGGGCCTGCTCGCGGCGGTCGTGCTGGGACGGAAGCGGGCCGGTTGACGGCAGCCTCTTCGGTCGCATTGTGACCAACAACACCCGACAGCGCGCGATCCGACCGCCTGATCGACGCTCGCGCTTTCCCGACGCCCCGGTTCTCAAGAAGGTTGTTGTCGCTTAACGAGCTGCCAACCGATTCCTCGCCTGCATCATGACCGACAGGATCATTCGCCCCATGTCGTCCCGACGCTCGGCATACTTACTGGCCTCATAAGTGCCATCGTCGTAGATTTTGGGGTCCAGGTAGGGCATCGAGATCCGGATCGAAGCGCCTTTGACGACGGGGCAGCCTGCGTCAGCCTCGGCGCACACCATCAGCGCGGCGAACCCATCCTGGGGGTTGCTCGGGTCAGAGTAGGCCTTGGAGAACTCCGTAGATTCCATCTTGAGCTCCCCAGTTCCCCCGGCCTGTCCCCATCTTATTACCACAATGGGGTTCGCGGTCTGAGGCTCGCCTCGGGGTGCCTCTTGACCGGTCGGTTCGACCTCGACACCAATTTCCTTGAGAGCCGTGATCGCGCGGCGGTTGACCGCGCTCGGCTTCGTGCCGCCACTGTGAAAGCGGATCTCGGGCATTCCGTAGTAGGCAGCGGCGATGTTGCCGGCCGTCGCCCCAAGAACGCTACGACGGCTGTTACCCGTGCAGACGAAAATGATATGGAGCGGCTCTCCAGGCTTGTAGTTCTTCACGATCCAGTCGGCCAGCCTCTCGCCGGCCTCTCGGTGCGGCACGTCGATCTGGTCGAATGTCGTGGTGTGATACTTCGCCCAGGAGTAGACTTTCGGAAACAGCCGATTTCTTGACTCGGGCGCCTCGGATTCCATGATTTGTTGGACCTCCTGCATGTCAAGGCGGCCGTCAGGTCCGGCCAGCTTGGTGAACGTCTCGGGGTCGATCAACGTCTTGACCTTGTCTGCAGTCAGCACCGCGTCTTTCCCGAGGGCCTTGGAAAGCATACCCTTGGTTCGTTGGTCATTCTCGGGCTTGACGGCCTCGGCTGTCCCGTAGCGATGGACCAGCCAGAGCGCTCGAACCAGCGGACCCGCGGTTCCCTCGGACTTGGATTCCTGTGTGCGGGCGGTCTGGACACCCGCAAAGAACACAATCGGAAGCGTCAGCATCATTATCAAGCGGCAGTTGCTTCGCATGGTGCAGTCAACTCCTCAAGTTGGGGTGAATATCATGACCGTCGTTCGTTCGATGAGTAGTCTCTTGGGCCGATACTCGGCCCGCCGACTGAGAGCAGGCTTTCTCTGAGCAATGAGCGAGGCTCCCCGTGGCCCGTCTCCTCTGAGGGATGTGTTCGTCCTCTTAGCCTCTATCACGTTGTCGATGCGACTTGCACGAAGTATCGTCTCTGCAAGCCAAGCGATACGTTCACCAGCCCGATCATCACCGGGACTTCGACCAGGGGACCGATGACGGCGGCGAAGGCCGCTCCTGAGTTGATCCCGAACACCGCCACCGCCACGGCGATGGCTAGCTCGAAGTTGTTGCTCGCCGCCGTGAACGAGAGGGTGGTGGTCTTGGAGTAGTCCGCACCCAACCGCTTCCCGATCCAGAACGAGACCAGGAACATCGCCACGAAGTAGATCAAGAGCGGCACGGCGATCCGCAGCACGTCGAGCGGGATGCGGACGATGTTCTCTCCCTGGAGGGAGAACATGACGACGATGGTGAACAGCAGAGCGACCAGAGTGAGCGGGCTGATCGCCGGGATGAAGGTCTGCTCGTACCAGTTCCGCCCCTTGACCCGGAGCAGAACGAACCGGGTGATCATTCCGGCAATGAAGGGGACGCCCAGGTAGATAAAGACACTTTGTGCGATGGCGGCGATCGTGATCTTGGACAGGTCCACGGCTCCGAAGTCACAACCAAACCAGGGCGGCACAACCTTGACAAAAAAGTAGGCGTAGAACGAGTAAAAGAACACCTGGAACAGCGAGTTGAAGGCGACCAGTCCCGCCGCATACTCGGTGTCGCCCCGTGCCAGGTCGTTCCAGACGATGACCATAGCGATGCAGCGAGCCAGCCCGATCAGGATCAACCCGATGGCGTATTCGGGCTTGTCTGCCAGAAACGCCAGGGCAAGACCGAACATCAGGAGGGGACCGATCACCCAGTTGAGCAGGAGCGAGATGCCGAGAATCTTCGTGTTGCGGAAGACCTGCGGTAATTCCTCATAGCGGACCTTCGCCAGCGGCGGGTACATCATCAGGATGAGCCCGAGGGCTATCGGGATCGAGGTTGTCCCGACCGACAGGTGCGTGATGCTCTTCACGATGCCGGGAGCAACGTTCCCCAGCAGGACTCCCAGAGCCATCGCCAGGAAGATCCAGAGCGTCAGGTAGCGGTCGAGGAAAGCAAGCCGACCGGACGGGCGGGTAGGACAGACGGTCAGGGATTTGGACATCGTTCACCTCGATCCATTACATCCGTTCAGACGAATGTAATAGGGCAAAAAAAGGGACGGAGACTACTCCCCGCCACCGCAGCAGGCAATTCTCCGGTTCAGCCGCTCTTGGTCCTGGCGGAACACCTCGGGGTCGCCCAGGCAGGTGCCGAGGCAACCGAGTAGGATTCGATGCAGTCCGGTCTTGGGCTTCGCCAGGCGATAGTGGACCCAGAGACCCTCCTTGCGTCCCACAACCAGCCCATGCTTGCGGAGGTACGCCAGGTGCCGGGAGACGGTCGGTTGCGGGATGCCAAGCGCCTCGTTTAAATGGCACACGCAGACCTCCTCCCGCTCGCCGCTCAGCAAGTTCAGAAGGCGAAGACGTACGGGGTCGGCGAACGCCTTGAGCGTCCGGGTCGATTCCTGAAGGTCGTTTCTGCGATTGGTTGTCGTTTTCATTCTGAATAGCGAATATATATCAGCCTCGGCGGTACGTCAATCCCCTATTCGGAGTCGCCCACAGCGAGTCGGTTGCCCCCGTCGTCCTCACATCGAGGGCTGAGCAGCCTAGCCCCCACCTCGTGCCGGGGTTCTATCCGGCTCATGTGGGTCAGAACTCATCGCTCGCAGCGGACCTGAGAGTCTCGCTATGGGGGCACATCTTGGCACGTCAACGGTCAGTCCTTGACGGCTGGTCCGGGCGACCTGGCATCCGAGTCGTTGCATCGGAAGACCGCAAAGAAGTTGTCTTTCAAATCGAGCGAGTGCTTCGCCTCGACTCGTCCGAAGCCCACTGCCTCGATCTCTCGGAAGTAGACCTCTCTCGGGGCACGTGCTCGTTCCCGGACGAAATCGCTGCTGTCCTTGCGGAGATCGAAGTCGATGACCACCAGCCGCCCACCCGGTCGGAGCGCCTGATGGATGGATGACAAGACCCTCTTCGGGTGCTCGAAGTGGTGGTACGTGGCACAGACAAAGGCCACATCGATCGAGCCGGGGACAATGTTCGTCGTTTCTTGGGTGCTGCGAACGGTCTGCACGACCTTATCCAGCCCCCGCCGT
>JBKQMU010000152.1:0-13749 GCA_052146555.1 Isosphaeraceae bacterium
TCCATAGGCCGGGGGGCAGTCGGCCCACCCCGAACCGGCTTCGCTCAATGAGGTTGTACCCGAAAGGCCGGTCCGGCCTGCGCACAAGCCCGCGCCTCCACCGGCCCTTCGGGTACAACCTTCTTCATTCTGGGTGATAAATTTGCCGGTGAAATAAAGAACAGGCCAAGGCCGGCGAGCACGATCCCACGGTCCCTTTTCCCGGCGGCCGGCTGAGAATCTAAAAAAATGATAGGAATAGTAACAATTCCCTGTTGACAAAGACGATGGGAGAAGCGTTGATTGGCCCGTGTGAGACGACCAGACTCTTTTCTGTGGAGGTGTTCCAGCCATGCCTATCGGACCGTTCACGCGATCTGTCGGCCGCGATCTCTCCTTGGCCCAGGTGGCGGCCAGCCTCGTTGCCCAGGCACACCTAAGCTGCTTCCTGACGCCCGAAGCCGCATGTGCAGTACCCGCAGCATGGACAAGCGTTTATAAGCTGGCCTACGAGAAGGCAGTTGCTTCACTGGCACCGTCCCGCTTCCAAGTCATGCTTCAACCGTGTATGAACTGAGTCGATGTCCTACTTAAGGACTCGGACGTGAGGATCTGGGCAAAGGCCGAATATGCCTGTCTGGCAGTCGTCGCCATGGCGAAATCCCTGTGCCGTCTCACTGGTCTGTCTCAATCGACCGATTCCACCTGGGCCTGGTAGCCAGCCGGCAGAGGCATGGTTTCGAGGCTTCGGCGAACGGCGCGGCGCTGCCAGAACCGGGTGGCCTGGGCGCGAAGATAGACCGTGCGACCTGAGACGCGGACCTCGACCGAGCGAACGCGATCGCCGAGACTCTGCTGAATCTGGCGCTCGACGCGCCGCCTGATCGCAGCTTCGGCGACGGGGTCGGATCGGGGCTCGACCTTGATCGACGAGGCGGGCTCGTCGGCCTTTTCCGCGGAGTTCCATGGCGCCAGCAATCGGCCCATGAAGGTCGACGAGTTTCGCGAAGGGCTCGGTCGCGGTGCTGGGTTAGTCGCAGGCTGGGCCGCTGGTTGGGGGGAGACGGACCGGGGCTGCCGCGTCCTCGGTGGCTGATCATTCCTGGGACGGTCTGATCCGAGTTCGGCCGGCGGCTCATCGCGAATTGGCTCGAAAGAAAGCGGAATCGGTTCGCTGGCCGGCCGTGTCGGCGCCGGTAGCGCCCGGGCCGAAGGGACTGCCGATCGAGGCCCAGGCGCGGCGCGCAAAACCGGTTGAGGGGCAGGAGGCGGGGGGGCATCGGCCTGCGGGGGTGGCGCCAGATTGCGCCGGCTTGAGCGGGGAGCCGGATGGAATGGAGCAGGGGCCGTGACGCCGGGAATGAGTAGCAGCGGCTGGCTCGGCTCCGCATCCGCTCGGGAAGAAGACGATCCGGAGCGCGACTTGGCAGCGTCTGCCGATTGTTGCGGTTTTGAGGAGGGCTCAGTCGCCGGAGGTTCGAGTGCTGGAGGAGACAAAGGCGGCGCTTGGTCTTGGTTCTGGGCCCGAACCCCCGCCGGTTCCAGCCCCAGGGATGCGCTGGCGGCCAGCATGAGAATCAGGGACGAGAGCCCGCCGGGAACAGATCTCCTCTTCATCGCACCCTCGTCGCACTTCGCGCAGGCTGCTCCGGGAAAACGCCCTCGTACAGCCTTTCTTGATCGGCTGCGGCAACGAGAAATCATGGCCTTTTTTCGCGGGGACGTGCGATATCGGAGGCAGAGGCGCGGAGGTGGTCCGCTTGCCCTGCCGGCATACTCGGTTTAGATTCGACGTGTCCGGCGCGATTGGTGAGTCGCCCCGCGAGTCGCGCCCGTTTCAGCCAAGAAACCGCCGAGAATACCGAGTCATGCCAACTGCCAGCGAGATCAAGGAAGCGCTCGGGCTTGTGCCCCACCCCATCGAGGGAGGCTTTTTTCGCGAGACGTACAGGGCGGCGGGAACGGTCCCGGCGGTGTCGCTGCCGCCGGGATACGCACGCGACAGCCAGCGCCACCTGGGAACGGCGATTTACTATCTCCTCACCGCCGAGACGTTTTCGGAGCTGCATCGGCTGCCCACCGAGGAAGTCTTTCACCTCTATCTGGGTGGGCCGGCACACATGCTTCAGCTCTTACCCGACGGCAAGGCGCGCGAGCTTGTGCTAGGTGCGGATGTACTCGGTGGACAAGAGCCTCAGGTCGTCGTTCCGGCGGGAGTCTGGCAGGGGACGTGGCTGTCGCCAGGCGTGGAATTCGCCCTGTTCGGTGCCACGATGGCGCCTGGCTTTGACTATGCCGACTACGAACAGGGAGTTTGCTCCGACCTGGTGGCTCGGTACCCTTCCCACGAAGCCTTGATCCGGCGCCTGGCGCGGCGCTAAGGAGCTGCGTAAAAAGGAGCTGAGCTGACCATTCTCTCGAATCGCGTGGCTGGGGCGGAGTCTGCGACGGCCCAGCGCAGCGGCCTCGGCTCTGGGGCATCGCTTCGCTCTGCTCGAGGCACCCAGAGATGTCATCACGGCTCGAAGGGAGCAACTTAAGTCCACGTGACGCTAAGGGGCAGCCGCTTCGTCGAGCACTTTAGCGTGCCTGGCCCAGCGAACCGGCCTGTTCCGGTGCATCAAAGGACAGCTCGAGCTGACGCCACGCCGCGGTGGCCGAGGACGGATCGAGCCGCGCCGAAAGCGCTCGGAGCCCGACGTCATGACGTCGGAACCATGCCCAGGGATTGAGCCTCCGGAGCAGCGAGTCGAGCTCATCTGGGGCAAGGAACAGCAGGTACAGCGAGGTCATCTGCTCACCAAAGAGGGGAACGTTCACCAGGGGTACGATGCCGATGTGAAGCAAGATACCCCCCAGAGCAACCCACCGGCGGGCGGGTCGGAACCAGAGCAGAAACGGCAGCGCAAACTCGATCAAGAGTGCACCATAGGTCATCAGGCTAATTACCAGGGGATATCGTGCCAGCCACTCCAGGTTGAGCTGGCCAACCTCGTGGTTGAAGATGACGTAATGCACTGCCGTACCCCCTATCCAGGTTCGGCCGTTGCACTTGAAAACGGCTGAGGCGAAGTAGATCACGCAGAGCTGAATCTGGAGCAGCCGCTGGGCCCAGGGAATGCAAAGCGGCTCGGCCGGCGTGTCGGCGCGGCGCTTCGCTGCTCGTCGGGCATCCAGGGACAGGGCAGCGCCGCATGGGCTGAGCATCAAGTAAAAGCTGGTGATCATCATCAACATGTCGGGGCCGCAGTTAGTCGCGAGGTTGCGGTGATAGAGCGACATGAGGCCGAAGTAGATCAAGACGCCCATGATCTGCGTTCGCCAACCCAGGACAAATGCGATGGCGACCGCCGCGAGAGCTCCCACAGCACAGCGCACGGAGAGGGGTTCCTGAACCCAGTTGAGGGGCGAGAACCGATACGGACCGGCGAAGATTCGCGCTTGGTCGCCTTGCAGGAGCCCCGCGTCGGTGTACCAATAGTCCAGCTCGACGCTGATAAAAGCCAGGTGAGCCAGGACCAAGAGGCCAAACACGATCCGGTAAACTCCCAGAGGTCGGGCCGAGATCGGGCCAAACCAGAACCGGTTCCATCCGCGCAGAATGTTCACGGGTGCACCTCATTGTTGGAGGCGAAATCGTAGACTCCCAGCACATGCCTCCGAGCTGGCTGGAACGGGTCCGCATAGGGCCGACCCGGCGGAGGCGGTTCCTTGAGCTTGCAGTAAAGGCTGACGTGAACGGGGAACTGATCGGGAGTAAAATTGAGCTGGCGCACGGCGTAGTGCGCGGTGAACTCGCGCAAGGGAGCATATTCCTCAAGGAGCAAGTTGCACGTGAGCTTGGGATGGCGAAATCGGGGCAGCTTTCGCCACCAGGGAAGTTCCGCCACCTTGGGGAACGCGTAGAGATGAAGCATGCCCTGGGCGTCGATCACTTCCGATTCCAGGACCGCGGTCTCGCCCATGGGATCGGGAGCGAACATCCACCACGATTGCCAGAGTCCCAGCCGCAACATGTATTGCTTGAATGCTGGAAACAAGGTCTGCTTCAGGGGCGAGTCGGGAACGTTCCAGACAACAATGCCCACGAGGTGAAAGACAATGTAGGCCGAGATCACGATTCTCCAGGCGGTCCATCGCCAGGCCAAGGGAGCCTCCCTTTCGTCTTTGCGGCATGTCACTTGTGGGAGTCAAGAATACGTGCGGGGACGTCAACCTATTGCAACCCGCGGAAGACGTCAATTCGAGATTCGAGCATTTTTCCTTGGTGCCGTTGGCTTTTGGTTCGTTTGGTCCCGTGTTTTCAAGCGTACTAGCTCGATTCCCAATAGCGCGATCGCTCAAGATGATGAGGGCCTCCCATCCCGATGAGAAACGCCTCGCATTCACGCCTACTGACTCGATTTGTGGTGATCATCGCGGCCGGAACCGCGATTGCCCGCGCAGCAGACGGCGAACCCGCGCGACCGGTCGCCATCTGGCCGGCCGGTCCGCTGGACGTCGCTCTTGCGTTTTCCCGGCCGGTGGAACCAGAGTGGCCTCGAAGCCTCGTAGGCAAATCGATCTCCATCTTCGATGCCGCCGCGAATCGTGCAGGAGATCGTGGTCTCGGCAAACCGCTGGGCAAGCTGCAGATCGCCGGTGTGACGATACGCGACGGTGGACGAACCGTGATGCTGGCCACTGATCCCCACGCGGCCGCAGCGACCTACGCGCTGAATCCATGTCCTGGTAGTCGCAATGATCGCTCCTGGACTTATGACCTTTCAGGCGTGGAAGTGAGCTGGTCGGCAAGCAACCAAAATGAGGGCGAGGGCCCGCACTGGAAGGGCTGGTGGCCCGATCTCGATCTTGGCGCGTGCCGGCAGCAACTCACAGGATCTGCGCCCCATGAGCGCGGCTTCGAGCTCTTTGATCGGCCCGGCCATCTTACCGTCAATGCCCTCGTGAGCTTACCGGCCGGTGAGGCGGTTGTCCGGGTCGAGGCTGCCGGGGCCGTGTCGGACGCGATGCTCGGCGACGAGCAGCCGGCGGCGCAGTCCGCCGATTCAAAGACTCAGTTCGTCGACTTCTCACTGACTGCGCGCGGAGACCCTCTGTTCCTTACGCTCACCACCCAGACCGGTGAAAAGCAAAGACCGCCATTTCTTCGGGCTTCTTGGGCGTCGAGCAAGAACAGGCCGCTTGCGAAGATTCCGCGTGAGTGGTTTCTGCTGCCTTGGGCGCCGGTCGCTTTAGCCCCGGCTCAGGCGGCTCCCGAGGTGGTCCCGGCTCTGGATGGCGGTGACCCGAAACGCGGCGAGCTGCTCTTCCAGAGCGACCAGGCGCGATGCTCTCAGTGCCACCGGGCTGGCGATCGCGGCGGGACGATCGGGCCTGACCTGTCGAACGTCGCCGCCAAGGGTCAAACACACATTTACCGCAGTATCGCCGCGCCGAGCGCGGAAATCTTGCCGGAATATCGTCCCTTCACGGTCGCTCTGCACGATGGTCGTGTCCTCGCCGGGATTGTCCGGGCTCAGCAATCCGATGAGATCACAGTCACCGACACGGGTGCGAAGACGACGACCCTGCCGCGGGACGCGATCGAACACATTCGCCCCAGCGGGACGTCGATCATGCCGGTGGGACTGGCGGGCGTGCTGGGAAATACCGGCCTGCGTGACCTGATCGCTTATCTGATCTCGAAGGGAGCAGCCAGCGATAAATCGAACAGGCCAGACAGAGTGCTGACGCCCTAGAATCAGCGTGGCGCGGCGACGGGTCCAAAGTCAAGGACCGGCCGGCTCATCGACTGTGAGAGGCGAAGAACCCGCCTCGGTCTCTTGAAGAGGCCGGCTGAAGGGCACCTCTCGATACGTCAGCGCCCATTCCTTCATGAAACGAACCCTTGTGGGCACAATGCGGTAGATAATGAAGTCGGGGTTGTCGACGCTTACCATGTATTTCCGAATAAGTGGATTGGTAGTCCAAATCTCTTCCTTGAGAGCCGGATCATCGACGACCTCGGCCAGCCCGGTGATGCGCACCTGATCGTGATGGCCGTCGAGGTAGCAGAGCTCGACCCGGGGGTTGGATTCGATCTCGGTAGTCTTGCCGTAGGATCGAAGGTTGGCCACATAAATCGTGAAGCCATCCACCCTGACCGGTGTGATCGGCCGCAGCCGGGGCTGGTCTCCCTCGACAGTCGCCAGGTAGGGCAGCCGATCGGCCCGGATCACTGCCAGAGCCTGTTGCACCATTTCCTCAGTTGTCGCTTGGTCGTGTACGGAGCTCGGCATTGATCCTTCCCTCGCTATAGTGCGCTGTGGCGATCACTTCCCGCGGGATCGAGACAGGATCCCCGAGACAACGGCCGCCGGCTTAAAAAATCAACCCCGAACGAGCGTCCGAAAAGTCGCTTTTCCGGGAAATGTTGACTCAGTCCTCTTAGCAGATCGGGAACCCCACACACAAGGGGTGATTCCGCGATGCAGCAATCCTCGATGGAAGCTGCCCCGAGACGGAACACGGAGGACTTACGGTTCTTGGGACGGGAGAAAATCCCAACCGGGCCGGATTCCCGGGGCGAAAGCCTTTCCTTGCCAGTGCGCATCAGCGTCGAGAGGCACGATCGCCGATGGAGTAGGGCGGCCAGGATATTGGCCAGTCGGATCGCAACGGCGCATATCCGGCAAGCCGTTCCTACACGCCGGCCGATCTTGCCGCGGCCTTCTATGAGACCTTTTCTTTCACGCCGGTCGACCTTGCCGCGGGCTTCGATGAGAGCTTGGGCGTCGATCCGGCCAGCGCCAGACGACCGCCCCAAGCGGCCGATTCATCTCCGCACGGGCGAACCGATCGCAGCGCTCTGGACTGATGCGAAAACCAGGCCCGCCCCGAGTACGGCCCGTTCAGGCGGCCGCGGTCCCGGCCTTCGTGTCCTGCTCGACGGTCTCTTCGGGATGATAAATGAGTAGGCTGGCCCGGTGGAATTCCTCGTGAGTGATCTCGAAGGGCTCTCCGTGCATCGCCCAGAGCTCCTCAATCAGGTCCTCGACTCCACCATCGGGCTCGTCCCAGGTCACCACAAGGGCATCATCGCCGCGAGCCAGAATCTCGAGGCCGAGGTCCAGCAGGTGGGTCTCGATCTCGACGCGTTTTTCCGGCTTGACCGTGAACGTCCAGCGGATCAGCTCGACCGAGAGCGTTCCTTCAGCGGAAATCACCGTACCATCCTCCTTGAATGTCGTGATCGGGAGACTTCCCTTTCCATCGGCAGCGGGGACAATCACCTTGAACAAAGCCGTAAGCTCCCGGGATGATCAATGGTTAGTTCCGAAAACTGTTCAAGCCTGGTGCCGTGGCTGGCTGCCAACTGTCAGAAAGGGGCACTTTCATGACCATCGTCGAGCGAATGCGGGTCGAGCTGAAAGCGGCGATGAAGGCGCGTGACGCGGTCAAGTCCGGGTTTCTTCGTTACTGGATCGCGCAGTTCACGCTCGGTTCGGGGGCCGAGCTTGCCGATGTCGAGGCCGTGAAAAAGATGCGGGGAATCTTGAAAGAGGCGAAGTCGGGCCCGACTTCGTTCTCGGAGCAAGAGCTGGCCCTGCTGCGAGATTGGGTACCGCCAACCCTCAGCAGCGAGCAGATCGCCGCGGCACTCATTGCCGTATGCGAACCGATCAAGGCCGCACCGAAAGACGGCATGGCGATGGGCATCGCCATGAAGGCCCTGGCCGGCCAGGATGTCGATAGCGACGATGTCAAGCTCGTGGTCGCGTCAATCCGCCAGTGATACCGCATGTTGACCGCAATTGCGCATCACACGGCTGATGATGTCGAGATTTGTGCTCTCGAGGTGCACGATGCGGCAGGCGAGCGTATTCCTCATGAACCTGGCGATCCTCGGGGCCTTGTGCGCGACGCTTCCGGCGCGAGGCGCTGAGCCGGTGGGCCTGATCTTTGACACCGATATCTGCGGCGATTGCGACGACGCGCTGGCGCTGGGAATGATTCACGCCCTCCAGTCTCGGGGTGCATGCCGGCTGCTGGCCGTCACCGTCAGCGTCGACAACGACCTGGCCGCGCCGTTCGTGGACGCCGTGAACACATTTTATGGACGCGGTGATGTGCCGATCGGCGTGGTGGGCAAGGGGGGCGCGGCCGACAAGAGCAAGTATCTGGAGATCGTCGAACACAAGGACGCGGAGGGTCGCTTTCTTTATCCGCACCGGTTGCTCTCCGGCAAGAGCGTGCCAACCGCGACCGCGGTGCTGCGCAAGACGCTCGCTGCCCAGGCCGACCGATCGGTCGTGATCGTCCAGGTCGGCTTTTCGACCAATCTGGCCCGTCTGCTCGATTCGGTCCCGGACGAGGATTCGCCCCTTTGCGGCGCAGAGTTAGTAGCTCGCAAGGTCAAGCTGCTCTCGCTGATGGCCGGCGCGTTCGCGCCGATCGACGGCAACGATTCCTATCCGGAATACAACGTGATCCGGGACATCCCGAGTTGCCAGAAACTGGCGAGTCGCTGGCCGACGCCCATGACCTGGAGTGGATTTGAGATCGGCGACGCCCTACCTTACCCAGCCACAAGCATTGAGCGCGACTTCGGCTACGTGGCCCATCATCCCGTCGCTGACGCTTATGTTCACTTCATTCCGCCGCCGCACAACCATCCGACCTGGGACCTGACGGCCGTGCTTTTCGCCGTGCTGGGCGACCGAGGCTACTTCGATGTCTCGCCACGCGGCCGGGTGACCATCAGCGGCGATGGCTCCTGCCGCTTTCGGGAGGATGCAAGCGGTCTGCATAATTACTTGATATTGCCGCCCGGGCAGAAACCGAGGGTACTCGAGGCTCTGGTGCAACTTTGCAGCCAACCACCCCAGCGGTGCGACAATTCGAGTCCTTGAGCAATGAGAGCAAGCCACGGATGAAGTAGGGGGAAAAAGGCAACGCACGACGCAGCGGAAACTGGCCACGGATGAAGGAGAAGAAGACTGGCCACGGATGAGGGAAATGAAATCGGAGTCTCGGCCCCATGACTTTTGCTCCAGAAGCCGGTGAGCCCGGACCGGCTACGGAATCGCTGCCAGTCCACTACGACAAGGCGTCGATCTACGACCTGGCCCTTCTCTTTCTTCGACTTGGCGCCACGGCCTTTGGTGGTCCCGCCGCGCACATCGCGCTTATCGAGCATGAGGTCGTTCGCCGCAAGCACTGGTTGACCCGTGAAGAGTTCCTCGATCTCTTAGGAGCGACGAACCTCATTCCCGGACCCAACTCGACCGAGATGGCCATTCACATCGGCTGGAAGCGGGCGCGGTGGGTGGGACTGACTATCGCGGGCCTGGCGTTCATTTTACCCGCGGCTCTCATCGTGCTTGCCGTGGCTTGGGCCTATGTTCGCTATGGCGGTCGACCCGAGGTTGTTCACCTGCTCTACGGGGTCAAGCCAGTCATCATCGCCATCATTGTCCAGGCGATCTGGCGGCTGGGATCTAAAGCCTTCCGCCGCGTCGAGCTCGGTCTGATCGCAGTTCTGGGCACCGCCTTGAACGCAGCCGGGCTCAACGAGCTGCTGGTCCTCTTCGGAGGCGGGGTTTTGGCCGTTCTGTTTCGCATGACTCGCGATTGGCAAAGGGGAACCGGAGAGCCGACGGTTCCTTGCGTACTGACAATCGCGCCGCTGGGCGCGACGGTCGCTGGACTGACACCAGGCGCGGCAGTCCCGGTTGGCCTGGCGCCTCTCTTCCTTTTCTTCTTGAAGGTCGGCTCTGTGCTCTTTGGCAGCGGTTATGTCTTGATTGCGTTTCTCCGCACTGACCTGGTGCAACGCTGGGGCTGGCTTTCCGATACTCAGTTGCTCGACGCAATCACCGTGGGGCAGATCACGCCGGGCCCCGTGTTCACGACGGCCACGTTTATTGGTTACGTTCTGGCCGGAGTCCCGGGCGCTACGCTGGCGACCATCGGAATCTTTCTGCCCGCCTTCGTTTTTGTAGCGATCAGCGGTCCCCTTGTCCCCAGGCTGCGCCGGTCGGCTTTGGCAGGAGCCTTCCTGGACGGAGTCAATGCGACGTCCGTATCGCTCATGACCGTGGTGACCTGGCGACTCGGACAGGCGGCGCTCATTGATGGGCTCGCCATGTTCCTGGCCGTACTCAGCATTGTTGCCTTGCTGCGGCTGCCGGTGAACTCGCTTTGGCTCCTGCTTGCCGGCGGCATGGTGGGGTGGGTCGGTAAGTCAATCTGAGGGTAAATCCTGCCTCGTTCCGCGGATCAATCTTGCTCCCAAATCCAATCTCTACTGTTCTGGTAGAAACAGAAGAGATTTGCTAAACCACGGGTGACGCTTGCGCCGAAGATAGATGACGACGTTGTCTGGAACACGCAAAGCTTGCCGCGCCACCACGCCCTTATGGTATTGTGGGGTCCGGCGCTGAACTGGCCGGCCGATTCTCCCGTGATGGGTTTCTCGGTCGCGTTCGTGAGTGCGATCGTAGCTGGAGCAGGGGATCGACGATGAGGATCCTGGAAGGGAAAACCGTGCTCTGGGCCGGGATGCTGCTCGGTCTGCTCTCCGGACTGGGCGCCAGGGTCGCGCTGCCTGCCGAGAAGAAACCCAACTTCGTTTTGATCTTGGCCGACGACCTTGGGTGGGGCGACGTCAGTTTCAATGGACGAACGGAGTGGACCACCCCGAATCTCGACCGGCTGGCCGCACGGGGCACGATCCTGTCACGCTGCTATGCGGCCGCGCCGGTCTGCGGGCCAAGCCGAGCGGCGATCCTTACCGGCAAGTACACCATCCATGATGGCGTTCGACGGAATGATCAGGAGTTACCGGCGGAAGAGGTGACGATTGCCGAGGCGCTACGGCCTCGCGGTTACCGCAACGGTCTTTTTGGAAAATGGCAGCGGGGCAAGCCCCGATCGGGGCGGACCGAGTCGGTTCACCCCCTGGATCAGGGTTTTGACGAGTTTTTCGGTTTCACCGATTCCTACGACGCACTCGAAAAGTTCCCCGCGAACCTGTGGCGAGGCCGAGAGCTCGTCGCGGTCTCCGGTTACATCGACGATCTGATCACCGAAGCGGCGCTTGACTTCCTGGAGCAGACCAAGGAGCGGCCATTCTTTCTGGAGCTGGCGTTTTTGGCGCCTCATTTCGCCATCGATGCGCCGAAGGATGAGATTGCGCGGCACCGCGGCCGGCTGCCCGCGGCCGATCCCGCACTGCCGCTGAACGCGACCTATGCGGCCATGATTACCCGCATGGACCGGAACATAGGCCGGCTGATCGACGTTCTCGACCGTCTGGGCCTGAGCGAAAATACACTTGTCGTTTTCACCAGCGATAACGGTGCTACGTTTGAGTTTGGTAACCAGGGCACAAGCGCTGCGCTGGATAGCAACCGGCCGTTGCGCGGTCAGAAGCGAACGTTGTGGGAGGGGGGCATTCGCGTTCCCGGGTTGGTGGCATGGCCTGGAAAGATCCCTTCAGGGAAGGTCTCTGCCGAGAACGTCCACATGACCGATCTGCTTCCGACGTTGGTCGCGGCATCGGGTGGGACCGTCGACCCCTCATGGCGCATCGACGGTGCCAACCTGTTGCCGTTCTTATCCGGTCATGGCCCCGCACCGCGACGTACACTATTCTGGGAATGGCAAAGCGAGGGCGGCGATCAGCTTGCCGCCCTGGCGGGTGACCTCAAGTTGATCGTTACGCGGGGGGGCAAGCCTGAACTGTACGATGTCGCCGCCGATCCCGCCGAGCGGCGCGACTTGGCCGCGACTTATCCTCAGCAGGTCAAGCAGCTTCAGTCCGAGCTCAGAGACTGGCTCGCCAGCTCGGACCCGCGGGGAGCGGAATGAAGTCCCTCGATACGACGAGAGAGTCATTTTATGAAAAACTTACTGTCGCTCTTGCTGATTCTTGCCGGTCTGCACGCTCAGGCGGCAGAGAAGGCAGGCTTGCCCGCCGGCGACCTGGGTCGGCTCCAGGGCCGGTGGAAGGCGATGGCCGGCCCGCGCAAGGAAATCCGCGTGGTGCTGGAGATCAAGGGCCGCGACGTAAGCGTGGATATCAAGACGCCTAAGGGGCTGGACTTCCAAGCTCAAGGCGAGCTCAATCTCGACGAGTCGACGTCTCCGCGTAGGCTCGACTGGCGGAAGTTCTCCGGGCCCGATCAGCAACCGCTGCCCGATATCGCTGCTGTCTACAAAATCGAGGGCGACACATTCACGGTTTGCAATGGCGGGGTGCACGGATCTCGTCCCAAGGATTTCAAGCCCGGCGAAGGGGTTCTGGCGGATGTCGTCGTCTTCCAGCGTCTCGACGAGCAAACCCAGCGCACCGGCGCCGCGGAAAAGCACCTCGTGAGGAATCATGCGGCCACTCGATCCCTCCTTTCCGCTGCAGCGGCCATGAGCCGGCCCCATGCGTCCAGTCGCTAAGTTGCGACGAATCCGGATATCCTGAACCAGCCACAGCCTCGCGTCCGATCTCTGTACCGGTTTCTGCGTGGTGGCCACGCCGGTGTGTGGGATAAGGGCCGCGGAAGTCTAGTAAGATGACTCACCCGCTCGCCAGGAAGGCGATTCTCCTGAGCCTCACGCTTTGCCTGATGGCGGCGCTGCCGCGCTGCTTGGCTCAGGAATCGGCTCGACAGTCGGGCGGAGTGCTGTTCGAGTTTCCCAGTTTCGGGCCCATCCCGGGTTCGCCCGAACCCAGCCTGGGCCCGGGACCTGGGGCGCTCGAGCCGAGCATGCTTGCACCCGAAACGGGCTTCATCGGCGGACGTCGCCGCGCAGGACGCATTCCCCGCCCCAACAAGGCTCGGCAGATGACCACGGAAACTGCGCTGTCGCAGCGGCCTGCGATGTCCTTGCCAGCACCCTTGCCGGAGCATGCCACGACCCGGTCGCTGGCGAGCCCGTCGATCATCGAGGACGAGGGAACATCCGAGGGGCTCACGCTGGAGGCCGCGATCGACCAGATGCTGGCCGCGAACCTCGACATCCTCGCCCTCAAGTACGAGATCCCCCAGGCCGATGCCGACATCCTTACGGCCAGCCTGCGCACCAATCCGCTTATCTACATGGATGAACAGTTCATCCCCTATGGCGCATTTACAAGCGCGCGACCGGGAGGGCCAACACAGTACGACGTCAATATAACCTATCCTATCGATGTCACGCAGAAGCGAAAGGCGCGCACCCGCGCAGCGCGAGAGGCCAAGACGGTTCTCGAGGCTCAATTTCAGGATGTCATCCGTCGCCAGATCGGCAATCTGTATCGGGCGTTCGTCGATCTTCAGTCAGCCCGAATCAATTATCTGAGTGCCAAGGCAGCGGTCCGGGCACAAGAGCAGGTCGTTGCGACGGCCCGGCGCCGGTCACTGGAGAGGAAAGACGACAATGAGGGCTCGGCGGAGCGTCTGGAAATCGTTCTGGAAAAGGCACGAGTCAGTCTCGGAGAGGCGCGCGATACGCTCGGTGATGCTCAGGAAGCACTCGCCGTTTTACTCAGAGTCTGTGAAAAAACCCCACAGTCACGAAAATGGCATTGACATATCACGAAATTTCTGCTACAATGTGGTGATGGACACCACTCCGTAGCGATCCCCGGACAATCCACCCATGCTCTTCGATCTGCTCGACGAACCCGAACCCGAACCCAAGCCCGCCCAGCCCGGTCCCCCGCTTATCGGGACCCCGCGGTTCCAGGCGGCTGTCCGCAATCAGGTCTGCTTCCGCTCCGCATCGCTTGACGAGATGATCCCTCAA
>JBKQMU010000153.1:0-22647 GCA_052146555.1 Isosphaeraceae bacterium
ATGCGGGCGTCGGGTGACTTCAGTTCATGCACAAAGCGCGTCAGCGAACCTACTGAGCTCATGAACCCCCCGATCTCGACGGGCGCCCGGCCTGACTGCCAAACATGAAACATGATGATAGCCATAAATGACGAAAACCGCCAACCAAAACGGTGCGAAGTGAACGAATTAGCCGATAGGCTGGCCAGCGCAAGAAAACGATTTCGAGGTTAGGCCGTATCGATGAAAGAGGCTGGATCAGTCTTGCCGGACGCACACTCGTAAGTACAAAAACGACAGTAAATTTTTTCGAGCACAACGTATATAGTGGAGATGCAACCTGCGGTGACTGCCGCCAAACCAGGACCGGCCGATCGCGAAGCGTGCATCGAGGCCACCTTGACTGAATCGATGGATGAGCGACACCGTGAATCAACCCGTCATGGCACCCGACCAAAGCATTTTCCAGACGCTTCAAGGCGGTTCTGGTCTCCAGGACGGCGAGCTTTTCAAGATTGACCGCGATGTCGTGATTATTGGCCGCAACCCCGAGTGCGTCTTAGTGCTGGAGTCCAACTCGGTCTCCCGCCGGCAGGCGACACCCCGGTCATCTTCGGCCGCAACTGACTCGGATTTCCAGACGCGCCAGGTTTGCGTCGCTCCGCTATCGTTCGCGCGGGCGTCCCTGGTTCGAGAGCGCACGATCTGGCAGCGAGGTTCATCATGCTCGACTGGGACTGGCTGATCGGGGATACGGTGATTGGCCCGCTTCTGCCGCCGGCTTACGGCCGCTATCGCCGTCCGATCGTCGAAGGCCTACGCCTGTTCTTGAGCCGCCTTCCCGGGTCCGATGTGGCCCAGATTCTTGCCGACCAGGCCGCCTTGTCCGCTGACGCGCCGGCCGCGGAGCGGCTGGTCGCCCTGGCCGAGCGCTGCCCTGCGCTGCATAAGCTGGGCCAGATCTTGGCTCGCGACCGACGGCTGGCGCTGGAGTTGCGGCTGCAACTTCAGCGTCTTGAATCGCTGCCGCCCACGACGCCGATCGCGACCATCGAGCAAACCCTCTCCAGTGAAATCGGCTCGCTCGAGAAAGCCGGCGTCGTGCTCCACCCTCCTGCGCTTGCCGAGGCCAGCGTCGCGGTCGTTCTTCCGTTTACCTGTGCCGCGGCCAGCCGCGATGGCCTGCCGCCGCGGGGGGTTTTCAAAGTCCTCAAACCCGGCATTGAAGAGCGGCTCGCCCGGGAGCTGAGCCTGCTGGAAGATGTCGGTTCGCTCTTGGACGATCGCTGTGCCGCTTTCGGAATTCCACCGCTCGAGTATCGTGAGGTCTTCGAGCAGGTGCGCGAGAAACTGGGGACCGAGGTCGACCTCGGCGGCGAGCAACGGCACTTGAAGGAAGCCGCGGACACTTATGCCGCCGAGCCCGAGGTCCTGATTCCCAAGCTTTTCCCCGGGCTCTGCACCGCACGTGTCACCGCCATGGAGCGGGTCGACGGGCATAAGGTCACCGAGCCCGGAAAGCACGACGCGTGGGACCGCCGGCGGCTCGCCGAGCTGATCGTCGAGGCGCTCGTCGCCGGCCCGATCTGGTCGGAGGCGCCGTGCGCCACCTTCCACGCCGACCCCCACGCTGGAAATTTGTTCGTCACTCCCGACCGTCGCCTGGCGATCCTCGACTGGAGCCTCACCGGCGCGCTGGGCGAAGACGAGCGCGTCGCCATCACCCAGATCGTCATGGGGGGACTTAGCCTCAATAGCGCGCAGGTCCGGTCGGCCCTCTTGAGTCTGGCTCTGCAGCAGCGGGTCGACGAGACCATACTGAAGGACGTCGTCGATCACTGGCTGAGGAAAGTTCGGGCGGGAAGCTTCCCGGGCTTCTCGTGGCTCACGGGAATGCTTGACGACGCCGTACTCCGCGCTCGGCTGCGGGCCGGCACGGATTTGATCCTCTTCCGCAAGACGATCCTGACGCTCGAAGGCGTCCTCGCCGACGTGTCGGGCAGCGTCTCGATCGATGAGCTTCTTCCCTCTCTTTTCCTTCGCAGACTCGTCGCGGAATGGCCTAGGCGCCTGCTTGCGCCCCCATGGTACCGCGGCCTGCCGACCCGGCTCTCCACCGAGGACCTGGCGCTTTTGATCATGCGCTTGCCCTCAACCCCGGCACGCGGCTGGATGGAGACCGCGCTTGAGATGCTTTCACGAGGCAGGGCCGGGCAGGCTGATACCACGCGTTGACCACGCCAGGCTGCGTGCCGATACTCACCAGAAGAGCCGGAACCGTCGTGGCCGGGACTGCTCGGCCACACTCTTCAGAGGCAGCACCAAACAGGTGCTCGACTGATAGTTCGAGCCGAGCCCCGTCAAGAACGACCGCTCCAGCATCCGTACTTCCGAGCCGTCAAGGTCCTCGTCGCGGGCACACAAGGGCATGTGAATCTGGACGACCAGCCGGTCAACCGCCAGGAAATATTGCATGAACGGGAATGGGGCGTCATCCTCGATGCGCTGGGCCAAGCTTGTCCACCCCGGGGTATAAGGAATGTCGGTCCGATAGATCAAACTCCCTGCGCCCTCGAAGAGCTTGCGGTCGAACTCGTGGTCCGGGTTGGTGACCCATTCGATCGCATCGGTGAAGCTGGGAAGCTCGGTTTCCGGCATGATGGTAAGGGCCATGCGCACCAGCGCCTTGTAGGCGGGAATGGTGATGGACGTCGGCACCCGCAGCTCCCGGAGCGAACTTGCTGCGCCTCGTAGCGGCTGAAGCGATTCCCACAACTTGCCGAACTCAGCGTCGATCGTCCCGGCGAACTGCTCAGCGCACTCGTCACAGATCTCACGCGTCTTGAGCGATGTATTGCCCGCGACCTCGGGCACGGCAAAGCGGACGACAGAAAAAGCCGCTCGCGGTGGAGCTTGCTCGCAGAACCGGCATTTCGGCCGTTTCTCGTTGCCTAGAATTCGCGGCTTGGGTTCTGAGAGCGAGTACTCGGCGACCGTCTTGTAGTTCAAGTTGAAGGTCAGGTCCATCTCGGCCGCGACCCAATCCTCGCGGTCCGCCCCGTGAAACCTGCCCCGCCGCTCCCATCGGTCGTAGGCCGCACGCTCAATCTGATCACGGGACGGCAGCATCACACCTGTCCTTCCGTCGATAAGCCTGCACTCGCGCCCTGGGAAACGTTCCGGAAACCCCAGCCGACCCACCGATCTTAATCGAGCCGCGGGGCGGCCGGTAGATTCCGCCCGGCCAACTCTGACCGCTCAGCTTGGAAATCCTCGCCTCGTATGCTAGCCTGGGAGCTAGGGAGAAACCGTGTTATGACTATACATTTACCCGAAAACCTGGAACGGCCGATCCTCGCTGCCGTCCACAGCGGGCGGTATGCCTCGCTTGACGATGCCATGGCCGACGCCGCTTCCTTGCTCGTGCAGCGGCTCGGGCAGGAGCAGCTCCAATCTCAGTCATTGTCGACATCGCAGCCCGAGGAGCCCCGCACGCAAAAATCCATCTGGGAACGTATCCTGGAGAGGAGCCAGACCGTTCCCGACGAGGAATGGAATAAACTGCCGGTTGACGGCGCCGAACAGCATGACCACTACATTTACGGCACACCGAAGCGGCCGCCGTCACCATGAGGCGCGTTTTTGCCGACGCTTCCTACTGGATCGCTATTGCCAATCCGAGGGATCAGTGGCATTTGAAGGCTGTAGATGCTATGCGGTCCCTCGGTCAGGCAACTGTCGTCACTACCGAGGAAGTGCTCGACGAGCTCCTGACCTATTACAGCGGCCACGGCCCTATCTTGCGGAACAACGCCGTCCAAGCCGTAGAAGATGCATTCGCCGATCCTCTGGTGGTCGTGCGACCGCAAACCCACGAGTCGTTCCTCCGCGGTTTCACCCTTTATAAAGCACGCTCAGACAAGCGATACAGCCTGACCGACTGTATCTCCATGCAGAGCATGAGGAACGAAGGCATCACCGAAATCTTGAGCCATGATGATCATTTCCGACAGGAAGGTTTCACGGTTATGCTTTAACATTCAGGCTGTTTCCTCTCTCAGAGCCAAGGTGAGGCAATGGAGCGCCTCTCCATTTCTGGCTGACACTAAACAAATGGGCAATTCCACTCGCAAATCGCCGCTGCGGACTTGACGAAACACGGCGGACGACTCTAGACTCACACCTTCACAATTTGGTGTGCATCTTATCCAGAGTGGCTGAGGGAAGGGCCCTGTGACGCCACAGCAACCGGTCCGCCGACATGGTGGATGCTGGTGCTAACTCCTGCCCAGTGTGGGTCGACCGCCGGAAGGCCAAGCGCCTCTCGTTATCCGGTCGATTCCATCGTGGGACAGATAAGATGGTTTGGGGCTGGCGCCTTTTCGGCGTCCGCTTCGATCCCCCCTTATCGTTTCTTCTTGCCGGCACCACTTCTGGATTTCTGTGCTCCTACCTTGCTTCCGCGGCCGGGGTCGTGCCGGCTTGGCGGGAAGTAAGTGATTGCGTTTAACGAGCGCGCTTGTTCCCGCCTGTCTGGAAGCTGTTCTTCGAGGCGCGGGGCGGCGAGCACGGATCAATCGGGAGTTCTGACGGTGTCCAACGAACTGGTGACCGGTCTGACGTGTCGTCTCTGTGGCAAGCGCTATCCCAAGCAGGCGCTCAACTTCTGCACCGAGGATTTTGGCCCGCTGGAAGTCACTTATGACTACCCGGCGATCGCCCGGCGGCTCTCGCGCGAAGTGATCTCGGCGCGGCCGCGTACCATGTGGAGATATCGCGAGCTCTTGCCGCTGGATGGCGAGCCAACCGTCGGCCTGCACGTGGGGGGTACGCCGCTGATCAAGGCCGACCGCCTCGCCAGGGCGCTTGGGGTCGCCGAGCTTTACCTCAAGAACGACGCGGTCAATTGTCCTTCGCTGTCGTTCAAGGATCGCGTCGTGGCCGTCGCGCTGTCCAAGGCGGTCGAGCTCGGCTTCGACACCGTGGGCTGCGCCTCGACCGGGAACCTGGCCGGCAGCGTCGCGGCTAACGCGGCGGCCGCGGGACTCAAGGCGTACGTCTTGATCCCCGACGGCCTGGAACAGGGCAAGGTGCTAGGCGCAACGATCTACGGCGCCCGGGTCATCGCCGTTGCGGGCAACTACGACCACGTGAACCGGCTCTGTTCCCAGATCGCCTTCCGCTACGGCTGGGGGTTCGTCAACGTCAACCTGCGACCGTTTTACGCCGAAGGGTCCAAGACGATGGGCTTTGAGATCGCCGAGGACCTGGGCTGGCGAGCCCCCGATCACATCGTTGCCCCGATGGCCGGCGGCAGCTTGATCGGCAAGCTCGCCAAGGCGCTGGATGAGCTCCAGCGGATCGGTCTCCTAGAGGGCCCGGTTCGAACCAAAATGTTCGGGGCCCAGGCGACCGGTTGCAATCCGATCACGGCGACCGTTAAATCCGGCGCGAGCAAGGTCAAGCCGGTTCGCAATCCCGTCACGATCGCCAAGAGCCTGGCGATCGGCGACCCGGCCGACGGCTATTTCGCCTCGAAGCTGATCCGTGAGAGCGGTGGCTGGAGCGAGGACGTCGACGATGAGGCGATCCTGGACGGGCTGACGTTGCTGGCGGAAACCGAGGGAATCTGGACCGAAACCGCTGGCGGCGTCACCGTGGCTGTCGCCAAGAAGCTGATCGAGCAGGGCAAGATTGACCGAGTGGGCTCGACGATCCTCTGCATTACCGGCAACGGGCTGAAGACCCAGGAAGCGCTCACGGGCAGGCTGGCCCGCCCCACGGTCATCGAGCCGTCGCTCGAGGCCTTCGAGGCATTGATCGAAGAGCCATCGGCCGTAGCCTTGGCCAGTCAGCCGGGAGTGCTCGTGGGTTCGTCGGTCTGATCGTCAGGTGTGTGCGAGAGGCGGCTACGTACCCGTCGCTGCGGCGGGCAGGCACAAAGGACTCATCAATCATGGCAGTTGTCCGAATTCCAACCCCGCTACGCCCCCATGCCGGCGGTCAGGACCGGGTCGAGGCCGTCGGTGCGACAGTCGGCGAGGTGCTCGCCAACCTCGGCACCGCGCTGCCGGGCCTGCGCGAGCGGCTCTTCGACGGCGAAGAACTCAGACGCTTCGTCAATGTTTATCTGAACAACGAAGACATCCGGTTCCTCGACGACCTGGCCACCCCGGTCGCCGAGAAGGACGATCTGAGCATCATACCGGCCGTCGCCGGAGGGTAAGCTTCGTGCCCGGCTCCCTTTGGCCTTGCTCTGCCTGGCGAGGGCGACCCGGGTACACACAATCCTCATCGCGTTTTTTTTCCGCCTGCAAGATTCCGGAGCCACGGATGTCCGTACTGCTTTCCGCATCCGACCCGCTTGATCGTTACTCGCGTCAGATTCGTTTCCCGCCGATCGGTGAAGCCGGCCAGCGCGCCTTGCTGGCCAGCCGCGTCACCTTATGCGGCTGTGGAGCGCTTGGAACCGTGCTGGCCAACCACCTGGCGCGAGCGGGCGTCGGCTTCTTGCGGATCATCGACCGCGACTTCATCGAAACCCACAACCTGCAGCGGCAAGTTCTGTTCGACGAACAGGACGTGCGCGACAACCTCCCCAAGGCCGAGGCCGCCGCGCGGAAGCTGCGGATCGTCAACAGCGCCATTACGATCGAGCCGGTCGTCACTGACATCGATCACACGAACGTCCTGGATCTGGTGGCCGATGCCGACCTGATCCTCGATGGCACCGACAACTTCGAAACCCGCTACTTGATCAACGATGCCGCCATCAAGCTCGGCAAGCCGTGGGTCTATGGAGGCGTGATCGGCAGCGAAGGCCAGACGATGACGATCGTGCCGGGAAAGACTCCCTGCTTGCGCTGCCTGATCGAGACAGCGCCGCCGCCGGGCATGACGCCCACGTGCGAGACGGCCGGCGTGCTCGGCCCGGCGGTCGCGGTGATCGCCTCGCTCGAGGCCATCGAGGCCATCAAACTGCTCACAGGCGCGCAAAGCGCGCTGAACCGTGACCTGATCATGGTCGATCTCTGGGACTGGACTTTCCGCCAGCTCAAGATCGCCGGACTGCTGGGCAAGGTCGATTGCCCCTGCTGCAAGCACAAGCGGTTCGAGTGGCTGGAAGGGGGACTGGGCTCGCACACGACGACCCTCTGCGGTCGCAACGCCGTGCAGGTGGCCGCGCGGCGGCCCGAACCGCTCGATTTCAGCGAACTGGCCGCACGCCTCTCGCCGCTGGGCCAAGTGCGGCACAATGCGTTTATGCTCCGGTTTGCGACCGAGGGCTATGAGTTCACCGTCTTTCCCGACGGCCGCGCCATCATCAAGGGAACCAACGATATCGCCAAGGCGCGAACCTTGTATGCACAGTTCGTCGGGAGCTGAGACCGGGGAGCCTTCGGATTCCGAGCTGATCCGTCCCTGGCACCCGTTTGGCGCGGGTCTCCAACCAAAATACAAACTGCGAAATGGCCAAGCTCACGCGATCGCTGTCCGCTACGCGGAAGCGTCGGGACGGGTCAGGTGCTGGAGCAGGATACCGGCGGCCACGGCCACGTTGAGCGAACTGGCGCCTGGGCGCATCGGGATCGTCACCAACTGGCGAGTGCGTTCGATCCATTCGTCGCTGACGCCCTGGTCCTCGTCGCCCAGAACCAAAGCAAGCCGCGAGGGCCGAGCGACCGTATCGAACGGCCGGGCCTGAGGGCTGGCCACGGCGGCCCAGAATTCGACGTCGAGCTCGCGACGGAGGAAATCTGCCAGGTCCAGAGGATCGTCGGCGATAAGAACCGGCAGCCGCAGTACCGAACCCATCGAGACACGCAAAACGCGCCGGGAAAGAGGATCAGGACAGCTCGGCCCGGCCACGATCGCATCGATCGCGAAGACGTCGGCGATCCGTGCAATCGCACCTAAGTTTTCGGGATTGCTAAGTTTCGGGCAAAAAACCAGCCTCAGCTTGGTGCCCGCGGAATGCACGATGTCTTGGCACAAAGGCCAGGCGACTCGTCGGCCGCAGGCCAAAACTCCGCGATGGAAAGGGAAGCCGACCAAAGAGTGAATCTGCTCCTGCGGGACGACATAAACCGCGACGTGCTCGGGCAAGTTATCGGCAAGACGATGCACGAACCGGTCGGTCGCCAGGATGGAAACGGTGGGAAAGCGGCTGGTCAGCAGTCGGCTGACCAGCTTTTCTCCCTCGACGACAAACTGATCGAGGCCGCGCGTCTGATTGGTCGCCTTGAGCGAGCGATAAACGGCGATCCGCGGATCGTCCAGGGTCGAGACCCTCTCGACGGGGATCAAGTGGTCTCTCCATGACGTCCAAGGCTCCGGCTCGCGGTGTGCACGTCCCAGAAGAAGTGGCACGCGCGAGCCGAAGGGTCAGGCCGTGGGAACCTCCCGGATCAGGCCAAGAGGGGGTTCCCTACGACATCTGAGACGTGTACGACTGGATCGTCTTGACGTAGTTGGCGCGCTCGAAGGCGGCCGGATTGGGGATATTGCGTTGGCTGACCGAGCCTTTCATCTGGCTGACTGAGACGTACTCTTTTTCGTCCAGCCACGTTCGAAGACCGACTAAGAGCTCGGAGATCCGGCCCGGGCCATTCTTGAGCAAGGCCGAGGTGGTCATGGCCACGTCGGCTCCGGCCAGAAGCAGCTTGATCACGTCTTCCGAAGTATGAACGCCGCTGGTGGCCGCCAGCGACTGATCGAAGTAGGAACGCAGAATCGCGATCCACCGCAGGGGCAGCCGCAGCTCGTCACTGCTGCTGAGCACCAGCCTGGGCTCGACTGACAGTGTTTCGAGGTCGATATCCGGCTGCAGGAACCGGTTGAAGAGCACCAGTCCGTCGGCCCCCGCCGAAAACAGTCTGCGCGCCATGTTGGCCATCGAGCTGAAGAACGGCCCGATCTTCACCGCCAGGGGAATGGACACCGCGCCGCGAACGCCGGAGACCAGCTCGAGGTACTGGTTCTCGACTTGAAGCGAGGTCATTTCGGGATCGGTGGCCAGGTAGTAGATATTCAGCTCAAGCGCATCGGCGCCGGCTTCCTCGATCATCTTGCCGTAGTGGATCCAGCCGCCGTTGGAGGTCCCGTTGAGGCTGCCGATGACGGGGATGGTCAGCGATTGCTTGGCCTGGCGAACCAGCCGCAGGTAGGTTTCAGGCCCGGTGTGGTAGTTCTCCATCTCGGGCAAGTAAGTCTGGGCTTCGGCGAAGCCCTCGTTGTGGAAGTCATAGAGCAGCGCGATCTCGACTTCCTCCCCCGTAATCTGCTCTTCGAAGAGCGAGGGGAGGACGACGGCCGCGGCCCCGGCTTCCTCGAGCTTCATGAGTGTGTCGATCCGGCCCGTAACCGGGCCGGCCGACGCTACCAGGGGGTTCTTCAGGTCCAGGCCCAGATACTTGGCACGCAGGGAAGCACTCATCGGCTCACCTCCTCCATCGGACTGACCGTCCGCTCGATGCCGGCCATCTGCTCGTAGAAATGCCACCGATCGTTGATGTCGTGCTGGGCCAAATCGAGCAGACGTTCGGCCTGGTCCGGGTTGGCACGGGCGAGCATGGCGTATCGGCCCTCCTTGAGGGCGAAATCACGGAATGCCGTCGTCGGCTTGCGGCTGTCTAGATGGAACGGTTTGGATCCGTCCTGGGCCGTCCGCGGGTCATACCGGTAGAGAGGCCAGTAGCCCGAGGTGATGGCTTCCTTCTGGTGGGTCATCGAGGTGGTCATGTCGATGCCATGGGCGATGCAGGTGCTGTAGGCGATCAACAGCGACGTGCCGCGGTACGCTTCCGCCTCGCGGAAGGCCTTGAGCGTCTGGAGTGGATTGGCCCCCACGGCCACGGCGGCCACGTAGACGTTGCCGTAATCGACGGCCATCATGCCCAGATCCTTCTTGCCCACGGTCTTGCCGCCGGAGGCGTATTTGGCCACCGCGGCCCGGGGAGTGGACTTCGAGGCCTGGCCGCCGGTGTTCGAGTAGACCTCGGTATCAAGCACCAGGATGTTGACATCCCGGCCCGAGGCCAGCACGTGGTCCAGGCCCCCGAAGCCGATGTCGTACGCCCAGCCGTCGCCCCCCACAATCCAGACGCTGCGGCGGATCAAGGCGTCGGCGACGGACGCCAGCAGTCGAGCGTCGGGCACGTCCAGGCCGGCCAGCTTCGTCTTAAGTGCGGCGACCCTGGCCCGCTGCGCTTCGATCCCGGCTTCATCGATCTGTCGGCACTCGAGCATCGCCTTGACCAGGTCGTCGCCGACCGACGAGGCGAGGCGGCGCAGGAGCACGCGGGCGTACATCTCTTGCTGATCGACGGCAAGCCGCAGCCCCAGGCCAAACTCGGCGTTGTCCTCGAAGAGCGAGTTGCACCAGGTCGGACCCTTGCCTTCTTTGGTCTGGGAATAGGGCGTGGTGGGCAAGTTACCGCCATAGATGGAGGAGCAGCCTGTGGCATTGGCGATCATTGCCCGGTCGCCGAAGAGCTGAGTCATCAGCTTCAGATAGGGTGTTTCGCCGCAGCCGGGACAGGCGCCCGAATACTCGAAGAGGGGCTGGAGCAGTTGCGAGCCCTTGATCACGTCAAACTTGACAGCCTTGCGGTCAACCTCGGGGATTTCGAGGAAGAAGTCGAAGTTGGCCCGCTCCCGCTCGAGGTGATCGAGCTTGTGCTCCATGTTGATCGCCTTGTGCTTGACGACCTCCTTGCTGCGAGCGGGGCAGACGTCGACGCAGACGCCGCAGCCGGTGCAGTCGTCCGGGGCGACCTGGACGGTCAGGTGAAAGCCGGGATATTCCTTGCCGGAGTAGGCGTGCGACTGGTAAGCCTCGGGCTTGCCCTCCAGGTCCGACAGAGGGAAGACCTTGGTGCGAATGGCCGCGTGCGGGCAAACCAAAGCGCAGAGCCCGCACTGAATGCAGATCTCTTTATCCCAGATCGGGATATGCAGCGCGATCGACCGCTTCTCGTAGGCGGCGGTTCCGGTGGGGAAGGTGCCGTCGACCGGCATTGCGCTGACCGGCAGCAGGTCGCCGCGGCCCTCGATCATCATCGCGGTGACGCGCTTGACGAAATCGGGCGCGTAGGCCGGAACAGACGGCAGCCGCCGCAGGTCGCCCGAGATGGCGTCTGGAACCTTGACCTCGAAGAGCTCGGCGATGGCCGTGTCCACACCGGCGTAGTTCTGTTCGAGGATGGTGTCGCCACGCTTGCCGTAGGTCTTTTTGATCGAGTCCTTGATCTCGGCGATGGCGCTTTCGCGCGGCAAGACGCCGGAGATCGCGAAGAAGCAGGTCTGCATGATCGTGTTGACGCGCCGGCCCAACCCTGCTTTCTGGCCCACTGACTCGGCGTCAATCACGTAAAACTTCAGCTTCTTTTCGATGATCTGGCGCTGGGTCTCGATGGGGATCTTCTCCCAGACCTCATCGGGTCCGTAGGGAGAATTGAGCAAGAAGGTCGCCCCGGGATCGGCGAACTCGAGCACGTCCATCTTCTCGAGGAAGCCGAACTGGTGGCAGGCGACGAAGTTGGCGTTGCGGCAGAGATAGGCCGAGTCGATCGGCCGGGGGCTGAACCGAAGGTGCGAGACGGTGATCGACCCCGCTTTCTTCGAATCGTAGACGAAATAGCCCTGGGCGAAGAGCGGAGTATTTTCACCGATGATCTTGACGGTGTTCTTGTTGGCTCCGACGGTACCGTCGCTGCCCAGGCCGTAGAAGACCGCCCGGTGCGAGTCGGCCGGCTCGGTCGTGAACGTCGGGTCCCACTTCAGGCTCAGGCGGGTGACGTCGTCGAAGATGCCAACGGTGAAATGCCGTCTGGGTTGCGGGGCGATCATTTCGTCGAAGATGCCGGCGACCATCGACGGGGTGAACTCCTTGGATGAGAGCCCATAGCGGCCGCCCAAGACCTTCGGGACCGGAGCGTCACCAGCGCGCTCATTCCAGCCCTCGACGAGGGCCGTGATGACATCCTGGTAGAGCGGCTCGCCAATGGCCCCCGGCTCCTTGGTCCGATCCAAGGCCGCGATCCGCTTGGTCGTTACCGGCAGAGCCGCCAGGAATTTCGCGACGTCGAAGGGGCGGAACAGGCGGACTTTGACTAGACCGAGCTTCCGGCCTTGCTGGTTGAGCTTCTCGATGGTCTCGACGATCCCGCCGCAGCCCGAACCCATGGCGACGATCACGTCCTCGGCATCGGGAGCGCCGACGTAGTCAAAGAGGTGGTACTGGCGGCCGACCAGAGCGGCGAACTTGTCCATCGTCTTCTGCACGATGCCCGGGACGGCCAGGTAGAACGGGTTGCACGCCTCACGGGCCTGGAAGAAGACGTCCGGGTTCTGGGCGCTTCCTCTTAAGATCGGCCGCTCGGGGTTCAAAGCGCGATCCCGGTGGGCTTGCACGAGATCATCCGGGATCATGGCCCGCAGATCATCGACCGTGAGCTGCTCGATCTTGTTGACCTCGTGCGAGGTGCGGAAGCCGTCGAAGAAATGCAGAAACGGCACCCTCGCCTCGAGCGTGGCCGCCTGGGATATCAAAGCGAAGTCTTGTACTTCCTGCACAGTGTTCGAGCAGAGCAAGGCCCAGCCGGTCGCTCGGGCAGCCATTACGTCGCTCTGGTCGCCGAAGATCGACAGGCAGTGCGTCGCCAGGGTTCGCGCGGCGATGTGAAAGACTGTCGAGGTCAGCTCGCCAGCGATCTTGTACATGTTGGGGATCATGAGCAAGAGGCCCTGCGACGCCGTGAAGGTCGTCGTCAGCGCCCCGCCCTGAAGCGCCCCGTGGCAGGCGCCTGCGGCCCCCCCTTCGTGCTGCATCTCGATGACTGTGGGGATAACGCCGTAAATGTTCTGTTGACCGGCCGCCGACCAGGCATCAGCAAATTCACCCATGGGCGAGGACGGCGTGATCGGGTAGATCGCGATGACCTCGTTGGTCTGGTGAGCCACGTAGGCGGCAGCCTCGTTGCCGTCGACCGTCACAAATTGCCGTTTCAAGTCAAACCTCCTGAAAGGATGGCTGTCTCCCGGGGGCGCGACCTCGCTCCTGCGTGCTCACGCAGCCCTACGCGCTCAAATTGTCACAATGCCCAAGCGACCCAGCAACCTTTCCGGCCCGGATCGCTTCATCGTTTGTACAGTAGAGAGGGCAAGTAAAAAACGCCCCTTCAGTGCACAGGGGAAATGCACATCAGGGCTTCTCTGAGCCTAGAGGGACCGTACCCGCCATGAGCAAGGTCTTCATTTCTAAGGATAAGTCGAGCGGGCCAGCGAAGTCAATGAAGCAGGTTCTCATCGAGGCACGGAGGGACCTGGACCGGGCCTTGCGCGATCGGACGCTTTTTCCTGGTCCGGCCGAGCCTTCTCCGGATTGACCTTGGCCGTCTCTCGCTATGCGGCCGCTCTGTACCTTTGTTCTCTGCGGCGGTGTCTCATGACGAAGAGGACGCCGCATATGGTACCGAATCCCAGCAAGTAGAGCGTTGCGGGTTCGGGGACGGCGGTGGGCGCCGTCGCGATCACCCATCCCGCCCTCCCCCCCGGGCTTGAGAACGACTCAGGGGGATATCCCGTGTCGGCCCATGCGATGAAGGCCGTTGACGGGAGAGCCTCTGTGGCGACCGCAGGTCCTAACACCGAATTCAGGGAGGTGGTCCAAGCCAAATCGGATTGTGAGATGACATTGGCGGTGAAGGATAATGCGGTGAAGGATAATGAGTTAACGTCGGTGAAGTTGGTGGGAAAGGGGAGGAGAAGTTCGGTCGGGGTTGCCACGAGACCAGCAAGCTGCACCGCCGGTACGGGGTCGGATGAGCTGGCGGTGAATGAGTATCCTGCGTTGGTGATGGTCCACGACCACGATTTGATGTCTTGAGGCAGAATTGCTCCGATGGTTCCATCCGTAGTGATGGCACCTGACAAGCTATACGTATTCTGGAGGTCCCGGTAATTCTGGATGTAGTACACCGTGTCGGCCAAGACGGCCGGTGGGAGAGTGAGCAGCGTGAACAGCATCACCACTCGTTGCGTGATTCGATTCATCGGGTCATCTCCTTTGCGTCATGCGCCGTGGCCGGCCCGGTTCCGTATCGGGGGCGGGCCTCATCGACCGCCTCCCCGCCCGAGAGGGATCTCACTCAATCGCGCTCGTTTCGGGCGGGATAGCCACGGCTTACCTGCGTATATGACCTTAATCGATTTAAAAAGATATGTAAACAACTTTTTACTTTATTTTTGTGTGGTATATTTCAGGACGATTGAAATGGCTTGTTTTCCTGCGTCGGTGCGGGGGGCCGGATCGCCCGCAGTCCTTTCGGACAGGTCCGTGAGGCTCAATCCCATTGGTTCGCGCACCACGCGGAGTCAGACCATCACGGCGCGGAGACCCTCGGTCTCCGCGGGCGAACGGGTCGGGAGAACCGGAGCCTGACCCGAAGGGCGGGAGGAAGCCGGTTGTCGAGCAGGGGCTTGGCCGGATATGGTGAATTCATCTTGGTTTACTTTCGCTTTGGACAGGCAGGGATGGAACAATGACGAACCTGGATTGGCGGTCGTGAGGAGCGTCCCCCGCATGGTCGGCTTTGCTGCCCGGTTGCTTCCTTATGGCCTGGCTTTCTTCAGCAGCCTCTGCATCATGATCTTGGAGCTGGTCTCCAGCCGCCTGGTGGCCCGGCACGTCGGGGCATCGCTGGCGGTCTGGACCAGTGTGATTGGCATCATTCTGGGCGGCATCTGCTTGGGCAACGTGCTGGGCGGCCGGCTGGCCGACCGCGTTTCGCCGCGACAGGCCGTCGGTCCGCTCCTGGCTCTCGGGTCGTTCTTCACGCTCTGCACGCTTTGGATGAACGCCTGGGTGGGGCACATTTTGGCGCTCAAGCCGGGGCTGGTCGATCATTCCTCGCCGGCGCTCAACTGGGAGCTACGCACCGTCATCGTCGTGATCCTCGATTTCCTGGTGCCGGCGACCGTACTGGGCATGGTCGGGCCGGTCGTTGCCAAGATGGCCGTGGAGCAAGGGAAGCGGACCGGTAGCGCGATCGGCGATGTCTATTTTTGGGGAGCGATTGGCTCGATCGTCGGCACGTTCTTAGCCGGGTTCGTGCTCATGAACCTGGCGCCTACCTCGACAATCGTGCTGCTGGTCGCCGCGGCATTGGCCCTTTTGGCCGCGCCACTTGCGGGAAATCGCGGGGGCTTGATTTTGGGACTCTCGGCCGCCGTGCTTCTGGGGCTGGGATCGATCAGCCCGCTGGGCCGAACGCTAGGGCTCTCGGGCATCGACCTGGGCTCGTATCAGCTCAACTATCTGGCGCTGGCCGGGAACCTCGCGGCGCTCTTGCTGGGGCTCTCGGGCGTTTCCGGTCTGTTTGTGGCTCAGCGACAAGACGCGGCGCTTACCAGCGCGATGAATGAATCCCCCTGGCTGGCCGATTCGGCCCGCGCCCGGCCCCGGCTGACGGACCTGGCCGCCCTGGCGTTTCTAGCCAGCCTCGCGTTCATGGCGCTGGAGATGGTGGCCGGCCGGCTGGTGACCCGCCATCTCGGGTCGAGTATCTACAGCTGGACCAGCGTCATCGGCGTCCTCTTGGCCGGTTTGAGCCTGGGTAACTTCCTGGGTGGGCGAATGGCTAATCTGATCGACAAAGAGGGGCAAGCTAGCTGGCTGTTCCTGGTGGCCTCAGTGCTCATTCTCTCGATCCTCTTGCTTGAGGCGCCACCCCGCTTCCTTCGCGACATGCTAGGCCTGGGCGTCTCGCACAGTCTGCTCAGTGCCGCGATCACGTGGTCCCGTTTTCATCTGCCAGGAGGGCCCTCGTGGCCCTTGAGCTGGCACTATCGCGTCCTCTTGGTCACCGCACTTGTCTTTTTCCTGCCGGCGGTCTCGACGGGCACGGTCAGCCCGGTCGTGGCCAAGCTCGCGATCGACCGGCTCAAGCGGCTGAAGCGTACCGGAACGGCCATCGGAGAAGTCTACGCGTGGGGCATGGTCGGCAGCATCCTGGGAACATTTCTGACCGGGTTTCTTCTGATCGACTGGATTGGCACCAAGGGCGTGATCTTGCTCTTGGCCGCCGTGATGGCGTTCGCGGCGACGGCGCTGGGCTCGGTCTGGCACGCCGTCTGGGCGGGCGTACCCCTGGGCCTGTGTGTCGTTGCGTTTACACCTCTATCCATGTTTCAAAAAATGGGTGAGGAGTGGGGCATTCGTGAGGTGAAGGGAGACCCGACGGTCACCAAGGAGGGTCTTGCCTGGGTCGACGAGAGCAATTACTACTTCATCAAGGTCGCCAATGAGCCGGAACTCGATTCCGAAGTTCAGCGGCGGACCTTGGTGCTTGACAATCTGATCCACGGCTACTTCGTGCTCGGTCATCCCGATCGCCTCGACTACGAATACGAGCACATCTACGCCCTGGTCGCGTATCGTGCGGCTGCCGCCTCGGGAAAGATCACGCTCGATAAAGACTCGGCTCCTGCCTCCAGACCGAAGCACTCCGCTGCGCCGGAGGCCTTGCCCGATGAAGTCTTCGGCGACGACAAGGAAGTTCCCAATCCGGGCGCCGCAAAGCCAGCACCCGACCAGGAAAAAAACCCCGTCAGCGAAGAGAACGACCGGAGTACCCCCGTGCTTCCCAGGGTCAAGGAGTCAACGCTCAAGACCCTGTTCTTAGGAGGTGGCGCCTACACCTTCCAGCGGCACATGCAGTACGCTTATCCGGGCACGCAAGTTGACGTGGCCGAGATCGATCCGGCGGTCACGAATGCCAATTTCAAAGCAACCGGCCTGTCCCGCGATACGACCATCCGGACCTACTGGGGCGACGCTCGCCAGTTCGTGGAAAGCCACCAGGATCGTGAGCAGTACGACCTGATCTTCGGCGACGCCTTCAACGACTTCTCGGTGCCCTGGCACCTGACGACCCGCGAGTTCAACGACAAGATCGCCCGCATGATGAGCCCCTCCGGCGTCTATATGATCAACATCATCGACGTCTACGAGTCGGACGCCACAGCGCAGCGCAAGGCCGAGAAGATCATCTCCGACGAGAACATCACCGACTCCGCCAAGCAGATGCAGATCCGCAGCCGCGAGCTCGCCCGCGCTCGTAACTACGGCGGGTTCCTGGGGGCATGGACCAGGACTGCAAAGCTGACGTTTCCCCACCTTTATATTTTCGGGACCGATCGCGAATTAGGCTCAGGGCAGCGCGAGACGTTCGTGGTTGTCGCCTCCAAGCAGCCGCTGGACTTAGGCGACCTGGGCCGACGCGAGGGTGACCCCCAGTTTTATCACAACGAGCGCCGGTCCGAACCGGTCGCCTATGGCCCCGAGGATGAGAAGGTCGTCACCGAGAGCCGCTCGCGCCAGATCATTCTCACCGACGATTACGCCCCGGTCGAAAACTTACTCGCCCCGGTCGCCGAGACGCGCGGCGACGACTGAAGTGCAGCTGCACTCTGCCGGAACAACTCTTGACACGAGATTCGTCCATGACCGACACCACGACTTCACCTCAGCGCACCTGGCTGTACATCGGGCTCGTCTTCATCAGCTTCTGGATCGCCTATCTTTGGTTCTTCGCGCCGCGGAATCGCCGGCCTCTGGAAGGCTCGGCCATCGACCAGCCCGCCGCGTACAACTGGACCCTGGAAGACCTCGATGAGCAGCAGGTGCCCTTTTCGCGGCTGCAAGGCAAGGCCGTCTTCCTGAACATCTGGGCGACGTGGTGCGGCCCTTGCCTGCGCGAGATGCCGTCGATCGCTCGCCTTGCGGCGAGGGATACGTTCAAGGACAAGAACATCGCCTTTGTCTGCGTTTCGGTCGACGACGCTACCGACACGGTCCGCCGGTTCGTTCGCGACAAGAACTGGCCGATGACCGTGCTTCACGCGAGTACGCGGCCGCCGGTCTTCCAGACCGAGGGCATCCCGGCGACCTTCATCATCTCGCCTGCCGGCCGAATCGTCGCCGCCGAGGTTGGATCGACCGATTGGGACCAGACTGACGTCGTTGCCTTCCTCGAGAAGACCGCTGCGATGCCCGCGTCTCCAGCCGCGGACACCTCCGAAAAAGGCGCGGCTGCAGGCCGGTAGGAGCCGAACGGGGGGCCCACCGTCAGGACCGGGCGAGTCTCTTCTCCCTTCATCCGCTGCGCGCCGGCAGCAGCCGAACGGGGGGCCCTATGTGCGTCGCGGGTCCACCCAGCCAAGGCCCGTTGCGTATCCTGGGCCCGATTCGCCCTTCCAGGCTATCCCTGATTCTTGTTCCAGATTGTGGGATCCGGATCGTCCGGCAGGTCCCAGTCTTCGTACACCGGAGGGCCCTGGCCAACGGGCTGGCCGGTCAAGGAAAGGTAGGCGACTGCCAAAAGCAGGCCCGTGAACGGGGCGGTGAAGAGAAGGCCCACAAAGCAAGCCAACACTCCGCCCAGGTTGATCAGACCGACTGAACCGTAGACCAAGAACAGAGTCATGACGCGCCCGCGCGTTGCCTCCCATGAGAACCGGAGCGACTGGATCACCCCCGCGTTCGTGTCCAGAATGAAGTAGCCAAACTGGGAAAGCCGGGCTGCCAGGACCAGGGCCGTTATAGACGAGCCGGCCCCCGCCAGGACAAGGAGAACCAGGGCCGGACCATGCCATCCGCCAAGAAGAGCAGCGAGAACGGGAAGCCAGATCGTGCAAACCAGGACAGTCAGTATGATCGTCGCCAGAAAGAGCAGGCCCGCCAGAAGAGTCGTCAGCAGGTAGCGGCCTCCTTGGACGATCCGATCGAAGATGGAAAGCTCGCCCCGCGCCAGTCCCAGGAGGGCCAGGCTCTGGCCGATGCTCAGCCAGACGTTCAGCAGGTAGCCGCCGAAAATCAGTCCGAACTGGACCAAGAAGTAAGTGAACTGATCGCCGGGGGCTCTGGCTGCCGACTGCATCAGTGCGCGCTGCAGAAACTGGGCGGCCCAAATGAGCGCCATCACCGTCCAGCAGACGGCGATGCAAGCGCCCAGACGCTGGGCGTAAAGCGACCAGGTCGCACGAAGCAGAGAGTCGAGCTCGAAAGGGACCATCCCGCGCGGCGGGGCATAATGCCTGCGCGGCGGGGTATGATGCCCCTTTCCGGTCTCGCTACGCGGCGGCGCGTACGGGTTGTCCTCATCATCGGGCAGCGGAGCTTGCGGGCCGTAAACCATCGATCGGAACTCACGGTGGCGCGGAGGCGCTTAGAGCAGGTGGCGTGCCTTGATTTCCAGGTAACGGGTGATCAGATCGCCGGTCAGCTCTTCGGGGAAGACGTCGAGCGTCAGCACGCCGCGCTGGCGCAAATTCGCGAGTGCTCGCTCGCGCCAGTTCAGGAGGTCGGCGGCAGCGGCCCCTCGGTAGAGTGAGCCGCCCGGTTCGGTCGCGCCGTCGGCCAGAGCAAAAAGGTCATGATCGCGCAACAGCACCGCCAGCGGCAAGTGCCGGCCCTTGAGGTTTCCCAGATATTCCGTCACTAGTTGCGAACTGACTTCGTCGAACAGGTTTGTGAGCAAGACCAGAAGCGACCGCTTGCGGCACCGCTTTTCCAGCTCGAGGAACGCTCGGTCGTATCGGGGCTCGACCGGTTCGGGAAAGACGTTGTGGACGGCATGCACCAGCCGACGGATCCGCTGTGGACCGCCGGAGGGGGGAACATAGGCACGAACGCGGTCGGAAAACGCCAAGAGCCCGACCTGGTCGTTGCGAATCAAGGCCACGTGCGCAAGCAGCAGCATGGCGTTGAGCGCGTGATCCAGCGGAGCGAGCGAGCCGCCAGTGTCGCCGGCCATCATCCGCCCGCAGTCGATCAAAAAGAGCACGCGCTGGCTCTGGTCATGCTGGAAGGCGCGGACGGTCAGCTTGCGGCGGCGGGCGGTGGCGCGCCAATCCAAATGCCGCGGGTCGTCCCCCTCGATATACTCGCGCAGCCGCTCGAATTCGTTATCCGTACCTAACCGCCGTGAAGTTCGCAGGCCCAGCACGCTGAGCCGGTCGCGGCGGGCCAGCATCGTGTACCGCGCGATCTGCCGGACGTCCGGATAGACGCGCAGCTCGGTACGCGCCGGAGCAGCGACCGAGCATTGCCAGAGCCCCAGCCGGCTCTGCACGAGCGCATCGACCTGCTCGAAGACATAAGTCCCGCGCCGGCCGGGAACCAGGCTGTACTCCAGCTCGACCCGACTCTGCCCGGGAATGTCGAGCTGGAACTCGTTCGGGTCGGCTTGAAACGTAGCGGGCACGTCGTCGCGGAGCCGCAGCCGCCGCCCGCGCCGGGTCGGATTCTCGACCAGAAGGGTCACTTGCTGCCGCTCCCCCAGCGAGCAGGTCGTCCCGCACTGGCGCACGACCTGCAGCTTGGCCGCACCGCGTAAGCTGAGCAGGTCGAAGATCGCGGCCAGGGCCACCATCAGGTCAAGCGCCAGCACCACCGGCTTGATGGCCTCGGTCGCGAAGACCGCCAGCGACAAAAGCGCCGGCAAGAGCAAAGCCTGCGCCAGTGGCTTCGCGGGCCAGATCAAAGGCAGGCTCATCGCAGGGGGACCTCGACCGACCGGACGAGCTCGGTCAGCAGGAGATCGGCGGATCGGCCCTCGATCTCGGCCTCCGGCGTGAGCATCACGCGATGCCGCAAGGCCGGCAGGACCACCTCCTGGACGTCGTCCGGAACCGTGTAGTCGCGCCCCTCGAGGGCAGCGACCGCCCGCGCTCCGCGCAGGATGGCTACGCCCGCCCGTGGCGAGACTCCCAGCGCGAAGGCCGGCCAGCGGCGGGTCGTGCGCACCAAAGACGCGATGTAGCCGAGGACGCGATCATCCACCAGCACTTCCGCACACTTTCGCTGCATCGTCTGCACTTCGACCGGGTCGGTCACCGCCGCGAGCTGCTCCGCCAGGTTCCGGTCGGGAGGCGTTTCCCGCGTGTGCAGCCGGAGGATGTTCACTTCCTCGGACTCGCTCGGGTAATCAACGATCAGCTTGAAGAGGAACCGGTCGAGCTGAGCCTCGGGCAGATTGTACGTGCCTTCGGATTCGATCGGGTTCTGCGTCGCCAGCACCAGGAACGGCGGTTCGATGGGATGATTCACGCCGTCAATGGTCACGCGGTTTTCTTGCATGATCTCCAAGAGCGCGGAGTGCGTCTTGGCGGGGGCCCGGTTGATCTCGTCGGCCAAAAGCAACTGGGTGAAGACCGGCCCGGGCCGAAACCGGAAATCGTGGATCCGCTCGTCAAAGATGGGCGAACCGGTCACGTCTGAGGGCATCAGGTCGGGCGTGAACTGTATGCGCGTAAACCGGCAGCCCAGAAGCTGGCCCAGGGCACGGACCAGGAGCGTCTTTCCCAATCCCGGCACGCTCTCGATGAGCACGTGGCCCTCGGCCAAAAGCGCTGTGAGCACACCCCGGACCAGCCGGTCCTGACCGATGTAGACCTTGCCGATCTCGGCCAGCACCCGCTTCGACCAGACGGCCACCGGCCCTGCCCCATCGCCTCTGGCAATCGACTCGGCAGCCTCACGCAAGGGCGCGTCCACGCCGGGCTCTTCTGGTCCTTCGTTACTAAGTCCTTGATCGCTCATTCGCCGTGGGCCTCAACAGTTGATGCCATGATACCAGTCCCCATGGAATGCTAGGCAGTGGGCAGTGGGAGTCGGCGCTAGAGATCACAGGCCCATCAGGAACCGCAGGCGCAGCTCCACCTCGCTCAAGACGTTCGGCGTAAGCATTCCGCGGCAGCGGATCAGTCGGTCGACCGAGATCGACCGCACTGCCTCGCACTTGGCGAAGCTTCTGACATCGAGACCACCTTCGGGCGGGTCGATCGCGACCTGGGATCGGACACGCTTGTCCTTGGAAGAGATCGGAACGACGATCACGAGGCCGCTGGCACCCTGATTGAACGGGTCCACGGAAACGACCAATACTGGCCGTGTCCCTCCCTGCTCGTGGCCACGAGGCGGGTTCAGATCGGCGTCCCAGACTTCGCCGCGAGCCGGTGCCTGACGCGCCATCGACCGTCAATCCTCGAGGCCGTCAGAAAGTGTGGCGTCCCAATCCTTGCGCTCGGTGAGCTCTTCCTGCCAGCCGGCGCCATCGGCGCGCAAGGCGGCAAAATCGGCATTCAGACCGGCGAGGAAACGCAGCCTCCGATAGGACTCGATCGCCTTCTCCAAAACCTCCGTCATCGACTCGTTTGTCTCCTCGGCCAGGGAACGAAGGATTGCGTGGGCGGGCCTGGAAACTCGCACGGTCAGGCTTTTCATTCGTGACCCTCCCCTTGGCTCGGAAAAATGCCGGCGCCGCCGGCGAGAAACCTCGCCGAGAGTGCACACACAAATCCAATTATAGGCGTACGAAGAAACACTGCGCCTCGCCTGTCTACAGAGCAGTATACGATTTTGTCGACAATGAACAACACGTTGCTGATCCAACGGATTTGGTTCGAGGCAGGCTCCGCTCTAGATGTCTGTTTTGTATTTGGCCGCCCTCGTCGATCTGGTCTGGTCAGTCTGGGCAAGAAGGTGTTCTCTATCGTCTCGCTGTGTGATGCTTTATGAGATTCGAGACACGGACGTCTCCCATGGCTTTTCCTCCTGCTCCCCCGATTGTTCTGTCCCAGGAAGAGCGTGCCAAGCTTGAGTCA
>JBKQMU010000154.1:0-8204 GCA_052146555.1 Isosphaeraceae bacterium
TCAGGAATTGCCGTGATTTCGTTCGATTTCTCAGCGCACGCCACTTGCCCCAGCGACAGGCCAAACTCGCTGGCCCAGACGCTGACTGAATGCAAGGCGCCCAGGCCTTTGGTGCGATCGTGGCTCCGTCGTGCGGTCTTGCCGTCCACCGCCAGGATGGGTTGCTCCACTCCGGTCACCGCGGTCGCCTCGGCACGCAACGACTGCAGCCAGTTGGCGAAGCAGGCCTGGAAAGCGGCCGGTTTCAAAGCCATTAGAACACGGCGGAAGACATCCTTACTGGGGATCCCGTTGGGCAAGTCGAGCACCTGCACGAGAAACTCTTGTTTCAGGACGGCCCACTGTGTGATTGCCGTCGGCCCGCCGGCACCCGCGAGCACCGCCAGCAAACCGATGACGACCACACTCCGCAAGGGGTGCCGGAGGTTGACCTCAGAGCGCGGGTCCTCCAGTTCCTCGAAATGTCGAACGATCTCATCGATCCCGATCCGTTGCGTGTCTGCCATGGTTCACCCCCTGTTGCGCTGCTTTTGTAGAAGCCACACAGGGGAAGGTATACACGAAAACACTCCAGGGCGCAAGCATTACAAATTACCAAGATTACCTATAAGTGCGCGCTGGCCATGGGGGTTTCCCGGCTCGCGGACTAGGCTGACGCGTTCGCCTGGGAGAGCGGACGCCGCATGGAAATACCAGCCCGCAACACAGGAAGGAATATCACCGAGGTAGACGGCTCTGCCGATTTCGTTCGAATCACAACTGCGAGGACCATTCACGTATTCTGCCTCCTGTGACATACCAAAACCGATTGTCCATCAGAGCCCAGGCCCGCATTCCGGCGGGCCAGGACTCCTCGTGGCGTCATAGCCCTCACTATCGAGGCTAATCGCGATGCCGCATTTGAAACAAACGGTTGCGTGATTCTCTGGCATCTATTCCTCTTTGCGGCACTCGGCCCCGGCCTCCGGCAGCCTGTTCGCATACGTCAGGAGGTGCCGTTGATCGTTCTCGCGAGATCTTCTCGGCCCTCGTGCTTCTTCCTGCGAGCCCCCGGCAAAGGCTCCTGAACAACCAGCCTCATAACTCGATTCCCCGGTCTCTCTGTCCGCCGGATCCGCCGGTGCGACGTCTGTTTTCCGGCCCAGAAGACAGACATCACCACGCGTTGCTCGGGGGCGGCTTATCCGTCCTGCAGCACTTTCTGTCCGCGATTTCCGAGGTGAATAAGCTTATTCGGGACACACGAATCCGATCGTAATTCCCGGACATTGTGTCCGGCTCTCCGGGTTGCGCTGTGCCGCCGAGCATTGAATAACCGTAACAGGTTAGCGGTCTGACGTGGCTATTGCGGGAGTTGTGGCAATTGTCCGGTGAGAACGTAGGTTCTCAAGGCTTGAACGATCGTTTGCGTCGGTTGGTGGCCGCGTTGCTTGAGAGTGCGGAAGATGGTCATCAACACCGCCTGCGCATCGGCGCCGACTTCGCTCCGGTTGCCGTAGCTGTTCTTGCGGATGATCACTGCCGGACGCACCTCGCGCTCGGCGTGGTTGTTGTCGAAGGGGACTCCATCGTGATCGAGAAACGTAAACAAGTCGGCTTGGTGCCGTCGCAGGCGCTTGATCAGTCGCCGCGCCTCGCCGTTGCGCCAGGCCGTCTCGAGCAGCGCCTCCAAGCGCTGCGTCAGCCGCGCGCGCCGCGAGGCGTATGTTTCGGCGGGCAGTTCCCCGCGCAGTCGCCAAAGCCGGATCGCGTCGCCCAAGAGTCGCCGCAACAACTTCGCAAACGCAGGCCAGTCGTGGGCCGTCGATTTGTACTTCTCCACCTGTTTCAAGTCGCGCAGCAAGTGAACCAGGCAAGTCTGCCGCAGCGCGCAGGCCACCGCGTTGTAAGCGCCCCAGAAGTCGCTCACAAGGATCCCGGCGAATTCGGTGCTGAAAAACTCGAGCAACGCGGGATGTCCGCGCGAGCGGTGGATCATGTAATACGTCAACCGGGGAGTCGTAAAGCACCACAGCCAGTGTGTTCTGCCGTTGACCCGCCAACCAGTCTCGTCGGCGTGCAGGACTGCCGAGTCCAACGCGTCGCGTTGGATCTGCTCGTACCAGGGATAGAGCACTTCTTGCAGCCGGTACCACATCTGCAGCAAGCCGCCGCGGGTGAGCCGGAACTGGAGGTGGAAACCGAGCACATCGATGATCTGCGCCAGCGTGTTGCCCAGGGCGTAGTGCAGCCAAGCGGTGAGCACCAACACGCGATGCCCCAGGGGCGAGCCGCGCAACGCGTCGGCAACGGGCGGCTCGACTTTCTTTTGACACTGCGGACACCAGTCGCGGTGGATAACATGTTCGGTCACGACCGGCCGGACGTCTCGCGGAATGTCTTCGATATAGCGCTGGCGCGTCTCCGCGCAGCGGTTCAGAGGACCGCCGCAATTGGGACAACAGTCGGCCTGATGTTCTTCGCGGGCGTCGACACGCTCGGGCGGTGGCTTTGGACGGCGTGTTCCCACATGCCCTGGCTTGCGGCCCGGCTTCTTCTTTCGCTTGCCCGTGGTTCCTGGGCTTGAGATGTGTCGGTTTCATGCCGGAGGGAGCGGCGTGCGAATTGCTGTCGGAGGCCGGATTGCCCTGAGCGGCCAACTTCGCGAGTGCGAGCAGCGCGAACACAACCGCCTCTTCGCCTTGAGCGAAGATTTCGCGCGCCTGCTGCTCGGTAAGCGCAGGCCCCAGTGGCAAGTCGAGCGGTACCATCTCTGCGGAATCCGTTCCTCACTCGTGGGGCCTTTGTCATAAAACAATCCTCCGGATTCGCCAACACCAACTTCAGCCGGCTAACCTGTTACGAATAACCTTATTCGAAAACAGCTCGTTCAAGGATTTGTGGGCCGCCCAACACTTCCCATCTCCGGCGCTGGTAATCTGCGATACGCCGCCGAGTTGCTTGCAGCGCGATCTCGTCAAACTCATCGCGGAGATCGATCACCAGCAACTGACTTGGTTTTCCGTCCCTGGTTCCTGCGAGGAGGTCGGGAACTTCCATTGGCCAGGGCAATCCGTCAGCGCGGATAAGGACGTCCAAGGTGCTCATCGGAAACCATGAGGCCCCGACCCGAGTGATGATCATCCGGTCGGGGCGAATGTGACTCGTAGGCTCGGCATGATTCGGTGAGCTTTCGGTCAATTGTGGCCGCTCCACAGAACTTTCAGATTGGCCAATAACGAGGTGCCACCCAGGTAACCTGGCTCCGATCGCTCTAGCGTGCTCCGGACTCTCAACCAAGATCGCGACTCTGCTGGCATGTTTGACGAGAATCGCTTCGCCGTTGGCATCAGGGAAGATGCCGTGCTCCCCGAGCGCCACGAGGTCGCCTGCGATCATGGCTCGTGCTATGCCAGCAATCGCATTGTTGCGTTCAGAATTCCGCCAGATCGCGTGGCGCTTCCATTCCAGCCCGAATTGGCCGCAGGATGCGCTCCTGCATCGCCAGTCAGCCAAGATTACCGCGACCGTGCGTGGTCGCTTCCAGATGGGCCCGACATGGGCGAGTACGGGGCCTATGATTCCCTCGAGGAGCAGGTTCCTCCGCGAGCTCTCTTGCTCTGGGACCAGTCGCAGACCGTAGATACGTTGTCGGGGCAAGCAGATCAGGTCCTCACGCGTCTTCGCCAGGACGGCCTGATTCGCCCTCGCCAGGATTACCACATCAGCAAGCATTAGATCCAAGCTGCCCACAGTCCCGACTTCAATCCGGGATTCGGTAAGAGTGAACCCTTTCGTGATGCAGACCACGGGCTCATCGAGCCTTCTTCTTAGGCGGTGCGCGAGGCGGTACATTTCCTGGCGGCTTTCGGCTACGACCATGATCTTGCCGCGGAAGAACCGGCAGATCAGTATGATTCCCTCAAACACTGCGGAGGCGGAACTGACCATGATCTGGCCTCGAGGCTCGATCTCCAACGCACGTAGCGTTGCCGCCGTGCCGAGATCAGCTCGCTGGAAGCCGTCCCAGGACGGGGATTCCTCTGTGTTGTAGATCCTCCCATTGATCGTCCCGCGATAACCTGCCTGCCCGAGGCTTTCGGAGACCCGGGGCACCAGGCCAGTCAAGATGCGCATTTTTCCTAGTGGTCCTACGTCGTACAGGCGAACGTCTTCCATGACTGTCTGAAAACCACGCTTTCCCCCCAAGGTGAATCGCCTCCCCGAAACCGTAAGCTCTCGCAAGAGCCACGGGGGCAGTCCAGGCTCGACCTCCGTGTAGCCATCTACCTGATAGAACTTGATCACGGGTGGCTCGGATTCCATGGTTGTTCGTTCCATAATCGTCTCCACAACTCAGAGAAGAGCCCTCAGGCAGCATTCACGTCCTCGAGTGTTGACTGTCGCTTGCCCGAGCCCGCCTCAACGGCCTTGGCCGCCCGTTCCAGCTGATCAGCCAGCCCACGACACCGTTTAGTGCATCGTGTCAACACATCGAGGCCCAGCTTGGCCTCCTCAGCGGTCAGATTGGTATCGACGTCGACCTTGTCGAGAAGCTTCGCGATCTCTTCTAGCTCGTCGACGGTCTTCCGTAACCTCTCCGATTGCTTCTCCGGTTTCCTTTGCTGCGCTAGCATCGCTCTGACCACCTGGACAGGATCCTCACCCGCTTGGATCCGATTAACCATCTTTTTTTTCAGCTCATCTGGTAGATGCGACACCTTCTCGGCAAGGGTCATGGTCAGCTTGCCCCGCAAGAATGCGTCCTGGATCTCTGGCGGAGTATTGAGCAGGTTCATCCACCGCTGGGCGGTCCGACCGTCGATGCCAAAGCGCTTTCCGATGCGATCACGGATATCACCCTGAAAAGCGTCATACCGGCGAGGGTGAATGTTCCGCTCTAGGTCGCACAATGCTCTGATCAGGCGTGCCTGCTCGAGGCGGGTGAGTTGCCGCCGGTCGAGGTTCGCCTCGATGTGCCGTTGATCGATTGCCTGCTGGTTCTTCAGGTCATCTCGGACCCACACCTGGATCTTTTCCCAGCCGAGCTCCCGAGCGGCTCTCAGCCGCTGATGCCCGTCGATCACAACATTGTCCTGCGTGATCTCGATAGGAACGTTCAAGCCTTCGCCCAAGCTCTGCTTCAATCTCTCGAACTCCGCCTCGTTCAAGTCGGAAAAGAGTTCCGCCTGCCGAGGGTGGCTCTTCAGATCTTCGAGACGTCGGGATTCGATTCGCTTTTCAGACACAGAGCTCTCTCCTTTGGAAGAAGTCGCGATAACGTCCTGCTTTTCGCAGGCCTTACCAACTGCCTGTTCGAAATCGGGAAATGTGTGGGCCGACTCGCCGGAGAGGTCAGCCCAGGATGTAATCAGTCCGTCTCAGAAATCTCCACCGAATAGGAGATTGTGGGCTGGACTTGGTTTTTCAATCGCTCAACCTCGGCCTTACCAAAGAGAGGAAGGAGCGACTTCGCCGATAAGAAGCGGTTGTTCCGAGTGATCAGTCGCACATTCCAAGAACCTTGTTGCACAGGGACGCCTCTTCGGAGTTTGTCGATGATTTCGGCCTTGGCCCTGTCGTGGCAAGCACGAACCTTCCGCATTTGCTCCTTGAGTTCACGCAGTTCCTGAATTTCGGACTGGGAGATGAGTTCGCATCTCTGTTCGAAGCCTGCAGAATGGCCACCCGTCCGAGAGAGCGGGTAACGACTGGGGGTATCCGTTGGATTCGTGTTGTGGGGGAATAGAGCGCCCATCGGGTAACATCCTCTCTGGGTCAAATTCCACTCTGGGTCAAATTCCACAGGCCCGGACAGGACCTTCCTGTCTTTAGGCCTCGAACATGACCTACCGATAGTCGCGATTCCCGAAATTGGGGCAAGTAGATCACGATGCCTTCGCCAAGAAAGCTCAATGTGGTCGCTCTTGGTCACCACAACGACCATCAATAATGGACAACGACCGACAAATGGGCTAGAAAGCCGCAAGATAACGACGTTCCAGGTCCTGTAGGAGTTGTCCGCGCTTTTTCTTGGATCGTGCTGTTCGCATGATTTTGCGCCGGGCCATCGCCCTCTGCTGACATTCTGGTGCCCGAGCATTCCGATACGGCATGAGGTCTTCGGGGGCAAACGGGCCTGGATGGGCGCTGTGTGCATCCAGTACGAGCACAAGCGTCGGCCCCTCCTGAACGATCCGGACCCCAGCATGGCGATGGCCGTGAATTCGCCGCTGGTGGCTTTTGGGCAAGCGGAAAAACCGTTCGAGATCGAGATTGTCCCGAATGTCAGCGAACTCGTCTCCGCCGGCAAAGAGACCAACGCAGAAAGCGGTCATCAGCCGCGCCATATGCTTATGAATCCGATCGGGGGCCCCTTGCAACCTCCGCCTCAAGCTCTGAAATTTCCGGCGTCGCTGCTGGCAATTCCCCGTGGCCGGATCGAGGGTCGCGGCAACTTTCTTGATTTCCTCCACATGCTCTCGGATCGTCGCTTGCTCGCTCTCGACTAGCTTCAAACCACGGTCGATGCAACCGCCTAAACGTTCCAGTTGCCGTTCCGCGAATCCCCTTTTTTCGCGTTCAAGTTCCGTTGGATCGACTCTCGGACTTCTCCCAAGGCCTCGGCCATCCGCAGGCCAGGCGGGTGAAGGGGTCCGCCTTGGTCATCGTTGAGGATGCCACGCACGGCTGCAGAATAATCCAATACAACCTGTGCTGCCGAAGACAACGCGGCAGTGCCTTCCTGGACCGGGACAGGCAACGCCGGAAGGGCCGCCTCGGGTTGGATCATCACCCTATGGTCTCTGGCCGACTCCCGCTCCTGCTTCAGGATGGCTTGCTCGATGCCTCGCAGGCCACGCACCTTTCTCCGCATCTGCACCTTGGCGTGGCTGTCAGCTTCGAGGACGGGCTTGGCCAGATCGCGCACGAAATGGTTGCCACAATACCGGTGTGGCACCTCCGGGAACTCCGCGGCGATTCCTTTGACGAAAGCGTCTTGCTTGTCCGAGATCCAAAGCTTAACCGACTTACCCAGCGCTTGGGCTTGCTCTTTGGCCATGGCAATCAACCGCCGCACTTCATCTTCCGTGGCGGAAATCAGCGCCTCGGCAAACCAAACGCGTTTCCGGGTCAGTTCTCGCACAACATACAGCGCCTCATGCCCTTTCTCCGGTTGCAATCCGTCGATCGTGAGAATGATGGTGTCGGTCCCTTCGTACTCCCGGCGGAGGCGCTCGGAGTCTTGCTGCCGCGCGGCGAGCATCGTCTGGTAATGCTCCGCGTATCGGCTGAGGGAGCGCTCGGAGAGCTTGATGCCGTAGGTGTCCACAAGCTCGGCTTGGATCTGGGAAATTGCCCAATGGCGCGAGAAGCGGCGATGCCCGATCCAGACAAGAACATCCCAGCCGATCGCCCACTGGGGTGGAGCGATTGTGCATTCCATTTCAGGGCTTTTGGTCGTGCCGCGTCCCCGACAATGGGGATCGGGGCAATGGTTCAACTTGCAGGTCAGATGCAACGGCCCTTCGAGGGTGTGCAGGCGGCGGTGTCGATGATCGCAGACGTACATCCTACGTCCACAGACAGAACAATCGCGGTCAAGGACGTCGAGCTCGACGTACGCGAAATCCGTGTCTGCGGGCCAATGGTACGGCATTCCTTCAGCCTCCATGCCGGCGTAAGATTCATCCCTGGTGGAAACAACGGCGAAGGATAAGCCTCTCTTCCGCGCATTTCTAGCCCACTTGCCGGTCGTTGATAATGGAGCGTCGGCGGACCGGACCAGGAGCTCTTGGTCTATTCGCGGTAAACAAGAAGCCGGCCCTGAGAAGCTGCCTTTGGGAGCGCTCGTCACGGCGGCAGTTCCCGCAACCATCGACATGATCCAGCGAGGAACGAGACCCCACGTTGTGGGCGCTTACCGGTGCGGGAGGCGCAAGGCCTTGCGCTGCAGCATTCGTTACAATCATGCGAGGCCCCTTCAGGCTCACGAGTCTGTACTACTGGAGGGGAGGTCGGGCCTACGGTGGTCTCCGAGGATTGCACGGGCCCCGTGACTCCGAAATTGGGAGCGGGCCGATGGGACGAAGATGGCAGGGTCGTCGGGCGCCGAGCCCAGAAAAGCAGGTGAGAGTGCGGATCCGGAAAGCCCCCCCGGGATCGTGAGAGCGACCTGGGCCAGCCGCAAATGGGTAGCAAAGACCGAGGGCTGTCGCCATACT
>JBKQMU010000155.1:0-6509 GCA_052146555.1 Isosphaeraceae bacterium
GCGGCCGTGGCCGCGGTGCGGATCATCAACGCTGGCCCAACGCCTTTTTCACCCAACATGGGCTTTTTAGTCTGGCCGAGGCCCATGCTGTGGCCCGTCAATCCTCTCGGAGGTAACACCATCTGACAGAGAGCCGGATGCGGGAGAACCGCCAGTCCGGTTCGGAGGGAGGGGAGACCTTTGGTCTTCCCTACCCCTATCCCGACGAGTGAGGAGTTGCGTGATAGTAAGTGACCATTGATTGTGTTCTCAATTACTCAGCTTAAGTCCACACGGATTCTTAGTCCTACCGGAGGAATCCGACTACCTGCTCGGATTCTTCGGGTTTGCCGGCGGGTTGTGCCCCGTGTACTTGAGAACGCTGACGTCCTGAATCATGATGAGGCCGCCGTCGACCATCTCTTGGAGGATCGGCAGGATGCGGTCGATCCGGTCGGGACGATCGACGATCTCGACCCGCTCGGGAAGATCTTCGGAGAGCCCCAGCAGGTGTGAGCGGTGGATCCGCGACTGCTTGCCAAACCCCATGATGCCGCGGCTAACCGTCGCGCCGGCCATCCCTTCGGACCGGCACCGCTCGACGATTGCAATGGCCAAGTTGCGTCCGTGCCAGGTATCCGAGCTGCCGACATAGATCGTCACCCGACGACCGTCGCCTTCCACGGGCATGGACCCCTCCCTCGGTCAGGGTGCGGATTCGGCTCCGGTTTCGTCCGTTTTTGATCGGTGCGGAGCGTAATGGAGCACGCGTACCGGCTCGATCGTGCCGAAGATATCAATGCCCATCGGTCGTAGGCGTTCGAGCAGGCTTTTGATGCGCTGCGGAACATCGACGATCTCGATGTCGACGGGCATGTCGTACGAGGTATACTCGCTCCGCGCGTCGTGGATCCGGCCGTGCCGTCCGATGGCAAGCTCGGCCGGGAAGACCGAGGCGCCGGCCAGCCCCAGCGCCCGAGCCTCTTCGACGATCACCCGGTACAGCGGCTTGCTCGCGTGGGTTTGACTTGCCCTCACATGCAGCCTCAGCAACCGGGCGTCGGAGGGAATCATGATCACGGCTCCGTCTTGAACGCTCAGCCGGCCGGAACGAGCATCCGGGCAAGCGCAACACCGGAGCCCACTGCCGCGAGTCCCAGAATTACGCTCGAAGTCACGTAAACGAGAGCCAGCGCGAGCTCGCCGCGCTCGGCCAATGTGAGAGTCTCGTACGAGTACGAAGAAAACGTCGTATAACCGCCTAAGAAGCCGACGATCACAAGCAAGCGGATATTCGGATGGGGCAGCCAGCGAGCCAGCAATACCGCCAGGAATCCGATCGCGAACGAGCCCGAGACATTGATGGTGAAGGTGGGCCAGGGGAACTGGGGACTGGCCCAGCGGCTGATCCAGGCCCCCATCCAGTAGCGAACATTGACGCCCAGCGCACCGCCGAGCGAAAGCACCATCACCTTGACCCACAATTCCACGCGGTCTTCTCCTGTAGCACAATCGCCCTACTATCCGCCATTTTGAATCTGCCATTAATCGTACGATGGCGCAGAGGACTATCCTCAGGATAACCTCACGGTCGGCCGAAGGCATGCCCCTGGTTCGCTGGGCCGCGTGACTTCCTCGCTTTCACGGCCGCGAGCTCCGACGGGCCGGGACGGGTCATCGAGCGACTTCAGCGCCCTGAGAATCGCAAGACGTGTGCCTTACGATCATGATCTGCATCAAGAGCCCTGATCGGCTCGTAGACGCTGCTTGCCCCGGCGCCGATCTGCCACTGGCGTGCTTGGCGCATCCGATATTCGCGCGAGCTGTGATGCCTCGATCCGACGTACCGACCCGGCGTGGTCGGCTATCGTTCACCTTGATTCCCGAATTCGAGAGAGGCCAGACAATGCGTACGCTCGAGAAGGTCATCCTCGCGGTGTTGGTGCTAACTCTGGTCGGGTCGGGCTCCTCTTCCGCGCCGGCACAGGACTCCGGCCGATCGGCTGCGCAGATCCTCAAGGACTTTGATCAACTCAAACCTCCCTTGTTCGACGCCAGCAAGGAGGGAGACCCGGCCTACGCCCGGGAATTTTGAACCAAGCTCCAGTAGACAAGAAAGAAGAGTGCCGACCTGATCTTGGAACTGTACAAGGTCGCCCCAAACCATGACCGCATCCCCAAGCTCATGGCCGAGCGATGGGGCATTCGCTTAATCGATGCTCAGGCTGGCGAGATCCGCAAAGAGATTGACGACGTTTTCGCCCATACTCAAAACCAGAAACTCAAGATCGAGGCCGCCTACTTCAGGGCTCTTGCCGCCATCAACAGACACCCTGGGAAGACACCGAACTTGTCACACATGCAGGAGTATTTCAAGCTCGCTCCCAAGGATCCTCGCGGCGCGTTGCTGTTGTTCATGGCCGTCGAAGCGACGCGCGACGAGAAAAAGGGTGGGCCCTGGAAGATCGCCTGATCAAAGAATATCCCGACACTCCGTTTGCTCGGACGATCGAAGGAAATCGAGCCCGGAGGGAAATGGTCGGCAAACCGCTCGAACTTGAATTCACCGATGCGACGAGCGGCTCGGAAGTCTCGCTCAAGCGTCTCAAGGGGAAGGTCGTTGTCCTCGATTTCTGGGCGACCTGGTGCGGTCCGTGCGTCGCTGAGCTACCCAAGATGAAGGACCTGTACGCCAAGTATCACGGTCGATGATTCTCAAGCTGCTGAAAACGGGTTCACATTCCGGCCCGCGAGCTGAGACTGGCGGAGAATGAGGGATAGCCGGACCGGGCAAAGTATGATCTTCCCTTCTCTCAAGCGAGAAGGATAGAGTTTTCGCACGGACCTTTGACATGCGTTGCCCCCGCCGAAGCCAGCATCGCCGAGCCGTACCCCGATCCGCACCCCACGTCGAGCACTCGCTTGCCGACGACGAACTCGGCGGCCCAGCGATACCGCTCAATATGCTGATAACGCACCCAGGGCGGCACGAAGTTTTCCTCGCAGAAATGTTCTTCTTCGATCCTCATCAGCAGTGGCCCTCCGCGGGGACCCTGCGACAGACCTCACTCGCCCTCGTCTCCAGTTTAGAACGCGATTCACCGGCCGGCGGAACGGCAGTTCTCGCCGCCTTCGACAATAGTCCGGGGCGCGGGCAGCGATCATCGAGTTGAGCCCAGCCCGCGATTCGTTTCACGGTTTGTCAGCGCCCGCGACCAGCATGAGCAAGCCCACCCCAGCCACGATTGCCAGCAGTGCCACCGTCTTGGCGACGTCGACGGGCCGCGACCCACGATCAAGCGCCTGATAGCTCGACCACCAGAAGCGAAAACCTTTGAGAACCTGATACTTCCGGATGGATTGCGGACCACGCTCGACGAAGTCGAGGACAGGAAACGCAAAGGTCAAAGCGGGTGCGGGAGTGAAGCACTTGGCACGCTCTTCGCGGCTCTCGATGGCTTCCACGATCTCGCGCGGGCGATGGAGCAGGTGCGCAATCGAGGGGTGAAAATAGAGCGTCGGCTGGGCGACATAGAATCCCGAGGGAATGCCTCTCTCGACGTAAAGGCGATGAGGATCGATGCTCAGTGCGGCGAGCTGGATGCCCACGCCCAGAATGAGTACCGCGACAACCACCCAGCGTTGCGTTTTTTGGGCGCCGGCGGGGGCAAAGAGCCAGAGGACTGCGAAAACCGGGGTCAGGTATCGCGGGCCCCACGCGGGATCTCCCTTGAAAAAAGTCAGACACGAAATGAAGAACACGAAGATCGCGATCGCGACGGCCAGGTAGCAACAGAACAGTCGGTCGTGGCGCCAACGGGCCTGCCAGCCGACACAACAGATGAGGATGGCGGGATTGTAGAACACAACTCCCGCGCTCAAGCTGAAGGCCATCGCCAGCAGGGCGAGCTGAGGAGTGCCTGACCAGAACGGGACATAGCTCTTCATCATGGTCGCGTGAGCGGCGGTCGAACCTGGCGGGAACTTGTACAGCTCGTACGCCTGACACGCAGCTACCAGGGACAGACAAACCGCGACGATGAGAGCCAGGCGCCCCCATTGTTGGCGCAGGCCCAAAGCGGTGTCATGATTGGCCCCGAGCACCGGCAGGACAAATAGTCCCAGCGGCTGCTTGCAGTGAAAGGCAAGTCCCGCCATTACCCCGCCCGCGATGGCCCCAGCCATGGAATGTCGGCCGCGCCAACACATTGACGCGGAAACGGCCAGGACGACCGCAGCCGCCCCCAAAATATCGTCGAACGTGCTGGTCCCATAAAACCAGCTCGGCGTGCAGACGATCCCCGCCGCGGCCCAGAGCAGGGCCTGAACTTTGCGGAGGCCTGACTGACGGAATACCGCTGCGTAGGTGACCGCCAGTACGCCACAGGCGACGGCGCCGATCAGGGTGAAGAAAAAGTGTCGCCGGGCCTCGCTGACCGGGCCGGTCGCATCGGCGGCCCAGATCGCGATCACGCCGGCGGCCGATTGGGGAATCCGGTACTTGGCGTAGCGTTGGCCCTGACGACCCGGGAAGACCACGAACTGGACCCGTGGATCGCGAATGACCGAGTCGCCGTGCTCCACCAGACTGCGGGCCACTTCGTAGCGGGTCTGACCGTCCACGATGTCGATCCGACCAGGGCCCGACAGAGCGACCACGGCAAAGACGCTGAGAAAAAGGCCGGTCAGGGCAACCCACCATCGCGCCATGGGCTCGTCGATCCGAGGACAGGGATTCGCACCATACGTTGCACTTAGTCTAGAACACGATGCCGACGCGACGATTCGTGCTAGGCTTCTGTGAAGGCAGCCGCCGTCGTGGTGCACCGTCGGCCCATTTTGGGAAGACACCGTTGAAATCGCCGCGTCATACCCGTTTCCAACCAATCGCTCATGGCATCCTCGCCGTGATCGGCCTCGGCCTGCTGGCGATGGTTCTGTGGCGGGACCGCGGCCCCATCGGTGATCTGGCGGATCGCCGCCCGGACCTGCCGCTGCTGGCGTTGTCTCTTCTGCTGATGCAGTTGAACCTCGTGGTTGTGTTCGGACGCTGGGCGATCTTGGTGCGAGTCCTCGACCGCAGGATCTCGGTGCGGACCTCGATTTTTCTGGGATTCATCGGCTACCTCTTCAACCTCGCGATCCCCGGCGCGGTAGGGGGAGACGTCGTCAAGGCGGCATACCTGTCGCGGATGCAGATCAAGAGAACGCAGGCGATCGCGTCGATGATCATGGATCGGGTGCTGGGGCTGCTCGGGCTGCTCGGGCTGGCGGCGCTGGCCGGCGCCCTGGCCTGGAACCCCGCCACCACAGGTGTGCGCAGGCTGATCCTCGCCGCATCGGCCATGCTTGGGGGCGGTCTCTTTCTCGTTACAATGCTCTTTGCCCGCGAGCCGATCTGGAACTTGGCCCTCCGGGCCTCGCGGTTCCCGTCCCGGTGGTCGAACATCGCGAGTGAGCTCAGTGCGATGTCGAGCACCTATCGCCAGCGGCCCGGCGCCATCCTGATGGGCCTCGTCCTGTCGGTTCTGAGCCACGGGCTGACCGTGCTGGTGTTCTTCCTGCTGGGGAAAGCGCTCTTCGGCGCGGGGATGGCCGCGACCCTGGGCCACCATTTCTTGATGGTGCCCCTTATTCTCTTGACGATGGCGGTCCCACTCCCCTTCGGTGCCCTCGGCTTAAGCGAGGAAGTGGGCAGCCATCTGCTGGGGATGGTCGGACACCCCAGCGGCGCCGTCGTGATGATGGCCCTCCGCGTCCTCATGATCGCCTGCGGCCTGGAAGGTGCTTGCGTCTACTTGCTCGGGTTCAAAGAGCTGCGGACCCTGACCGCGGCGGCTGGCGATCTGCCGACGAGCCCAACCCTGGAACAGGTTGTCGATGATCAGAAGACGCGTCCGCGACCGAACATTCCGGGGACACCTTGCTCAATTCTTCGAAGTGAGGCATAGTGTCCTGGGAACCAGCGATCAGGCACCAGCTTAGGGGCGGAGGTTCTCAGGCGCCGGGCACCCTATCCCGAAGCAGCATCTCGGCTTCGGTTAGCCGCCATCCGCCTCTGCCGGGTCTTGGCGGGTCTCGACTGCTTCCAGGTCGCGGACCCGCAGCCCCACGCCGAGCTTCTTCCACTCTTTCACTTCTTCACTGAACGATGCGACGGTGAGCGGGTGGGCGGCCAGCCATTCCGGATCAAGCCTCAGTTCGAATCTCTTACCGTCGTAGTGAGCTTCCATCGGGGGCAGACGCAGGTCGCTGCGGCTGCGATGGAGCTGCACCGCCAAACGCAGCGCCATCACCATCGCCAAGTCGAGCGAGTCGGTGATCTGGCCCTTCATCTTTTCCATGTTTCCGCGATGGGCAAGCACCAAAAGCGCAAGGTGTGCTTGTTCCATTTTGGAGAAGCCGGGCATGTCGGCGTGGGTCAGGATATAAGCCGAGTGTTTATGATAGCCCGAGTACGCGACGGACAGGCCGATCTCGTGGAGACGCGCCGCCCAGGACAGCAGGTGCAACGGGTATTCGGGATTGGT
>JBKQMU010000156.1:0-45146 GCA_052146555.1 Isosphaeraceae bacterium
GCGAAAGTCCGTGGATGAACGGGACCACCCCAACGACCGGCAGCTCGGCACGCTCTCGCAAGATCCGCTCGCCGTCGACGAACAGCGAGCGGTCTCCCCGGAACTTGTTGACGATCAGGCCGCGGACTAGCTCCCGGTCCGCCGCGTCGAGGAGCCAGAGGGTGCCGAGCAACTGGGCAAACACGCCGCCGCGGTCGATGTCGCCGACGAGGAGGACCGGCGACCGGGCATGGCGGGCGACGGCCATGTTCACGATCTCGCTCGCTTGAAAATTCAGCTCGGCCGGGCTGCCTGCCCCTTCAATGATCACCAGATCGTACGTTGATCGCAGCCGCCCGAGCGCCGCGACGACCTCCGACCAGAGCTGCTCGCGGACTGTGTAATACTCACGCGCCGCGAGCGTCCTCCAGGGACGGCCGGCGACGATCACCTGCGATCTCGAGTCCGCCTCGGGCTTGAGCAAGATCGGATTCATGTCGGCGGTCGGCTCGATTCCCGCTGCAGCCGCCTGCATCGCCTGGGCGCGGCCGATCTCGGCCCCATCGGCGCAGACGGCCGCGTTGTTGGACATATTTTGTGCCTTGAACGGCGCCACGCGGACCCCGCGGCCAGCGAAAATCCGGCAGAGGGCCGCGGTCAGCAGACTCTTGCCGACCGACGAGCTCGCCCCTTGGATCATGAGCGTTCGCGCGGTCACTGGTGGCCCTCCCCTTCTGCCGCCAAAGAGGATCTCCAGCTTCGGCAGGCAGCAACGAATCGGCACGCCAGCTCCGGAAGGCCGTCGAAGTGTAGATGCACATATGAAGCCCAGAGGTTGCGCTGGTATGCCCCTTCTGGCCTGTCGGGAACGTCGACGTCGCGATCGGCCAGTTCAAGGGCCGCGGGGAGGTCGCCCGGCCGGTCGATCCACGTCGAATAATGGAACTCGTGACCCCGGATTGTTTCACCCGCCTTCAAGATCCACGAGTCGCCCACCGCCCGGCCCAGGCGGTAGCCCAGCGTGAGGCGGCCGGACATCGCCGACCGACCCGGCAGCAACCCGACCATGGGGTGTTCGCGCCCCTGGTCGTCGACGATGGCCTCGGTCAGGTACATCAGGCCGCCGCATTCCGCGTAGATCGGCATCCGCCCATCGTAGGCATTGCGCAAGGACGCGTGCAGGGGAGCATTGCCGGAGAGAACCGTCGCGTAGAGTTCCGGGAATCCGCCGCTGAGTATCACGCCCGCAGTCCGGGGCGGCAATCGGTCGTCGCGGAGCGGGCTGAAAAAGGCGATCCGGGCTCCGGCGGCTTCAAGGAGCTCGAGGTTTTCGGGATAAGTGAAGTGGAACGCCTCATCCCGAGCCACCGCGATCAGCGGACGCTCCCCATTGGCGGGCGTCGCGACCGAATCGACCGTCTGCGGCCATTCCGCTTCGCCGAGCGATGGAGCTTGACGCGCGACAGCGAGGATCCGGTCAAGGTCGAGGTACCGTGTGACGGCTTCTCCGGCGGCATGGACGAAGTCGATCCACCGGCCCGGCTCGCGGGTAGGGACGAGTCCCAGGTATCGCTCGGGTATCGCGAGCCTCAGGTCTTGCGGTAGCCAGCCGAAGACCGGCAGGCCCGTCGCCCGCTCGATGGCTGCCGCGACTCCCCGGCCGTGCCCATCGCCTCCGACGTAGTTGACAATGAATCCGGCGAGGTTCAGATCCGGGTCGAATCGCCGATAGCCCAGGGCGATCGCCCCGGCGCTCCGGGCCATCTTGGAGGCGTCGATGACCAGGACCACGGGCGCGTCCAAAAGCTTGGACGCCGCGGCCGTGCTTCCCGCCTCGTCGTCATAACCGAATCCGTCGTAGAGGCCCATCACCCCCTCGACCACCGCTACCTCGACGTCGCGCGTCGCGCGACGGAACGAGGCAAGCACGCGATCCGGCGGAACCATCCAGGCGTCGAGGTTACGGCAAGGGCGGCCGGCGGCCAGCGCGTGATAGGTCGGGTCGATGTAGTCGGGGCCGACCTTGAAGGGCTGGACCGACAACCCACGGCCGCGCAGGGCCGCGATCAAGCCGACAGTGATCGTCGTCTTCCCAACCCCGCTACTTATCCCCGCGATGACAAACCTCGCCATGAGCATGTCCTTCGTTCGAAGCCGTTCATCGCCAGGGGTTGGGGTTCACGAATCAGTTGAGTATGTTGCGGGTATGGCAATTCTGTCAAAGTGCCTGTCCGCTTACGCCCTGCGAGCTCCGCGCTGAGCCATACATAGACGGATTCCTGTACTATGGTTCTTTCTATTCCCCTGTCGAGTTCCGCCGATTTGCTCAAGGAGTTGCTTTCCGGGGCGGTCCGTGCGAACGGAAAACGGCTGATGAACAGCACCTTGCGGCTCGCGTGGCAGGTCGCTAGAACAAGGCGATTGTCAAAGCAACATTTGCCTATATGATTTAGTCTAAACATCGATTGAAGGAGCCAACGCATGACGACTAGACCGTCGAGTCTCAGCCGCCGCGCTGCCCGTTTGACGCCCAGCGCATCTCTGGGCTTTGCCGTGATCGTCGGGGCCATCTGGATGATCCAAGCCGCCAGATCCGGCACCGCCATGGCCTTTGTTCAGGTCCCGAGCGACAAGGCGAGGATCACCGCGGCGCAGATCATGGCGCGCTTCCCCAGGGAAAAGCATGAGGCATTCATGCGCCGGGCGATCACCAACTCCCGGATTGCGGGAGTGGAGTACAAGACGGGCGGCGCATTCGGCGCGGTAATCGTGGACAAGGAAGGCAGGGTGATCGCCGACGGTGTGAATCACGTCATCGCTCAGAACGACCCCACGTGGCACGCCGAGATGCACGCAATTCGTCAGGCCTGTGCTCTGCTGAAGAAGCCGAAGCTCGACGGCTGCATTCTCTACACGTCCTCAGAACCCTGCCCGATGTGCCTGGCCACGGTGTATTGGGCCGGCCTGGATGGGCTTTTCTACGGCGCGAGGGTTGCCGATTCCAAGAAATACGGCAATTTCGACGACCTTTTCATCTATGGCGAGTTCGCCAAGCCGATCCAAGACCGCGCGATCTCCGAGCAGGAGCTGCTGCGCTCGGAATCCGTTGAAGTGTGGAAGGAGTACTACAACCGCAGTGACAAGGTGGACTATTGAAGTCCTCGGAGAAAGAAGAAGAAAGGACATGCACGTCGCTCTTATGCCCTTCTTTGTCGTCGGCGGGGGCTGTCAGTTTTGTCAGTACCCTGGAGTAGATATTCCCCAAAAGTGAAAATGGGCCTCGACATTGCCTGCCATGAAAATACCGGTCACGCGGCGTCTTGACGGGGTTCGAGCGTGACTTTATGTTCGAGCTTCTGCTCCGCGGGCTCGAAGCACCAAACAGCAGACGACCTCCGATCCGAAGTCAGGCCGCTGGCGTCATGATAACGCCGACCCATCGCCATTTTCATGATCTCTGGGTGCCCCAGGGCGGCATGACGAACTGCTCAGAAAATCCCCTCTCAGGACGGCCGATTTTCATGGGTTTGGAAGCCGGGAACCAGCAAGAAGACTGTCCTTTTTCCCGTTCCCTGTGGTGCGAGGCGGAGGCGAGGCGAAAAGCACTGGCACGAGGTCGAGTAGTGGTGCGATAATATCATTTCAGCATTTGCCCGGGCTTGATCGGCTGGTTTGGTCTCCGCCATCGTCCCGGCCGCATTTGCATTTGTCTGCCCGAGTCGCGTCAGGGCTCAAGGGAAGCAAACCCGGAACGTACAGCAAGAAGGAACTGGGGGAGGTCAGATTGTGAGTGATCTAGGTCGTTCTCGAACTGCTCCGAATCGTCGAGTGCTTATGATCCAGTATTCGGGCGATTATCGCAGCGGGTTCATCCAACTGCAGTCCGGGGGGGGCGAGACTTATCACAGTCAACGATACTCCCATGAGAAGACTGCGGAAATCGGCCGCAAGTATGGCATGATCGGAGTTCTCTGTTGCCTCGGTGAGAAACCCTACGATGAGGTGATGGACGATGGTGTTAGGGCGATGGGGGCAGGACTCTCGGGGGCGGACTTCCGGACTGAGCCAATCCTCGCCAAGATCAGGGAATTCCAGCCAACGAATCTGATTGTTGGGGGACCATTCATGGAGGTTATACGATGGGCGATCCACCAGAACATTGACACTCTGCCGTGCTTCGCCGATTCGTTTACGCTGAGCACCACCGGCATCTCGCCGATAAGGGCATTGGCCCGAACCGCCAAGCATCAATTGCACTGTCTTAGGCTGGCCAGGCTATTGAACTCTCCTCGGATCCGCTGGGTCGCCAATCACAACGTACCAGCATGTAGAGACCTCGAACGGATCGGAGTGAATCCGCAGAAGATTGTGCCCTGGGACTACATGCATATGACTTCACCCGATATGTACGATCCCAAGCCCGGGCCGGCCGATGGAGCCCCCTGGCATCTGGTCTTTGTCGGCGGGGTGAGCGAGTTGAAGGGAGTGGGTGACGCCATCGACGCTGTCGCCGAGCTGAAGCGGCGAGGTCGGAACGTTGAGCTCAATATCATCGGCCAAGGTGACCTGGATGAGCTTTCAGCGCGAGCTCGCGATTCGGGAGTGGCGGAGCGCGTGCATTTTGAGGGCCTGCAAACGAATGCACACGTCATGGAATCGATGAGAGCGTCTGATCTGGTCGTGGTGCCCAGCCACCACAGATACCCCGAGGGACTGCCATTCGTGTTCTATGAGGCGTTTGCGACCAGAACCCCGGTGCTCTGCTCGGACCACCCGATGTTCAGGGGAATCGTCAGCGAGGATGCGGCGATGCTTGTTCCCGAGAAACGCTCCGATAAATTCGCCGATGCCGTGATAAGGATTCTCTGCAGTCCCGACCTCTACCGTCGGATGTCAGTCTCCACCAAGGATGCATGGCTCCGTATTCAGTGCCCGGTGCTGTGGGACGAGCTGATTGACCACTTTTTAGGGGCAAGCGACGAGGACGATCGCTGGTTAGCACAGTATTCCCTGGGATCGCGTAGATATTCTTCAGTCAAGTGAAGTAGGCGCGATCCAATCGTGCTTCCTCCCTCAATGTACAGGGGCTGGCGCACCGGTGGGCTGCGCCGCAGTCTCTGCCCGCGGTCGTACACGCGCGTCAAATGCCCGCTCAGAAATTCCCTCTCAGGAGGGCCGATTTTCATGGGTTTGGAAGCCGGGAACCAGCATGAAGACTGTCCTTCTTTTCCTCCTTTTCCCTTTTCCCCTTCCCCTGACGTTTCTCTGAAGAGGTCTAAGAAGACATCGTCGCCTGCCGTTTGAGCACGGCGTTGCCTCTCCTTTGAGCCGCCTCCTCTTCTTGATTTTTGGGCACACCTAGGGGGGAGCACTGACAAAACTGACAGGAACCCCTGCGTAGTCCCCACGCTCTAAGCGACGGCCCCACCTTCTTTCGTTAGATGCCTTGCAAGCGGACAAAACTGCCTATTTCTTCAGCCGCCTCTCATGTCCGGGGCGACGTGTCCTTTCTTTTTGTCTTTTTGCCGAGGTCCGTGTCCGTCCTCAGCGGCGCGAACTTGATCGAGCCGTCGGCCGAGGGTGCGACAGGCTCGATCCCAGGGCCGATCCGGCCGCGCTGAGCAGGCCCATTTTGAGAAGGGCCGGCTTCCTTCGAAACCGCCGGCCGGCCGTTTATAATCACCAGGAGACGGATCTTTCGAGGCGAAGAGTCGACGCGCGGTGTCGACTCGGCGACTTTTGGAAAGGCATTCCTGGTGGCGACGCAAGCGCTGGACAGAGCGATACCCCCCGCTCCTTCGGGGGCCCGGCCCAGGTGGGACCTGGCGGCCGAATCGATCGTGATGAAGATCCGCTGGTTCGGCATCATCATGGGGTACGTGCTGGTCCAGACCCGCGGCGGCCTGCACAACCCGGCGGCGTTGCGCGCCTTCCTTGCGCTCGGGGCCGGCTACGCGGCGCTCGATCTGGTCTTCTGGCGCATGGGACAGGTTTTCCTCAAGCGGCTGCCGCTGTTCGTCTCGTTCATGGAGTCGGTCTTCATCGCCCTCTTGTGTTATCACGACCGGGGGCTGGAGAGCCCATTTCGCTGGTATTACTTGCTTTCCCTGATCTGCTGTGCGATTCGCTATCAGCCGGCCGCGGCCTGGTGGACGCTGGGGTTTCATTCCATCAGTCTGCTTGCCCTGGCCTGGACGCTTCGACCGGACTGGGGAACCGGCACGACCTGGCCCCTGACCCTGGTGATCATGGCCTGGGTGACCTGGGCCAGCGCCTCGCTGACGGGGCTTCTGAAGGCGGCCGGAACGAAGCTTGAGCTGCTCAACGGTGAGCTGGTGCTGGCGCGGGCCGAGCTGGAACAGCGCGTCGCCGAGCGCACCGACGCTCTGCGGACCTCGCAGGCCCGGATGATCCAGCAGGAGAAAATGGCGGCGTTCGGGCTCCTTGCCGCCGGCATCGCCCACGAGGTTGGCAACCCGCTGGCGGCGCTGAGCTCGCTGGTGCAGATGCTCAAACGCCGGGGGCCCGATGTTTATACGGCCGAGAAACTCGACCTGGCGGGACGGCAGTTGCACCGGATCGAGCGAACCATTCGCGAGCTCATCGACTTCTCGCGGCCGGCGTCGCGAATTCCTTGCCGGACGCGGATCTGCGAGGTCGTGGACGAGGCGCTGGGCATCGCCAAGTATTACCATCGGACCAAGCAGAGGGTGATCGCGACGGACATTGCCGCGAACCTGCCCTGCGTTCTGGTGACGCGCGATCATCTGACGCAGGTGATCCTCAATCTGGTACTCAACGCGATCGATGCGACCGATGACCAGGGGCATATCAACCTGCGGGCCGGCGCGGCCGACGGCTGGCTGGAGCTCTGCGTCGAGGACGACGGCCGAGGGATCTCGCTGGCGGATCGGTGCCGGCTCTTCCAACCATTCTTTACCACCAAGCCGCATGGCACGGGGCTAGGACTTTTCATCAGCCGGCAAATTCTCGAGGAGTTCTCGGGAACGCTCACATTCCAGTCTGAGCCGGGGCAGGGTTCGGCCTTCACGATCCGGCTTCCCGTCGAGGCCGCGCCTGCTGCGAGCGCATGCGTGCCTGGAGACTGTGGCTCGGATCGAGCGGTGCCAGCGGAAGGGCCGGAGGCTTCTCGCATCGACTATGGCAGCCGCGCGGCGACTGTTGCCACCCTGCCGCGCGTCTGATCGCCGAGCTTTTCGCCGGCTGCGATCTGGGCCTGAGTGGGCCGCAAGGGATCATCAGATATGAAACCGAGGCTGCTCGATGAGCTTGGTCTCCACTAGCGCAAATCATGCCTCCCGGACCGCTCTAGGCCGCGAGTCGAAGGGCCGGGTGCTGATCGTCGACGATGAAGAGGTGATCGCCTCGACCCTCAAGGAGTTCCTCCAGGGCGAGGGCTACGACGCCGCCACCGCCATGGCGACGCCCGCCGCATTGGGGCTCGTCGAATCATTCGAGCCCGATGTCGTGCTCTGCGATATCCAGCTTCCCGGAGGCGATGGACTGACGATCCTGAACCGCTCGCTCCAGGTTCGCCCCGAAACCCTTTTCATCATGATCACGGCTTACGCCACCGTTGAGAACGCCGTGGCCGCATTCCAGCGCGGGGCGCACGACTACCTGATGAAGCCGGTGATGTTCGAGGAGCTACTGGCCAAGATCGACCGGCTCATGAAGTATCGCCGGCTACTCTTGGAAAACCAGGCGTTGCGGCGTCAGTTTCACACCCGCGAAGATCTGGAGACCTTGGTCGGCCGAAGCCCGGCGATACAGGCCGTCAAGACCTTGATTCGCAAGGTCGGCCCGACCCGTAGCACCGTGCTGATCTCGGGCGAATCGGGTACGGGCAAAGAGTTGGTCGCCAGGGCCCTGCATACCTTCGGCCCCGAGCCCGACGCCGTCTTCCTGGCTGTCAACTGTGCGGCCATTCCTCACGACCTGCTGGAAAACCAGCTCTTTGGCCACGTGCGCGGGGCCTTCACCGGGGCCGATCGCGACAATGCGGGGTTATTCATCGCGGCCGGCCGTGGGACTGTTTTCCTCGACGAGATCGGTGAGCTGTCAAAATCGACCCAGGCCAAACTACTCCGCGCCATCGAGAACAAGGAAGTACTGCCTATTGGTGCAAACCGAACTGTTTCGTTCCACGCTCGACTGGTCACGGCCACCAACAAGGACCTGCTGGCCGAGGCCGGCGCGGGCCGGTTCCGGGAGGATCTTTACTACCGCCTCAATGTCGTCTCGATTCATCTGGCGCCGTTGCGCGACCGCCGTGAGGACATTCCCGAGCTGGTTTCCGTGCTCCTGGCCAAGCATGCCGCCCGGCTGGGCAAGCACGTTCAAGGAGTCGACAACGCCACGGTGCGCGGTCTCATGGCCGCGCCCTGGAAGGGAAACGTGCGTGAGCTGGACAATGCCCTGGAACGAGCGGTCATCCTGGGGGACGGACCTATCCTGACGCCCGACGATTTCCCGCCCGGTCTGATGATCGAGACGGATGCCGAGAGCGGAGCAACGCGCGATAACCTCCGCGCGGCCGTCCGCGACTACGAGCGGCATCACATCCAGCGCGTGCTCAAAGACTGTGTCGACGACAAGCGCGAAGCCGCCCGGCGGCTGGGCCTGGGGCTCTCATCGCTTTATCGGAAGCTTGAAGAGCTCGGTATCCGGGCGAGCTGAATCGCCGGCAGATTCGACCCCCGGTTGACGGCTCGCCATGCCGATCCGATGATGAAATGAAGAAGGGGCGGGGGAAGCCTCTGGACTCCTGCAGGATGGTGGCCCGGCCTTGGACACGGGACGGAATTCGCGGGCGGATTTTCATGCGCTGCACTCGATGTGATGACCTGGCCGTTCCGCAGGCGGTAGGCATTGCGCCTAATGGCCGCGTCGTCTTCGGCTGGTGCCTCCAGTGTCTCGCCGACCAGAACTGCCGGCTTGTGGAAACCGCCTCAGGCGGTCCCTTCGACTTTGCGCTTGTGCTCTCGAGCCGGAAGCTGGAAGAGGCCGGACCACGCGTGGTCAGTGCGCCTGCGAGACCCATCGATCAGAGCCGGCGGCTCGCGGCGGTCGTCGCCTTCCTCTTGATCTGTTGGGGCCTGATCCTCATGGCTGCCGGACTTCTCAGCAGACCTGAACCGGCCGGGAGCAGCCCCCTGGGGAATGGCACCGCGATGCTATTGGGCACTGGCGGTGCGGCGACGGCCTTGCTGGGCCTGGCCCTGAAGATTTATCTTGCGAGGGCCCGCCGGCTCTTGGTTCGTCAGGGCTCGGGCGTGGGCTCCGGTCCGTCGCTGCCGGCATCCCAGTCCAGCCCTAGGGTCCGAAGCTCCTGATGGAGTCGCCTCAAATCCCAAACCCGCACGGCACGCTCCTGGGCAATCAGGATGCCCAGAGACTGACCATCGGAGCTATAGCGGATGGCGCTGGCGGCTTGTCCCGAGGGTGCGCTGAATCTCATGAGTTCGGTGATCGACGAGGGACCCAGTCGCCAGAGAACCACGTTGCGATCGCGCGAGTTGGTGGCGAAGTAATCTCCCGAGGGGTGAAAGGCGATCTCCGTAATCATCTCGGCATGGGCTTTCACCTGAGTAAGCACTTGACCGTCCTGGACGCGGACCAGGTCAAGGCCGCCGCACTTGGTTCCGCAGACGGCTACCTTTTCGTCCGGGCTGAGCGCCACCGCGGTTACTGGCTTGGTGGCAAGGGCGGCGTGATCGAACTGGCCGTCGGCTGCCCTTACGAACAGGAGAGCCCCCGCGCGCGTGCCGGCGACGACCCACTGGCCCCCGGCGGCCAGTGATGAGAGGCCAACCCGTCCTTTCGTGCTCGAGGGCGGCTGGTAGTTCCACTGGGTTCTCTCCTTCAGATCAGGAAGCTGCCACGAGATGACCCGTTCATCTTCCGTGATTCCCCAGACGCACGTCCCATCGGGTGACCAGCAAGCCGATACGGTTGGTACTCCGAGCGACGTTTGATGGCTTTTGTCAGAGGCGTCGAGATGGATCACCAGCAATCCAGCCCCATGACGGAGTAGGATCTCTCGGCCCGCCGGTTGAGCTTCCAGCCGAATGCTGGGCTCGTTGCGGCCGCGGATGCCAAGGACAACCGTCTGGCGAGGCAAGAGTGACGCTCCGGGCCAGATCTCGACGGCCAGCTCACCCGCGTCCGCTGTGCCGGAGTTTGACCGCAGGGTTGCGATCGGGGTCGAATCGTCGGTTCTTTCGGCGGGAAGAAACGCGAAATCCTCGACGATCTTGTGCGAAAGTGCCCTCGTGGTGCAGAGATTTTGCCCGAGCAGTTCATGAAGCATAACCCCTTCGCTGGAGCCGATCGCCAGCAGGCAGCCACCGGGCTGAAAGGCTGGGATGACGGCCGACTCGGTGGAGACCGGCAACCGGAGGAGTAGACGCATCGCCGCCACGTCCCAGAGCTTGACCGTATTGTCGCTGGAGCCCGATGCCAAGAGTGTACCGTCGAGGTTGAACTCGAGGTGACAGGTCTCGTCCCGATGGGGTACACCGAGGTCGGGATCAGCCAAGGCCACGCGTGACGCCCCGGTGTCTATCGTCAGAGTGCGGTGCGCATCGCAGGCCAAGGCCTGCTTGCGGGCGTCGGCCGAGATGGCGACGCGAACGATGGCATCTGAACCGGCCGGCACGAGTAGACCTTCACGTAGCTTCGCCGTCTTGCACGAGGCCACACCGAACGTGCCGACGCAGGTGACAAGCGAGCCGTCGCGACTTGTGGCAAGCTGGTCCAGCCCGCCAGGTAGCCGCTGGGCGTACACCTCGCGCCACTCTTCTTCCGGCCCTCTCTCCCAGAGCACGACGTCACCGTCTTGAAAGCCGGCGAGGAGCCCCTTGCCGTGGGATGTGAACCCTATGCCACTGACGCGTGCCAGCCGCCGGCCGACGATAGTCGGACTTAACGTCGAACTTGCCGGGTCCCAGACGATCACCTTCCCGCTCCTCAGCCCCGCGGCCAGAAAGCGGCCATCTTGGCTGAAAACGACGGCCGAGACCCCCGAGCGGTAAGGGCTGTCATCCCCGGTCGCAAACTTCTGTTCGCGCTCCTGGCGTGTCTTCAAATCGAAGACGAGTACGCTGTAGGCCTGCTCGCCGAAAAGCTCGCCGACGGCCAGCTTGGTTCCGTCGGGGCTGAAGGCCAGGCAGCCAGCGGGAACCGTAGTGAGTAGTCCGCAGGCCTTCAGGTCGATGCCTCCCAGGCACGCCGCGGCCAGGCTGCGGAGCGCCGCGTCGCGGCGAAGTGGCGTACTGATGCGCCGCGCCTGAACAAGCTGCTTGAGTCCTTTCGTGGCCCAGCCTGGCTGGTGGGTCAGCAAGTGCTCGCGGGCGCTCAGCTCGGCAGAGACATACGCCAGCGATCGAAGTTCGACCTCGTGGAGCCTCTTCGAGTGCCAGCCGTAGCTCGCGACGCACAGGCCGCTGACCGCAGCAGCCACGATCATGAATAGGGCGATTCGCTGGCGGTCCATCCATCGCCAGATGCGAATGCTCAAACGTTCGGGATAGGCGGCCACCGGGGCATCGGCCAGCCAGCACTCGATATCGTCGGCGAGGTCTTGGACGGAGGCGTAGCGGTCTTCAGGCTGTAGCGCCAGCGCCTTTATGCAAATGGCCTCCAGACGGCAAGGAATCTCGCTGTTTCGGCGCGACGGCGGCAGTGCATCCCCGCACTCCACTTTCTCCAGAATCTCGGCGGCCGACGAGCCGGAAAACGGCGGTACTCCACAGAGCAGCACGTACATCGTGGCTCCCAGACTGAACACATCGCTGGCCGGACCGACGCGGCCCCAGTCGCCGGCCTGCTGCTCAGGACTGGCAAAGCCGAGAGTGCCGATTCCGGTCTCGGTGCGCAGCTCGCACGCCGCTTTCTGCCAATCGGCCCCCGCGGTAGGGTAAGGGGTTAGCTCGGTGTCGCTGCAGGGCTTAGTCAGCCCCCAGTCAACCACCAACGTTACGTCGAAATCGCCCAGCAAGATGTGCTCGGGCTTGAGGTCGCGATGCAAGAATCCTCGACTGTGCGCGTAAGCCACGGTTACACAGGCTGACTTGAACCGCTGAAGGAGTGCGCGAAATGGAACGTCGCGGCGAAGCGGCTGGCGACGCTTCCGCGGCTGGCTCTGCCGCGCGGCGTGATATTCCGCAATAGCAGTCTTAAGCGTCGTTCCAGTGACAAACCGCATGGCGTAGCAAAGACGGCCATCGGCGTCCTGTCCCAGCCCGTGCACCGGCACGATGCCCGGGTGCTCGAGGGCCGCAGTCACTCTGACCTCGCGCAGGAACCTTTGCTGGAGCTCGAGCTCCGCGAGGCCGCTGCCAGAGGTGAGGGGGAACTTGACCGCCAGGCTCCTGCCGAGCCCGCGCTCGTTCGCCTGGAAGACGGCGCCCAGCCCTCCCTGCGCATGGAATTGCAGGTCGACCAGGTTCAGGGTGATGATCGCGGAGGACGCGGCCCGAGGGGCAACCGGCAATGCCACTGTGTTGCCGACGACCGTATCGGCCAGACCATTCCAGTGCCGCAGAGCCTCGATCCGCCGCTTGACCTCGGCGATAAGCTCGGGACAGTCGCGGCAGAGCTCCGCGGGGTCGCGATTCTCACCGCGCTCGCGGCACTCGTCCCAGGTCGCCAGGATGTCGCTGATCCTGGCCTCGACCTGCTTGCACTTCGTATCGAAAAGGCTCATGAATCCTCGCCATCCGCGCCCGCTTCCTCGGCTACCGCCCATGCTGGCACAAGGTCAGCTACCAGGCAGCCTTCCGTCAAGCGCGTCATAAACTGCCAGGCGAGCTGCGTTCCAACGCTTCCGGACAGTCCGGATACACACGCAAAGAATCCGTGCCACCTCCTGCTGGGTCATCCCCTGGTACCAGATCAGCTCGAAGACCTCACGCTCAGCCTCGGGGAGCCGATCGACGTGCTCGTGAAACTCGGTCCACTGATCGAGGAAATGTGGATCATCGTCGCACGTCGACAGGTTCACTGCCGTGACGGCCAAGGCCGAACGTGCTTCCTCGCCCGCGGCCCGCCCGGTTTGATTCCCGGCCTCCAGTTGCAACACCCGGGGCCGAGTGCGAAGAAACCGTGCCAGATTCAAGAGTTCCCGGCGGACCTGAACGGCCGAGAGCCGCAACAGATCACGCGTACTTGCAGGAGAAACCGCCTTAAGCGCGCGGCAGAGCCGCAGCACGGCTCTCTGGAAAACGTCGTCGGTCTGCTCATAACGGTGCACAAGAGGATAGTCCCGGATCATCCGCTGGGTAAGCGCTCGCAGCCTTCGCTCAAAGTGCAAAACCAGCTCGTTGAGGGCCCCTTGATCTCCTGACTGAAGTCGTTGCAGCCAGGCGTGAATTCTGCCCGTTTCACCCTTGGTCATTGCTTGCAATTGCCCTCCCATCGGATCAGGGCACGCAGCACGGATGTTTTTCGTGCCCTAAGAAAGGGCTCACCCGACAATCCGGAAAGGCTACGTAAGAGTTTTTGTCTTATATGGTTAGTGCGATCTAACAAGGACTGTGGATAGTCCATTCCCTCGTCGGAATTAGTCTCAGTAAAGCACAAGCCAGTAAGGAACTCAAAACAAAAACGTTTTCCTAATACCTCTGAAGCCGAGATTTCGGGCTTGGAGAACTAAGGTGGATAACTAAAGAGAAATCAGGCTCGCCTAAGTGTGTGGATCGAGACGACTCTATGTGTAACGATCTGTCGGGCTTCTGCTGCCCAAATGCCGACTGCTCTGACCATCAAAAGCTTGGCAAGAACAATCTGAGGGTCGAGACCCGATACGGCAAGCACGGGGATCGCCGCTTGCTTTTCTGTCGAACTTGTGGAAAGAGGTTCTCGGAGCGGAAGGGGAGTCCACTGTTCAAAGCTCAGCTTTCGGATGAAAAAATCACTTTATTGACCACTTATCTGGGCAATGGCAAAGGTGTGCGGGAGATCGCCCGGTTAGCCGGCGTCAATCGCAACACAGTGGTGCGTTACGCCCGACTGCTCGGCAAGTCTCCTGCAGGCGGCGCGGTTGAACCGCAGCCCTCGGGTACGGACCAGACGGAGCCGTCCGGCGCTGAATCGAAGCGTCGGCGGGGCTCGAGCCGCGACTAGCCTTTGGACAGGCTCATGGAGCCTCGATCGCGGGCAGCTCGCTGGCCGGAACGATTTCACCTCGAGGCCGGAGAAGTGCGACCAGGCCGTCGAACCGCCAGTCCCCATTTTCACGGACAAACTGGTAAACCGGGCCGATACGGTTGGTCGGACAGATCCAGACGTCGGCGCCGTGACGCCATGCCTGGAAGTTCTTGTTGACCGTGCGCGGCAGGCCCGCGATTCCCCCTTCCGGGCCCACTGCCAGTGTGCCGGCTGCCAGGTAACGAGCCGAGCACAGCATGCGCGCTTCGCCGAGCCGCTGGGTGTCGGAAAGGCCGGGGCGATTGCCCACGGTGATCAGATCCGTGTAGACACGGATCGCCTGACGCACGGGTCGCGTCGAGATCGCCTCGTAACTGATCGCGGCGACGAGCAAGAAGAGAACAAGCGTGGCGACCAGGACGCGGCGTGCTCGGGTCATCATGGCGGCACGATCTTTGAACCTGAATTTTCAAGTCCGAGAGACAGTCATTTCTTGAGCCGTTTTTTCAGGTCGTCGCGGAGCCGTTCGATGACGGAGTCGGCCTTGGCCTGGACGAGCAGTTGCCGGATGACCGTCTTGATACCTTTGGGACCCCACTGGCAACCCTGGCGCAGGTAGGCCCGGGCCCCCTGGCCGATGACGTACGAAGTCGAGGCCGCCGCGGCACCCTGTGTCAGGCCGATGGCTCCATAACCGAGCGCGGCCAGCGGACCGGCCAGCCCGCCGGTCATGATCGTGAGCCCCGCCATCGCCGACTTGACGCCGCCGGCCACCAGCCGGGTCGCAACCTGAACCAGCCCCAAAGCCCCCAGCGCAATGGTCATGTCGCGTACGAGACGGAGCGCCGACGAACGGGTCAGAGGAATGCCGTACACCTTCGACAGCGCCATGATCATGGCGACGTCAACGACCACCCCACCGGCCAGATCGGCGACCGCGATCGGGTTTAGGCCCACGGCCGCTCCCTTGGCGATCGAGAAGTTCCAGATCAGGCGGCTAGCTGCCTCGTCGCGGATGCGGACCTTGCGGCGGACGATCTACTCGTGCAAATCGCCCGCCAGGAGGAGCGTGTTGAGGGCCACAAGCGCCTTGCCCTCGCGCTCGAGCACGTCCAGAATGCGGGTCTTGAGCGGTTCGATCAAGGGCGCGGGACGCTCCCAGACCAGCTTCGACGACCCGTCGGGCTGCTGAATCTTGATCCGGATCGGGTCGGGACGAGCCGCGGTCAGAACGATGTCCTCCGGGCGAATCAGTCCCCTCACGCGCTCGTCCTCGAGCTTGGCGTGAATCTGCTGGCGATCAGCTTCGGGGTAGCGGTCGATCTGGTTGAAGACCAGGAGGATCGGCTTCTGATGCGACCGCAGTTCCGAGAGCGCCTCGACCTCCCTGCGCTGCATGTCGGAAGAGATGATAAAGAGTATCAAGTCCGCAGTCCGGGCGACCTCGCGCGCCATCGTCTCGCGAACCTCGCCGCCGACCTCGTCGATCCCTGGCGTGTCGACCAGAATGAGCCTTGCCTGATCGAGGCCCGATGAACCTCTGGATCCCTCTTCCCAGCGCTGGGCCGAGCGGGTGACCGTGGTGCCGTGCGTGGCCCCGACCTCGAAGACGTCGCGACCTAAAAGGGCGTTGAGGACCGACGACTTGCCCCGGCTGACCATCCCGAACGCCGCGATCTCAATTGTGTTTTCGTCCAGCTTTTTGGACAGCTCGCGAAGCTGGCCGAGCTCGCTGGAAAGCATTTTTTCTTCCTCAGCCGTGAGCTTGAGCCCGGCGAGGGTCGCCTCCAGACTGTCGCGCGCCTGATCGACGGCGTCGCCACCGCCCTCAGTTTCGGCTGCCGGTTTCTTTTCTCCATTACCGGGAGGAATGGGCTCCTGCGGCAAAACTTCCTTGAAACCGAAGCGGCGAGGCTTCTTTCGGACCGTGCTCGACTTGTGATCGGTGGCGGCCTTGCCGCTGTCTGATCCGGTTCCGGCCTCGGCATTTGCCTTGGCCTCATGGTCCATCGGCATGGTCATATTTCTGTGCCCTCGCTGGCCCGGATCGCGGATTCACACCACTCGGCCATGCGAAGCAGGTCAAGCTCTGCGCCGGGTTTCCCTATCAACTGGACGCCAAGTGGCAGTCCGTCCGCCGACAGACCGATCGGAAATGACACTGTGGGCAAGCCAAGCAAGCTCCAGGGAGCATTGAAACATGGGTCGCCGGTCGTAGACAGGTCGGGAGCAGGCCCGGCGGCAGCCGGTGTGGCATAAACCCAAGATTGATGAAGCGGGGAGTTCAGAAGCTTGGGATCAGTTCGCAGGTCCAGCGCGTGAATGTAAGCAGTCGCGGAGACCGTCGCTCCCTCTTGCAGCAACTCATAAAGCCGGGGCGGCAAGGACTGATCCTCCATCTCCAAGCTGAAGTACTTTTCTCGCAAAGTTTTCGGCGAACCATGGGTTGCCGCTGCTTGGGCGGCGAGGACCGTGCGATGCGCGTTGAGAAGCTGCTCAGGGTCAAACCAACAGGAACAAGGGCTGCTCAATGAACAAAGCTCACCGTGTGCGAGGGACTCCATGGCCCTATCCATGGATTTATGCATTTCGAACAATGTTCGATCGGCAAGAAATTCCGTCAAGTGGTGGATGATCCGATCCTCTTTTCCCCCAGCCGGTTCGAATCGTTCCGGTTGAGAAGTGGGAGCATCCGGATCGCGCATCACCTGGTAGAGTACGCGCAGGTCGGCAACCGAACGGGCCATCGGGCCGACATGATCGAGGCTGGGGGCCAAGGGCAGGATGCCTTGACGATCGATCTGTCCGAAAGTCGGCTTCATGCCGCAGATGCCGCAGAACGCCGCGGGGCGCGTGATCGATCCTCCGGTCTGGGTGCCAACCGCTCCTAAGCACATGCCGCAGGCGACGGCCGCGGCCGAGCCGCTGGACGAGCCGCCCGGTGTCCGTTCAATGTTCCAGGGATTGCGTGTGACCGGCGGGTCGATCCAGGCGAAGGGCGTCGAGACGGTCTTGCCCAGGATCACTGCACCCGCCCGGCGGAGCCTGGCCACGACGGTTGCATCGACGGTTGCCGGCGCGACGTCACGCACCCAGCGCTGGCCGGCCAGACCTTTGGCCGTGGGCAGGCCCTTCACGTCGATGATGTCCTTGACCCCGATCGGAATGCCGTGCAGAGGTCCGCGGGTCTGGCCGGCTTTGAGCTCGGCATCGAGCGCCTGGGCCTGGACCTTGGCTCCTTGCCGATCGACGACTACCCACGCCCGCACCGAGTGCTCCATCTGGTCGATCCGATCGAGGCATTGCCGCAGCACGTCCGCGCATGAGATCTCGCCCCACCGCAAGCGCTGGGCTGTCCCGGTGATCGTCTCGTGATCGTCGGGAAAGAGCTTCATCGCTCCCCCTGCTTACCGGCGGCTTGCGTGCCCGGGCCGGCCCCGCGTATGAACTTGCTGAGCACGCGATCGATGACGTCGCGAGCGAAGTCTTGAAGGAACTCGGTGCGGCTTGTCTGCTCAAACTGGCGGAGCACGGCGCCATCGACGCCGGCTTCGCCCCACGATCGGCCCTGGCGAAAGAACTCGATGAACGCCTTGCCGGCCACGCGGGTCAGGTAGGACATGGTCACGGCCTGCACGGCCCCACCGGCCGCGAAGCCCACGAACGTTCGCTTGAAGATACCGGCGATCAGCGACGTGGCCGCTTCGATCAAGCCAAGCTTGAGCACTGACTGGACCATCTGGCCGGCCAGGCTGCGCACCTGGGACGGGCTGAGCGAAGCGCCGTAGACGTGTGCCAGTTCGGTGATCATGTCAAGCTGAACGGCTCCGCCGGCCAGGATGTCCAGTGCAGGAATCGGATTGGCGAAGACCGTGCCGGCGGTGACCCATTGATGGTGCTCGACGACTTCCAGGGCCCGCTGGTCTTGCTCGCGGGCAAGCTGGTCCTGAGCTTCCTGCTCGAGGATTCGGCCGCGAACCAGGAGGTTGGCGGCGTGCAGGAAACGGCCCTCCCGGCGCAGGACTTCGGCAATCCGCAACCGGAGCGCCCTGATGTCGGGTTCTTCCATCTCGAGAGCCGTCTCGACCGACCCGTCGGGCCGCTGGATGCGGACCGAAAGCGGCATGGGAGCGGCCGCGACGGCGACGATGTCGGCCGGGTCGATCACCCCCGAGAGCCGCTGGCGCAGCTTGGCCATGATCGCCTCCAGATCGGGCTCGGGAAAGCGGTCCTTCTTGTTGAGTACGATAATTGACCGCTTGCCCAGCCGGGCCAGCTCGATCAAGGGCTCGTACTCACTGCGGATCAGGTCGTGATCGACGACAAACAGCAAGAGATCGGCCCGTACCGCCAGCGCGCGGGCCTCAATCTCGCGGGACTGGCCCTTCTCGCCCGCATCGGAGAGCCCCGGTGTATCGGTCAGGAAGACGGCTGCATCGACCGATTTGAGCTCATAGGTGTGACTTGCGCCCTCTTGTGTCGTTCCCATGACGGCCGCGGTTGGGCCCACGGCGCGACCTAGAAGGGCATTGATCAGCGAAGTCTTCCCGGCCGAGACGGTGCCGAAGACGACGACACGCAGAGTGCTGAGTTCAGCCTGGCTCTCGTCCTGAATCTGCGAGAGCTCCCGGCCCAGTTCTTGCCGACGCGCGGGGTCGGCTACGCGATCGATGAATTCTCCGGCTCGTTTAGCCTGGATGCTCGCGGCCTTATCGAGAGATTCGGGCACGGGTTTGGACGCTGGCTGGGCTCGCGGTTGGCGCTGCCGGAAACGTTTTTCTCGCATGATTACCAGAACGCCCACGACAACCAGCACGGGCACCAGGGCAAGCCAGATTCCGGCCGGCAGGCGGATGGCCCGCAGCCAGGGGCTCTGCCAGTTCCTGCTTTCCGCCAGCAGCAGCGCACTCACGAGGGTGATGATAACGGCCGCGGCGATTCCCAGGCTCCGAGAGCGTCTCATGCTGCGGCCCGTCCCTTTGTCAGTCCGTGGTTAGCTGGCCGGGTGAGTTATCCAGGCTGCCACGTGGTTGTCGCTCTTGATTGTGACGAGCGGAAGCCGCCGGCGGCTAGTCAGATTGACGAAACTTGCGAGGAAGGGAAGAGAGGCTCGGAACACGCGGTGGCGCTGATTCTTTGTGAGCCAGTCCATGGAAGGGCCGCTGTGCGGACCGACCGAATCGATCCACACGGCGGCCCTCCAAGCGCAGCCTGAATATTTCTGGTTGCGAAACGCGATCCGGACGACCCGCGCCATGCCATAGCCAGTCAATCAGCGTCGTAGCCAGCTAAAGGAGTTGCCCGAGAATAGCCAGCTCAGGCGGCCGCGGCGAGAGGCAGGCTGGTTCGTGGCGGATGGCTGATTGGCGCCGGCGTCGGTCGACGCCACAGGGGCGGTGGCACCGGGACCGCCGAGAATCTCCCCGGTTGCAGAGGCGCCGTTTGGGTTACCGGGCTGGGTTGCCTCTTCGACGGCGGGCAGGGTTGCATCGGGCATTGCCAGAAGCGGTCCCGAATCGGACGCCTCGGTGCCTCTGCCGCGGTCATCCCTGAGGGGGCCGCGGTCATCCCTGAAGGAAGTGCGGGGCGAGGTGGGAGCATCACCGGGGGGGCTCAGGTCGGGCGAGATCGGATTGAGCGGCGAATCCTGGGACGGCCGCGTCGGCTGGGGGGCTCTGGGCCGTGGAGTCGCCGGCCCCGGCTCAGTTCCCGCGTCATCAGGCGGCATCTCGAAGGGCGAACGCCCTGCGCCAGCCGGCGGGGTCGTGCCGCGAGGAGCAGGGGACGGACGTCCCGCCGCCCCGGCGCCGGGAGCTGCGTTGCCGGCGTCACCGGGACGGTCCATCTCGAAAGGAGACCGCTCGTTCTCAGGCGGAGGCGTGGGAATCGCCCGCTGGCCGCCCCGTTCCGGCGTTGGCTCCATCTCTTCGCCCTCGCCTGAGGAAGGCAACGGCTTGGTTTCCTCGATCGGAGAAGTCTTCAATACCTGGGCCGTGTTCGGTCCTTCGGGGTTGGGCAGATTCCAGCCTTCCGGGAATTTCCTCCACTGGGTCGGGAAGTACCCGTAATACTGATTTCGATAAAGCTTGTAAATCGGGTCCTCGTTGGGACAAGGGACCCGCTGCCTCTTGATGGGGTGGAGCGGGAAAAGCCCGCTCTGCTGGGCCTGGACCAATCCCGAGGAGCTCAAGAGGACCATCAGGACGCCCAGTATCAGCCCAGGTCTGCCCCTCTTTGATTTCGTCAGCATTCCTTGCCTCGTCCGGTCGCGGTGACTTGGTACGCCTCCTGAATTCCTGGGCGGAGGCAGACCCAGCAGCCAACAATCCTCTGGGTAAGTTCGATCGGATCGGAGATTTAGAAAGCTCCAGTGAAACTGGCAAGGATAGGAAGATTCCGTATTTTACACAAATGTCGATTGGGGAATCTTGATGAACCGGGATGACTTTGCTTCCCCGGACGGAGTTAATCGAAGGAAATGTCTGTGACGTAACCTCCGGCGAACCGATTTGTAGGGAAGGGTCGGATCTCACCGGCCCTGTGGGGGCCGGGCGTGTGAGCGCGAGTTCAGTGTCAAAACGATCCGGACCCAATCAGGCGAGTCTTCAGGAGCAAAGCGATGAGACGGCGAGGAATGTGGTGGTATGGTCTGGCCTTGGGGGGACTTGCCAGTGTGTCGTGGTCGGCCAGTGTGGGGGCGCAGACTCAGGCCAGCGGGACGGCGGGTTTAGGGCTGGGCTGCCTTGCCATCCCTCAGTTTTCTGGGGGGGGCACGGGAGCCGGGCAGAGCGGCTTGGCCATCGTGCCCATGGCAACCTCAACCGCATCGACGTCGGCGACACCGGCCGGTAGGGCCGCTGCGCTGTCATCAGATCCGCTGGGCTTCGGATATGTCTATGGTGGGGTCTACGGCGGGGCAGCGATTCCGATGACTCAGGCTCAGGCCGGTCTTCTCATGCTTTCGACGTCCCAGCGCATGCTGGGGTTGGGCAATGGTCAGTTGAGCGGCGTTCGACCCGGGCCACAGAAAGATTCCAAGACGGGCCGATCAGCCACTGCCCAACTGACCGCAGCGCACACCCGCAACGCGAATATCCCCGGGGGACAGGCCGCACGCTACTTCGGGCGAGGTACTGGTTTACCAGCGACCTTACAGGCTCAAACCCCCACGCCGCGGTCCCAGCCTTACTACCAGCGGCAGATGCGCTATTTCCCTCAGACGGCACAATAACGAAAAACCCGCTTGTTTCGATTAGAGCAAGCGCGTCGTTGTGCCGATTCTAAGTCGTGTCAAGATCAGTCCCACCCCAATGGGTTGGCGCCTCACATGAAGAAGTCAAGCAAACAGGAAACATGATCGCCTCGGCGGCGAGTGAAACCGGCCGTGAAGGACGCGGCGGTTGCGAACATCCGATAACTTCGGGGGCCGCTTTGGTCAGTCTCGAAGTGCCGGGAGGGAGTGGTGCATGGATCGCACAAGAAATATCCGCCGGGCCGGCTGGCTTTTGAGTCTGGCCATCTGCGCAGCCAGCGGATGCCAGACTGTTCGGACGCCCGAAGAGAAGATTGCAAACAGCAGCATCCCCACTGAGTTCAAGAAGACGACGATGCCGGACTACGTCCTGGAGCCCCCGGACCTGGTCATCGTCGAGGTGCTCGAAGCCTTGCCCGGCCGGCCGATCTCCGGTGAGCGCCTGGTGCGGCCCGACGGCAAGATCTCGATGGGCTTCTACGGCGATGTTCTGGTCGCCGGACTCACGGTCCAGGAAGCGAAGGAAAAGATTGTCCTCCACTTGCGGAAGTACCTGACCGACGAAATTCTGGGACTGATCGAGCTCGACCCGGTGACGGGCATGGGCAAGAAGAACGAGAAGGGTGAGCTGATCACCGTCCAGCCCAAGGACACCGACCGCGTGTTCATCGACGTGACGGCCTACAACAGCAAGAACTATTACGTGCTGGGAGACGTCGCGGCGCCGGGCCGACTCCCCGTCACGGGCAACGAGACGGTGCTGGACGCGCTCCAGTTCGCCGGCGGCTTGACCGGTACGGCCGCCCCTTCGAATATCCGCCTGGTCCGTCCTGCTCCGCCGGGCGCCTGCTGCGAACAGGTATTGCCCGTGAACATTGCGGCAATCATGAGCGGCGGTGATTCGACCACCAACTATCAGCTCATGCCAGGCGACCGCGTCATTGTCTATCGCGACCCGATTGTACGCACGACGCTCTTTATCGACCGGCTTGCCGCTCCCTTCCAGACGGTCTTGAACTCGATGCTCCAGACGTCGTTCACCATCCGGGCCCTAAAGCTTGCTACGCTCCCCGCTCGGGGGGCAACATCCACTACAACTACCACTACCCCCACTTTGCCCACTCAGCCTGGTGCTCGCTGATGAGGTCTTTCGAGGCTTCGGTGTGTTAGCGCCTAATGCTCGCTCGATGAACTGAAGGACGTAAAGGCCGCTGGGCGGACGATCCGGATCGTCCGCCCAGCATTTTTAGCGCTCGGTCCGGAGGCGGGGAAGCTTCTTCTCTCCGTCGTCCACCAGCCCTGCGTGGCAGCGTTCCATCTCCGATCTGGGTTGACCTAACGGCTCGCTCGGCTAGATTGTGCTTCGATGCCGGCTTCGTGGCGGGTAACACTAGCCAGGGGCCAAAGCAGATTTTGGACACTGATGAGGTTCCACTTTGGTCCCGACGACGATGCCGCCCCCGCAGCAGATTTCCGCACCCTCCTTCCGGCCACCCGTCCGGCCTTCCCGACGCATCCTGCGGTGGGTGCTTGTTCTAACGCTCGCGGCAGGCGCGACGCCGGCGTGGGTGCTGCTACGCCCCGTCCTCAGCAGCAATCTCGGCATCGTGGACCCCGATCGAGTCATCCGCGCGGCACAGCCGACTTCCCGGCTTGAGGCGCTCATCAAAGAGCATCACTTGGCGTCGATCTTGAACTTGAGAGGCGGATCGGCACGCGACTGGTGGTACACCGCCGAAGTCCAGACCGCGGAAAAAAGCGGCGTCGCGTTCTTCGACGTTCCCTTGAGCGCCACGCGACGTCCGAGCCGGCGCGACTTGCTCGTTTTGATCGATCTCTTCGATCACTGCACGTTTCCGCTATTGATCCACTGCAAGGCGGGAGCAGACCGGACCGGGCTAGCCTCGGCCATTTACCTGATGACGCGGCGGTGTGAGCCGCCGCGGCAGGCCGCCCGCTCGTTCTCGATCTACCACAGCCATCTGCCCCTCTTTGGAACCGAGCGGCTGCACGAACCCCTCGACGAATACGCGGCGTGGATCGAGGCGAACGGCCTCCAGCACACTCCCGCGCGATTCCGCGACTGGGTTAAGAACGAATACCGATCCGATGATCCCGCCGTCGACCCCGATCCGGTCGTCGCTGGCCCGAGAAAACCTCTACCCCAAGGCCGGTCTTGATGCACGAGTCCCGCGTACCTTGGAAGCAGTCGGTTCGCGAAGAATCAGCCCTCGCTCGTCGGGCCGGCCGATCACACTACGATTAAGGCTGATCATTCGGAGAGGCTGCGGCTGGTGCGGCGGAATTCGCCGGCTCGCCTGGCTTGCCCGCGGAAGACTCAGTCGCCGCCTTGGCGGGAGCAGGGGGCGGGGCCGGGGTCGGGTCGGGGAGAGCCGGCGAAAGACCCGCCGTCACGGCGGAAGCCGCCTGGGCTAGGTGAAGCTCAGCAAGACGAAACGACTGAAAGAGCCGCTCGACGTTCTCGTGATTTCGCTTGAGGCCCTTTCCCATCGCCACCAACGAATAGATTCGACCCCCGATCAAGTAGAATCGCTGAATAATTCGTTCGCTTCGTTCCGGGTTGTTGATGACTTGCTCCACTGCGTCGGCACCATCCTGCTCGAAAAACTGGCGTGTGCCTTCGGTCACGAATGTCCACTGCCTTCGAGCTTCTGCCATCTCGTTGTCGCAAATGGCTGAAAGCATGTTCTTAGGTGGTAAGTTACGCCGCTCCTCGGACAGCGGTTCTACAGTCCACTGGACGCTATAAGCCGTCATCTTGTCGGGAGTGCACGTTCGCATCGTCAGCGCGTAGTCCGTAAACTGCCGGACTTTGCCGCTGACCGCACCAGGCATGCTTACTTCCATTCCATCCGGCAGCTTGAGAGGACGCCATTGCTCCGGCGGATAAATCGGCGGCTCCCCACCATAGTCGATTGCACCTTGATACGTATACCATCCGAGTGCGATCACGAAGGCAGCCACCAGACCGATTACGATCTTACTGCCGTGGTCGTCGCGGATCGAACGGAAGTCCAGACCCCTTCGCCCGGTTGTAATGATGGGTCTTGAGCTCGGAGGGGTATTGCCGTGACGCTCAGGCAGGACTTGCGCATCGGTTTCTTGCTTCTGGGGTAAGCTCATCTGCTCGGCTGGTTCAGCCGACTCGGCTGGATCGGCGAGATCGTAAATGCCATGCTCTCGGGGTGAAACAGGCACGAGGGACTCGAGATCAGGATGAGGAGTCGCTGATGCTCTCGCGGCTTTCATGGCGGGGGCGCCTGCTTCTGTCGCGTCTCTCGGAATCAGCGAATTGCCGCAATCGGGACAGGAGTATTCCCGATTGGGGTCGTACTTGGCCAGTTCCAGAGCAGTGTGGCAAATATCGCAGTGAAATCTCATGCTGTTATATTCCTGGGCTGGGAAGACGCGATTGGAGGAGGCCGGAAAGGCTCCCCGGGGCCATTCATCGCAACGTCGGCCGCACTTTTCAGACTCCCGGAGCCCTCGCCTCGGACGGCTTCTCTGTCTGCTCGGCGGCAGCTTTCGGCGCCGCTTCGGTGGGAGCGGATCTTGTCGAGGATTCCACGGCGGCACTCTCGCGTGCCGGCTCGTCGGCAGCGGTCACCGGGGCCGGCTTCGGCTCTGGCGGCGATGCCTCGACAATCCGGAACGACTCGAACAGTCGAGAAGCGCTCGCGTCAGTTGGCGATAGAGCTCTCGCCCCTGCGGAGACCACATAGAGCCGGCCATAAGCTAGATAGGTTCGCTGGATCAGCCGGCCGTTGCCTCCGGCGAACTCCACGACCAGTTCTTTACCGGGATGTTCGCCCAGGCTGACGGATTCCCTGCTTACCTCGTGACCACCCTGCGCCTTGAGGTCGGAAGCAGCGGAATTGCACGAGAGATTGAGCACTTGTTCCCTGGAGATTTCTTGCATCGACTGAGGCAACCGGTTTTCGGTCCAGCCGACTCCGAAGTACGCATCGTCACCAAGCTTGCAAATCCGTGTCACCAGCTTCCAGACCGAGACCTCTTGTTTGGTCGGCGTGGACGGGCCCGGCAACTCAACTTCGAGCCGATCCGGCTCTGAGATCTGCTCCCAATGGTCCTCTGGGATCGTTTGAAGAGCAGGCGAAGATCCACTGCGCGAGGCGAGTAGCCACCAGCCAGCCAAGCAGGCCGCCGAAAGCGCAGCAACCGAGGACCAGATGGCAATGGGTCCAGGTGCCCATCGAGGCCGCTTTGATGCATCGACCACAATGGCGGCTTGTTCTGATTTGATCGCTGCCGGTGTTCTTGCCGCCCGTGCAGACTGCCAGCCTCGAACCACCCGAGCCCACTTTGTAAACGTCTCGGAGAGTTTCCCATCTCGCGCTGATCCAGGTTCCGTGATGGGTATTTCAAGTCGTTCGGCGCTGGAGTCTACGCCAGGCATTTCAGATGGGGCTGGAACGTCCTCGACGGACTTACGCTGCTGGGGTAACGGCTCAATCGGGGAAGCGATTGAGGCAGCCAAGGGTTCCTTCTGCGGATTCGTTCGGGCCGGTTCGGCGACCGATTCGGCGGCTCGCGCCTTGGTTGCACCCGTCGCTAGAGCCTCGCTGATAGGTATGAGCGGGATCACACTCTCGCACCGTGGGCAACGCCCGCGCGAACCCGTTCTTCCCTCGGGGACCTTGAGAGACGCATCACAATGGGGACATCGGACTTTCATGTTGCCTTGTCACCGAAACAGTCCGGAAGTGGAACATCCGAGACTCTCGCAAATTTCAGATCCGCCGCGGACAGCCTGCCCTTGGCCTGTTCCAACTTTTCCCGCACCCGACACCGGGTGACCCCAAATCGCCCATGAGAGCTGGGTTAGCAGAAGGAGGCTTATTTAGCCACAACTCCGGCGCTGCGGCATCCCAGCGGACTTCTTGTTGGCTGCAAGTCTGGATGGGAATGCCCTTAATCTACGGAAGCGACTAGGATGAGAATAATGAATTTTGTGTAAACGCACGATTTGCAGGTTTAAAAAGAACGTTTGGCTTTTTGGACATGCGGGATGGTTCGTTGCCCCGGATGGCGCACTTCGTTTTTGGATAAGCGAATGCTCGAAGCGGGTGCGACGGCCCGCGCTTCAGCCGAGATCCGCCGAACTGGTGACATGATAGGAGGCGTTGTCTCCGCGGACAATGCCCTCACTCTGCGAGTACGTTCTGCTATCGGCCAAGCGCCGCGGAGCCGTCCTGAACGCCCAGGACCCTTACGAGGAACGCCAGCTCGTCGGCGGCTTCCTCGATTTGCTTCGTGGTGGGCTTGCCCGCGCCGTGGCCTGCTCGGGTCTCAATCCGGATGAGTACCGGGTTGTCGCATGACTGGGCCTGCTGAAGGGCCGCGGCGAACTTGAAGCTGTGCGCGGGGAAGACGCGGTCATCGTGATCGGCCGTGGTGATCAGGGTCGGCGGGTAGCACGTGCCGGGCTTGACGTTGTACAGCGGACTGTAGGCTCGAAGCGAATGGAACTGCTGAGGGTGCTCGGACGAACCGTAGTCGTCGACCCACGCCCAGCCGATCGTGAACTTGTGGAACCGCAGCATGTCCAGAACGCCAACCCCCATCAGGCAGGCGCCATAGAGGTCGGGCCGCTGGGTCATGCAGGCGCCCACCAGCAGGCCGCCATTGGACCGACCCTGGATGGCGAGCTTCGCGGGGCTGGTGTAGTTCTCGGCGATCAGCCACTCCGCGGCGGCGATGAAGTCATCGAAAACGTTCTGCTTCTTGGCCTTGGTTCCGGCCTGGTGCCAATCTTCGCCGTATTCGCCGCCCCCGCGCAGGTTCGCGACCGCATACAGCCCGCCTCGCTCCATCCAGGCGATTTCGGCCGGCTTGAAACTCGGCTTGATTGGGATGTTGAAGCCGCCGTATCCGTACAGCAAGGTCGGGTTCTTGCCGGTGCGCTTCAGTTCTCTCGCGTGGCTTAAGAACATCGGGATTCTTGTCCCGTCCTTGCTGCGGTAGAAGACCTGCTCGGTCACGTAGTTTTGGGGATCGAACTTCAGCTTTGGCTCGCGCCAGAGCGTGCTCTGACCGCTTTCCACCTCATAGCGATAAATGGCCGCCGGCCTGGAAAACGAGGTATAGGCGTAGAACGTCTCACGCTCTTTCCGCTTGCCGTGAAGTCCGCTCGCGGTCCCCAGGCCGGGGAGTGCTATGTCACTTACGTGCCTACCGTCTAAATCGAAGACGCGTGCGATGTTGTGGGCGTCTTTCAGGTAGATCGCCAGGAACCGATCGCCCACTACGTCGGCGCTTTCGAGCGTCTCAATGCTCTCGGGAACCAGCTCTTTCCAGTGTTCGGGCTGGGGCGACCGGGTGTCGATCGCGATGATCCGCCCGCGCGGGGCGTTCTTGTTGGTCTTGAACCAGAAGACCGGTCCGTCGTTGTCGAGAAACTGGTACTCGGCGTCGAACTCGCCGACCAGATGCAGGGGAGGCACGTTGGGCTGATCAAAGGGTCGGTAGAAGATTCGGTACTTCGCGTCGGTGCCCTTGGTTACGGTGAAGATCAAATACCTGCCGTCGTCCGTGACGGTCGGCTCAGCGCGCCAGTCTTGGTGCGCTGGATCTTGCCAGATCAGGGTGTCGTCTTTTTGATCCGTTCCCAGTTGGTGGTAGTAAACCTTCTGAAAATAGTTGGCGCTCTTGAGATTCTCACCGGGCTTGGGCTCAGGAAACCGGCCATAAAAGAAGCCTTTGCCGTCGGGGCTCCACTCGGCCGTCGAAAACTTGACCCAGCGGACTAAATCGGGCAGGTCCTCTCCGGTGGCGATGTCGCGAACCTTCCACTCGCTCCAGTCCGAGCCGGCCGCGGCAGTCCCGTACGCCAGCCGCTTTCCATCCCGGCTGACTTCCGTGCCGGTGAGGGCGACCGTCCCGTCGCGGGAGAGCGTATTGGGATCCAAAAGCACCCTGGGAGCGGCGGCCATTGATTCGGCCACGTAGAGCACGCTTTGATTTTGCAGCCCCGTATTATACGTGAAGAAGTACTTTCCCGCCTCGATCTGCGGGGGGCTGAACTTTTCGTAGTCCCATAGCTCGGTCAAGCGGGCCCGCAGAACTGGGCGCTGGGGCGTCGATTCCAGGAAGGCGAAGGCGATCTTGTTTTCGGCCTCGACCCACTCGCGGGTCGCCGCCGCATCGAGATCTTCGAGAGGCCGCAACGGATCGGCCACCTGGATTCCATGATAGTCCTCGACGGTCTGCGACCGCGGCGCCTCGGGATAGCGAAACGGCCGCGTGGGTTCCTGGCTCATCGCGACGCTCGAAATCGAAACGCAAAGGAGAAGCACCATTCCCCAGAAAGGATGCGTCGGGAACATGAGCGTGCTAGCCCTTTCCTCTGGACGACGGCGACATCGCCCTCCTTCACGAAAACCGTCGCAGCGCGGCTTCGGCGGCGGCAAGGATTTCGCGGTCGTCGTTCTGCTTGAGTTCATCAAGCGACTGGTCGCAACGGCGGAAGGCCATGGACAGGAAAAGTTCGGCGGCCTCGCGATCGCCGGGTCCATCGGCATTGGCGGCAAGCTGAGAATCGAGCCGAGCCAGCGTGCACGACGCGGTAAATAGGGCAATGGCCGCGTTTGCGATCCGTTCCAGGATGAGCTGCCGATTGAGAACGGTTTCGCGGTGGGTCATGAGCACGCGCTCGACGGTCCCGGCGAACCGAGCGACGCGCCGGGCCAGCCGCGCCGCATAATTCTTGAGCTCCGCGTGCTCGACCGGCACGACGGGGGGGCGAACCATCCGCCTCATGTGGTCGCGGCTGAACGACCAGAGGGCCGGTAGGAACGAAAACGGCCGCTTCAATTCCTCGAGCGTCGATTTCAGCCCCAGTCCGACGTCGCGCATGCCGACCACGGCGATGAACGCCAGCAGCACTTCGTTGGCTCCCTCGCCGATCGTGTTGATGCGCGCGTCGCGCATCATGCGTTCGTAAGGCTCGTCGCTGAAATAGCCCTGGCCGCCGAAGGCCTGGAGCGTCTCATAGACCCCCTGCCAGAGCGCCTCGGTCGAGAAGACCTTGAGGATCGCCGTCTCGAGCATGTAGTCCTCGTCGCCCCGGTCGATGAGAGCGGCCGTCTCGTAGGTGGTCGCCTCCATGGCGTAGGCGGTTGCGGCCAGGTAGGCCAGCTTCTTCTTGACCAGCTCGAAATCGGCCAGGGGCCGGCCGAACTGCTTGCGAGCGGCGGCGTGGCGAGTCGCGGCGGCCAGGCAGAACTTGGCCATGCCCGTGCAGCTTGCGCCGAAGGTGGTGCGGCCGAAGTTGAGGACCGAGAGCGCGACCTTGAGCCCCTTGCCCACCGGCCCCAGCACGTTGGCCGCGGGCACCGGCATGTCGTGGAAAGCGAGCTTCGCCGTGGCCGTCCCGCGGATCCCGCACTTGGCCATGCGCGGCTCGACGACCTCGAAGCCGGGCAAATCCGGCGTCACCAGGAACGCGGTGATCTTGGACTCGCCCCCGGCGGGATCCGGGGTTCGGGCCATCACGGTCAGGACATCGGCGATCGCTCCGTTGGTGATGTACCGCTTCGTGCCGCTCAGCACGAAGGTCCGGCCGTCGCCGCTGGGCGTCGCCGTCGTCTGAACGTTGGAGGCATCTGATCCGGCCTGCTCCTCGGTCAGGGCAAACGCCGCCAGTTTCTGGCCCCGCGTGAGTACCGGCAGCCAGCGCGCCTTTTGCTCGGCGGTGCCGAAGAGCAATAGCGCGCGGATGCCGATGGAATGATGGGCGTTGACGAACACGGCGGTCGACGAGCAGTGGCCGCCGATCACCTCCATGATCTGGCAATAAGCTTGCTGACAGAACCCGCGGCCGCCAAACTCCACCGGGGCGGTCATCCCGAGCACGCCCAGTTCCGCCAGACCGTCGATCACCGACCGCGGAATATCGGCCTGGCGGTCGATCTCCGCGGCGTCGATGTGCGACTGCGCGAAGACCCGCACGGCGGCAGCCGCGTCTTGGGCGCCCTGGCGGGCCGCGGCGTCGAGCTGAGGATAGGGAAAGAGGAGTTCGCCCCGGAAATCGCCCCGGTAGAGCGCCCGGGCAAACCCGCCCCTTGTGGGCTCGGAAAAGAGCAGCTCCTCGGCCTGCTTCATTTGCTGGGCGAGCAGGGCCTGGTCGTCGGACGGGGGCACAGGAGCTTGCGCTGACGCGGCCTGATCGGGAGAGAGAGTGGACATCCGGGGCCTCCTTGGGGTGATCTGTCGGTTCGAGGTCGGAGGTACAACTCAGTCGATTCTGGCCGAAACGCCGTGACGGGTCGATCGCCCGCGAAAGCCTGCATCCTTGGCAAGCCAGTATGCGAAAAAGGCGCCGGCCGCGATCATCGCCAGGTGCACGCTGTTCACCTCCAGGAAGTGCCTGACGAAATAGCGAAATCTGCTGCTAGCGATAAAAGGGAAAAACTTCCATTCCATGAGCACGCTCTGCCCCATCGCCGTTGCTGCACACACAAACCCACGGGCCTTCGAGGGTGCTTGCGTCAGGAGACCGCTGCCAAGCCCGATAAGGGCGCCGGGGATCATCATCCCGTAAAAACCGTGGTAGTATAACCACTGAAAGGTGTAATATCCCAGGAGCCCTCCGGCCAACGCGCCAAGGAAGGCCAGGGGGATGTCGAGAATTTGCTGCAATTTCTTGGCCATGCGGGCTCCCGGAGCAAGCGGCTCTTCATGGAGCAAGCGATTCTTCATTCCGATGATAATCCTCTGCCGGGGCAAAGACCATGAGCGACGAGGAGACGAGGACACCCTGGCGCCGCGACGACGGTCCCGGCGGTCTGTGCACCCTCTGGTTCGACTCTCCGGGGCGAACTCACAACGTGCTAGGGGGTTTGGCGTTCGAGGAGCTGGACCAGCATCTTGCGACCATCGAAAGCGATCCGGCGGTGCGCGGAGTGATCGTCCGCAGCGGCCAGCCGGCCGGTTTCTGCGCGGGGGCTGATTTGAAGACGATCCTGGGATGCTCGTCCGCCGCGGAGCTTAAGGACTTCTTTGCGCGGGGCATGGCGGTGCTCGATCGGCTCGCGCGGCTAAAAGTCCCGACAGTCGCGGTCGTACACGGCGCCTGCTTAGGCGGTGGTTTAGAGCTGGCGCTGGCATGCCGTCGCCGCGTTGGGCTTGCCTCTAACGTCCCGATTCAGCTCGGCAGCCCCGAGGTGCAACTGGGCTTGCTGCCGGCCTGGGGCGCGATCACCCGCTTATCGCGCCTGCTTGCTCCCAAAGACGCTCTGGATTTGCTTCTCACCGGCATTCCGATCGGCTTTTTGCAGGCCAAATCGCAGGGGCTCGTTGACCGTCTGGTGGCGCAGGACGAACAGGACCGCATCGCCGAGACGCTCCAGCGCGACCCTCCCCCCCAGCGGCCGATGGAGCCAAGCACCTGGCGCTCCGAGCTAAAGTACGCGACGGCCAAGATCGACGACCAGCCCGCCGATTTTCCCGAAGTCCAGCAGATGATCATGGAGATCATCGAGATCGACCTGGCCAGTGGGGAACAAGCAGCCAATACTGCGGCCGTCGAGCGGTGCGCGGAGCTCGCGCAGCAGCCTGCCACGCGACAAACGATCTCAAACTTCTTTGATCGCCGGCGCGGGGCGACGTGAGGCTCTAGGGTTCGCTCAAGAATCCAGATTCGCTCGCTCCGGATCGACGGCGTTGGCGGATTCCAGATCGATGATCCGGGCGTCGGGACAGGCCGTTTCGATGACGAAGCGGGCCAGGTTGAACCAGCGCTCGCAGCGGTCGAGAATGGCGCTGTCGGCTGTGGCCACGATCGCCTGGGAAGCTCGCAGCTGGGCATCGGGATTGTTGGACAGCTCGACGGCCCAGTTCCAGCCCTCCTGGGCCGATTTTTCCAGCAAGATCTCCCGGATTCGACCGCTGTTGGAGACCGGACGATCGAAGATCCAGAAGACGCGTAGAGCGTCCAACCGCGCCACGACCTGGCCGATGAGATTCAATGCCGGTGTCGTCTCGTCGACCTTGCGATAGGTTCCGTGAACGCCGGCGATGTCGCGGAAGGTCCCGTCCCGGCAACAGAGAACCACGCCGCCTGCGAGCGCTGTCTCGACGGTGGTCAGGACGTTGAATCCGTCGATGAAAAGCGGCTGGCCAGACAGCTCGGACGCCCCAACCAGTCGCGACCGACGCTGATCCCTGGCAAAGTCCGGGCAAGCCGCCCGCCGGACCGCCAGCCGTTGCCGCGACAAAAGCTCATAGCGATCACCTACCAGCTTCACCGCCGAGACGATCGCGTACCCGCGTCCCAAAATCCAAGAGAGGTCCGCGACTGCCTGGCGAATGCCCGGTAGGGCGGCTGGTCCGAAAGCCTCGGAATCACGCGGATCGGCACCCCGATGCGACCTCTGATCCGGCACGGCGGGCCGCCTCTCCGTCTCATTTGCGATCGTAAATTCCGATCAGCTCGGTCTCTTCCAGGATGTGGCCTTTCATGGCCCGCAGAAGTCCCGGCTTGTCCAGGCCGGCGGCGACATTCAGGGCGCTATCGAGCGCGTAAATCTTGAAATGATAATGATGAACCCCGTGGCCCCGGGGTGGTGCAGGGCCCCGATAGCCGACAGTTCCCCACGAGTTCTTGCCTTGCAAGGCCACCGCGGGAAAGCTCGGGGCCGGCTTGGCGTGAACCCCTTCGGCAAGGGCCGACTCGGTCGCAGGAATCTTGTAGAGTATCCAGTGAACCCAAGGCTGTGGACTGGGGGCGTCCGGGTCGTCCACGATGATGGCCAGCTCCCGCGTCCCCGGCGGCAGACCGGTCCAGGCCAAAGGCGGAGAAAGATCCTCGCCATCGCCTGTGTGCCGCCGGACGATCGTTCCGCCCGCGGGAAACGCTTTGCTGCTCAGGATGAGGGACATGATCGTGCTCCAGCGCCGGGTGGTTTCCAGATAATTTCTGCAGCTGTAATTGTACGCGCTTCGAGCCGTGAACTCGCCTTGTGCAGAGTGTCCAAAGCTGGCATCTTTCCCGGGCGAACGCCGACCAGTGCGTCGATCCGCTTGCCAGCAGGGTGCGCCCTGGCGATCCCGAGGAGAGGAGCGAAGCACGGATGCAACCGATCCTCTTTGAGCTGTCAGGCTGGGGACTGAGGGTCCACTCCTATGGCGTCATGATCTTGCTTGCATGCAGTGGCGCCATGTGGATGACGGTTTGGCGCGCCCGCCGCGAAGGCCTGGAGACGAGCGTGGTCTACGAGCTGGCAGTCTGGCTCTTTCTCGGAGGAGTCCTAGGCGCCCGTGCCCTGTTCGTGATCACCCATCCCGAGGCGGTGCGCTCGGTGCTCGACCTGGTCCGTGGCTGGCAGGGTGGAAACGTCTTCTACGGCTGCATCATGGGCGGCCTTGCCGGCTCGCTCTTGTACTGGAAACGACGGCCTTTTCCCTTCTGGCCGATGGCCGACGCTGTCGCCCCCGCGCTGGCGTTGGGCATCACCCTGGGCCGGATCGGCTGCTTCCTTGCCGGCTGCTGCTTCGGCAGTCGCTGCGATCTTCCCTGGGCGGTTCAATTCCCCAGAGGGAGCACCGCCTGGCTCGGCCAGATCGAAGAGGGCGTCCTCGCTCCCTCAGCAGATTTTACCCTTCCTGTTCATCCTGCGCAGCTTTATGCGGCTTTTGCAGGGGTACTGATCTTTGCCTGCCTGTGCGCTTATTTCCCGCGACGCCGGCGCGACGGCGAGGTCATGGCGCTTCTCATGGTACTGTACGCGCTTACGAGATGGCCGATCGAAAGCTTGCGCGGCGATGAGCCGGCGCTTTTCGCGGGCATGACTCTGTCGCAGAATATCAGCATCGGGCTGCTTCTTCTGGGACCGGTCGTCTGGGCCCGGTTACCCCGGCGTGGGGCAGCCACTTCGGGACCCGGAACGGTGGCAGGCCACGCCGGCCTGGGCGTCTCGCCGGCCCATGGTCCGCTTGCTGACCCAGTTGCTTGAAGGTCCGCGTCAGTCCTCGGGCGATGCGGGGGTTCGCCGCTGTGCCTTGGTCTGGCCATGGCGCCGCTTGGACTCAAGCCGGCGCTTTTTCGAGGCCAGCGTGGGCCGGGTATCCCGCCGCGTTTTCGGCCGCTGGCAGGCCCTGGCGATCAGCTCGACGAGCCTTTCGATGGCGTCGCGGCGGTTGCCCTCTTGCGTGCGCTTGGCCCGCGCGACGATTGTCAGTATGCCATCGGCCCCCATCTTCTTGCCCGCTAAGCGGCAGAGGCGAAGGCGCACATCCTCGGGCAGGCACGCCGACTGGTTGACCGGGAAACGCAGCCGAACCGCCGTCGAGACCTTGTTGACGTTCTGACCGCCTGGCCCCGATGCGCGCATGAAATCGAAGTGTAACTCTGACTCATCTAGCACGACGAGGTCGTTAATGGAAATCATGCAGCCAGCTGGGTCAACGAAAGCGAGCTTAGGCGGTGATCAGGAGCCCAAGGACAGTCCGCCTGCCGCCCTCTTGCATGCACAAAGAAAGTAGCTTAGCCTCGCCCTACTCTTTTTCCTACTGCGAATATCCGTCGGACTGCTTCATAAAACCTTAATGGCATATCAGTACGATGACTTTCCGGGATCAGGGAATTGGGTCGAGCAGCGGTCGAGGAAACAGGCGAGAGAGCGATTTGCCGTCAATCCTCAGGGATCGGGGTGGGCAGGTTGTGAGTTCCGACGAGCTATTGCTTGCCAGTCCGTTCCCTACAAGGAAGGGAAAGCCCGAGCGATTCGATCGCGAGGTCTTCGTGTTCGCCGGTCACCTAGCATGAGCGTGTCCCGGCGCTGGGTGCCGGGACGCAAGTTTCGAGGCTCTTTTTGAGCCGTCTCTGGGAAAGAGGAAAAAAAGCCGATGCCCTGGATCCGAAGCATACTCACGATGGCCAGTCTGGTCGCGGCGAGCTTCACCCTGGCGGGATGCGGGTCGAGTGAGACCGGTGTAGGGGCCGCTCCTGCCGGAGGCGGGAAAACCGTCAGTACCAAGAGCAAGGCGGCGGCCACGGTCGTGGTGGACGGATCGAGCACCGTCTACCGGATCAGCAAGGCGGCCCAGGAAGCCTTCGAATCCGTGAACGCCGACACCACCGTCGTCGTGGATAATCACGGCACCGGCGGAGGGTTCGGCCGCTACCTGGAAGGCGAAGTCGACATCGTCGATGCGTCGCGTCCGATTAGCCAGGACGAGGCAACCAAGGCCCAGGCGCGGGGGTTGGACTGGACCTCCTTCACCGTGGGCAACGACGGCATCACGGTCGTCGTCAACCCCAGGAACGAACTTGTCAAGTCGATGACGGTGGAACAGCTCAAGAAGCTCTGGCAGCCCGGCTCAACTGTCAAGACGTGGAAAGACTTGGATTCTGCCTGGCCGGACCGCAAGATCATCCTCTACTCGCCGGACAACGACTCGGGCACCTTCGAGTTCTTCACCGAGGCGATCGTGGGTAAGAAGAAGAGCCAGCGTGACGACGTGCAGCAGAGCTCCGACGACAACACGCTGGTCAACGGCGTCGTCAGCGACCAGGACGGCATCGGCTACTTCGGTTATGCCTACTACGCCGCCAACCAGGATCGGTTGCGGGCCGTCGCGATTCAGACTGGGCCCGATGCCAAGCCGGTTCTTCCCAGCCCCGAGACGATCGCCAACAAAACCTACAAGCCGCTCTCGCGGCCGCTGTTCATCTACGTCAAGAACTCAGCGGCCAAGCGTCCGGAGACCAAGCAGTTCCTGACCTTCTACCTGGACAACGTCGAGAAGCTTGCGGTCAAGGGGGGATATGACCCTCCCACCACGGATGAAGAGAAGGTCAACAAGGAGGCTTTTAGCAAGCTTTATCCTTAAGAAAGCAGAATAGGCAGCCATGGTTGCCAGGCGGTCGAGCGTCCGCACAGGCAACCATGGAAGGGGGACCCCAGCGGGGCGATCTTGCTCGCGAGCGGGGTCGCCCGGGACCACGAGCCAAGCTCCTTCTCGGTGGAGATCGACGATGGCGTCAAAAGCCCAGCGATCGCTCGTCGATGTCACCCCGGCTGCCAGGTCGCCGCGCCCCGACGGCGAGACCATGTGGACCGGACACTCACGCCTCCTGGCCCTGCGCGAAGCTTTCATCACCGTCCTCCTGGCGGTCAGCGCGCTGTTGACCGTCCTCACGACCCTGGGGATCGTCCTGGTACTCTCCGTCCAAACCATCGAGTTCTTCGTGAAATCGAAGTCGGGGTTACTCGATTTTCTCTTCGGACTGGAGCTCAAGCCCGATGCCGTGCCTCCCCGGTTTGGCATCGTCCCCCTGATCTGGGGAACATTCGCCATCGCCTTCGGATCGTCGTGCATTGCCCTTCCCATCGGTCTCTTGAGTGCGATCTATCTCAGTGAATACGCCCCGCGGAAGCTGCGCGGGACCCTCAAGCCGGCGCTTGAGCTTTTGGCGGGCATTCCCACGATCGTCTACGGCTATCTCGCGCTTCTTCTGATCACTCCGGCGCTCAAGGCGTGCTTCGAGCCGATGGGCATCCGGGTGCCGCAGTTCAACGCGCTCTCGGCCTGCATTGTGGTCGGAATCATGATCATCCCGCTTGTCTCCTCGCTCAGCGAGGATGTCCTTTCGGCAGTGCCCCAGGGCCTGCGTGAGGCGGCCTATGGCCTGGGCGCAACCAAGTTCGAGGTCTCCACGCGGGTCGTCTTACCGGCCGGCCTCTCGGGCGTCGTCGCCTCGTTCATCCTGGCGGTCAGCCGGGCCGTCGGCGAGACGATGGCCGTCGTGCTGGCCGCGGGAATGTTGCCCCAGATCAAGCTCAACCCGCTCGAGTCGGTCGAGACGATGACGACCTACATCGTCCAGGTGATCAGCGGCGACGCTCCCGCGGGAACTCCCAAATATCTTTCGCTCTTTGCCGTGGGATTGTCGCTGTTCGTGGTGACCCTGGGACTGAATATCGCCTCGGGACTGGTGTTGAGGCGCTATCGCGAGGTCTACCAATGAATGATACACCCCTGGCGCACTTCCGGCCGCACCGCTTCCTGCGGAGTATTCTGGGACCTCTCTTCGGGACCGCCTGCTTCCTGGCAACAATGACCGGGCTGGTGGTGCTCTTTGTGCTTTTGAGCTCGATCCTGTTCGCGGCCCTGCAGGGCAAGCCGGATAATCCTTGGTACGCGGTCTGGGCTAATCTCAAAGAGCTGTGGGTGCTTGTGAGAACTGTGGCCGTCCGCCGCCAATCCACCGATCCGGAACTTGCCGGCTACCGGGTTGGCATCGTGGGGAGTCTCTGGCTCTTGGGCTTGGTCACCGCGCTGGGCATTCCGGTGGGAATCGCGGCGGGACTCTACCTCGAGGAATACGCGCCCCCCGGCCGGCTGCGGCGGATCGTCCAGACCAACATCGCCAACCTCGCTGGCGTGCCGTCGATTGTCTACGGAATCCTGGGCCTGGCCGTCTTCGTCAGGGCCTTCGGAAGGGAGAGCTTGGCTCTGGGGCCATGCCTTCTGGCCGGTGCCTTGACGCTCAGTCTGTTGATCTTGCCGATCATCGTGATCACGACCCAGGAGGCGCTGCGGACGGTGCCCAGCTCGCTGCGCCAGGCGGCCCTGGCACTGGGAGCCACGCGCTGGCAGATGGTCTACGGCCACGTGCTGCCCGCAGCCCTTCCCGGAATTCTGACCGGCACGATCCTTGGGCTGTCGCGCGCCATCGGTGAGACCGCCCCCTTGCTGATGGTGGGGGCGGCTGGCTCGATCCGCAGGCTACCCAAGGGCCCGCTGGATCGCTACTCGGCCTTGCCAGTGGAAATCTACAACTACGCCAAGGAGCCCGGCCATCAGTTCCAGACCGTCTCGGCGGGGGGCATCGTGATTCTGCTTGTCCTCTTGCTGTCGATGAACGGCGCGGCCATCATGATCCGCAGCCGGTTTCGCCGCTACTAATGAACCCCGCGCCCTCCCATGAAGAGCTCAAACGGCGGGCAAGACGGCAGCCTGGGGCCCGCATCCATAACTGAACCACCTTCTACTATAACTGCACCACCTTCTACCTTGATGGACTCTTGAGTGTGACCGAACCCCGCGCAATACCGGCTTCCGAATCCGCCAGCCCGGCCACGCCGGCCAAATCGGTCGATCCGCTCGTCCTCTCCACCCGCGATCTGTCGGTCTGGTACGGTGCGGCGCTCGCGCTGAAAGACATCACGATCGACATCCCGCGAAACGCGATCACCGCGCTGATTGGACCTTCCGGCTGCGGCAAGAGCACCCTCTTGCGCTGCTTCAACCGGATGAACGACCTGATCCTGGGTGCCCGGATGGAAGGCGAGATCCGGTTCAACAGCGAGCTGATCTCGACCCCGGGCACCGACGCGGTGTCGCTACGGCGGCGCATCGGCATGGTCTTCCAGAAGCCCAATCCGTTCCCCAAGAGCATTTACAACAATATCGCCTGGGGAGCGCGGATCAATGGCTACCGCGGCGACATGGACGAGCTCGTGGAGCGGTCGCTCCGCCGGGCCGCTCTCTGGGACGAGGTCAGTAACAAGCTCCATCGGTCGGGCCTGGATCTCTCCGGTGGCCAGCAGCAGCGGCTCTGCATCGCCCGGACCCTGGCCGTCGAGCCGGAAGTCATTCTGATGGACGAACCGTGCTCGGCCCTGGACCCGATTTCCACGGCACGGGTCGAGGACCTGATGGACGACCTCAAGGACGACTACACGATTGTCATTGTCACTCACAACATGCAGCAAGCCCGACGGGTCAGCGACTTGACCGCCTGCCTGATGCTCGATGAGAACTCCGCCGCCCACGGCCTTCGCATCGGCATCCTCGCCGAATTCAGTCCCACCGACGTCCTCTTTACCAACCCCAAGGACAAGCGCACCGAAGCTTACATCACCGGCCGCATCGGCTGAGGCCACCTTCATTGGCTCGAGACAGGCCTTCACCGGGGCATTTGCCGAGCGGACAGACGGGCCAGCGATCGAAAGCGTCAGAGCCGGTACGGCGATCTGGCTCTGCACCCAGCCCGAGTTGGTCCGACCGGCTCTTTGTTTGGTTATGGCTTGGCTTTCGTCAGCGATCGCTCGGTGTCTCCTGCCCGGAAGATGCCGCTGGTGACTCGGCCTTGCGGGTCTTTTTGGAATGTGAGCCGGGCGTCGGTATGCGGCATCACATAGTCGAGGTCCGAGACTGGCTCAAGCCGGACCGGGGTCGGTCGCGTCGGCACCTTGAGAAGCAGATGACTCTCCTCACGCGTCACCGAGACCCGTAGCGCGTCGGGCTCTGGTCCCGCTTCATAATCTCCCGTGCACGCGTTCAGAACGGCTGGTGCGAGACGGACAACCTCGACCGGCTTCAGATCCTCGACCGAGGGCGCGGGACGATCTTGCAAGTTGCGAACCCAGATGTTGCGAAACTGGACGGGGTGTCTGTGCTCTTGGAGCAGGATCGGTCCGCGGTCGACGGTCGGATCGTAGGGGAGCGGCTCGAGCCAGCTGGTCTGGCCCCATGGCTCCTCGCTGTTTTGAACCAGGATGCCGTTGAGGAAAACCGTCACCCGGGCCGGCTCGATCAGCTTGCCGCTGCCGTCGTACCGCGGCCGGCGAAAGGCGATGTCAAAAGTCTGCCACTGGCCTGGTGGCCGTGCGGCGTTGAACAGAGGCGGATACTGGCCGTAAATGGCGCCCGCCATGCCATCGGCGTAGGTGTCCGATTTGTAGGAATCGAGCACCTGGATCTCGAACTGGCCCATGAGGAAGATGCCGCTGTTGCCGCGATCCTGGCCTGTGCCGATCGGCGCAGCGGGCGCGGCCCACTCGACGTGTAATTGAAGATCGCCGAAACTCGACTTCGTCTGGATTGGTCCTGCCCCCGGCGTGACCTCGAGGATTCCGTCCTTCAACAGCCAGCGAGCCGGCCGGCCCTCGGGCGTTTCCCAGGCGCTCAAGCCGGATCCATCGAACAAGACGATCGCGTCCCGAGGCGCGGCGCCAGGGGTACTGGCCGGGTCGGCGACCGGCGGCTTGGGCCGGTGCATGTCGTGCTGCCTCCATCGCAGGTGCGCTGGGGGCTCGGCCAGGAGGCCTGACGCCAGGGCAACGGCGGTCCCGAAAAGCGGGATCGCGAGGAGGTGAACGAACCGATCGATTCGTGCCGTCATGACCGTGCTCCCCCTGAGCATGGTTGCCAGACCACCAAAACGCAGCATCGCCGATTCGTAGAGTATGTATTTGGGAGCTGGTGGTTGGTAGGCGGCCGTGGGCCGTGGGCGGTGGGCAGTGCGATGAGGGCAGTATTCCGCCGGGAACCGCGCTTGCGTCTGGCTCCGGTTACGGAGGGGGCAGTGGACGTCCAATTCCTGCTTGCGAAGACTGCCGAACTGCAGGCCCCGAAGGCGCGACCATCGCGGCGCAGCTCGATCCCCACTCTGGGGCTGAACCGACACGGAGACTGACCCGGCCGGGCAAGAGAACACGGATCTGGGTCGCCGTTGTTCGGCACGGGTCCGCTGCGCGCTCTCGGGCGTGCGATGCCAAGGACTTGATGGTTGACCGCCCGCGCCGCCGCGCCGAAGGCCACCAGGCCAGGAGGAGCCGTTGCTGCGTCCCCAAAGGCGCCACACTACGCCAAGAGGTTTGGTTCTTTCCAGCCCACCACAGTCGGACGAGACCCAATAAGTCAAAGCCCTTTCGGAACGAGATCCGAAGGGAGAGAATAAACGGCCAGACTTAACACTAGGTTGGCCTATTGGAAAGGTTTGACACCATGCGAATCAGGTTTTCTTGCCTCATCGCCATCGGCAGCCTTTTCAGCACCGGCCTCTGGGCCGCCGGCGAACCGCAAGTCAATGATGCACCGCTCTCCGAGCACTCGTCCCGCGAGCCGGACCGGGAGGCCATTTTCCAATCGGCGCGCGACTTCACTGCCGCTTTCGAGAAAGGCGACGCCAAGGCCGTCGCCGCCCTGTGGACCGAACAAGGCGAATACGAAAGCGACGACGGTCCGATCCTCCGCGGCCGGACTGCCATCGAAGCCGCCTTCGCGGCGCGCTTCAAGGACCGGCCGGCCGGAAAGATGGAGATCAAGGTCGAGAGCATCCGCTTCCCGTCGCGCGACACCGCGGTCGAAGAGGGCCTGACTCGCACGACGGCCAGCGACATGCTGCCCGACTCGGCGCACTATCGGACCCTGCATGTCCGCGAGGACGGCAAGTGGCGGATCGCACTCTCCCGCGAATGGGGCGCCGCCGAGAACCGCATAGCCGACCTGGATTGGTTGATCGGAAGCTGGCGCGGCCAGGTCAAGGATCATGAGATGGTCATTTCGTTTTCACGTGAAAAGGACGGCCCTTTTATCGTCGGCGAGTTCGCCGCGACGGCCGCCGGCAAGACCGAGTCGCTGGGGACCATGAAAATCGGCATCGATCCGGTCTCGGGGCAGTTCATGTCGTGGCATTTCGACCAGGACGGAGGACATGGCCGCGGATTGTGGCTGCGCGAAGGCAATAATTGGGTGGTGGATTCGCGCGGCAATCAGGCCGATGGGGCTGAAACCGCCTCCGTCAACATTCTGACGCGCTTCGGCGGCGACGAACTTGGCTGGCGCTCGATCGACCGGATGGTTGGCGGCCAGGCACAGCCCGACTCGTTGCCGGTCAGACTGAAACGTGTCGCCGTTGCCAAATGAGCCATCGTCGCCTTGGACCGGTTCACCATCGAAAGGAACAAACTATGAAAATTAAATTGCCTATTGCGATTCTCAGCCTCGCGGTAAGTCTGGCGTGCGGCGGACCGGCCGAAGGCCATGGCTTCGGGGGGAGCAGCTCACGCAGCGGTTCCAGCTCCCGCGGCGGCAGCTATTCCGGGTCGCGCACCTACAGCGGCTCGAGCGGCGGTGGCTACGGCAGCGCAAGCGGTTCGTACAATCGAACCTACGACGGTTCGCACGGCGGTTCGGCCGATGTCAGCGGCACGCGCGGTGCGGCGTACGGCCCGAACGGTGCCACTGCCGGAAGCACGCGCGACGTGTCCGCGACCGGCCCGCAAGGCCAAACCTACAACAGCCAGCAAGAACGAGGCGCGGCGGCCGGTCCCAACGGCGCCGTCGCCGGTGGCAGCCGCAGCACGAGCGCCACGGGCGCTTATGGCCAATCTTATTCCGGCCAGCAGGAACGAGGCGCGGCGGCCGGTCCCAACGGCGCCGTCGCCGGTGGCAGCCGCAGCACGAGTGCCACGGGCGCTTACGGCCAATCTTACTCTGGTCAGCGCTACGGAGCCGCGGCGGCCGGTCCCAACGGCGCCGTCGCCGGTGGCAGCCGCAGCACGAGCGCCACGGGCGCTTACGGCCAATCTTACTCCGGTCAGCGCTATGGGACCGCGGCAACCGCCACGGTCTACGACGGTCAATCCTACTCCGCTCATCGCTACGGGACCGCGGCAACCGGCATGGCCGCTTATGGCGCTTACGGCGCGACCGCTGCCAGGGCCAATCCTTATGCGTTGCCGGCTTCTGGTTCGCAATTCTCTTCAGCGCCGGCCTATGGTGGACAACCTTATGCGCCTCCCGGCTATGGTGGGCAACCTTATGCCCCGCCGGCTTCTGGTTCGCCCACGCCGTCACTCGACCGGGCGGCCTACCTGCGGGCGCGGGTTAACGGCCTTTGATCGTTCTGAACCCTCTGGCCGCTTGGTGGGCTTTCGGAAGATGCACCTGTGTGAAAACAAGCGGCTGGTTTACATAAGATAATTGCTTCCTCGACTCGGTCGGTGCAAGAACGCAGGTTGACTCGCTTCAGCGATGAGATTCGAGCCGCCTCAATGCTCCGAGAACGACCAGCAATTGCAGTTCGGGAGACTCGACTGGCTTCCATGCGCGCATTCCGCAATGCTTCGATGAGAGTTCGCAAGCCAATCGAATCCTCCGGACTCGACTGGTCAGCATTCACCGCGATCCGTCCAGTATCCCGTTACTCGTGATCCAGCGCCTCGCGGTCGACAGCATCCTGGGTTCGAGTTTCTCTTGTCTGCGTCCGGGCAATGATTTCCCGGGCTCGTTGCTGCTTCTCGACGGGCAGCTTCATAAGCGCGTCGCGCGCTGGCTGGGAAAACCGCGTCGGATCCATGTCGACTTCCTTATTCAATCTCACCGCCTCGAACGCGAGGAGAGGCAGGCTTTGAGTGTCGTTTTGCAGCACCGAAGGAGGATCATGTGGCACAATCACAAACCCGAACGGGCGGTTCTGGCAAGAGGGAAACTTCATCTGATACCGGATGGACCAAGCTGACTTGGGAGGATCTGGATCGCTGGGCCGGGAGCCAGAGCGTCGCGCGCGGGCGGTCCTATCAGCGCGGTGGTCGCGTCAAGGACCTGAAGATCTCCAGCAACGGCGAGCTCCTGGCGACAGTCATGGGTGGCGAACGCTACGTGACCACGGTCGCGCTACGGTCGGAACGGAAGCGATCCTCCCTCGAATCGTCGTGCACATGTCCCGTGGCCATCAGTTGTAAGCACGCCGTGGCCGTCGTGGCCGAGTATCTGAAAGCCCTCACCGATCAACGAGATGTCCCGATCGCCTCCGAGGATGATCCACGCTGGGCTGATCTAGAGGGCGACGGCATTGAGTTCGACGACGATCGGGACGCCGAATACGAAGACAACGACGAGTCGTGGGATGACGATGAAGCAGACGCGACGCTGCCCCGCAAGCCCCGCGGTCGCGAGAGTGCGACACGTCCCAAGGCAGCCCAGGTGAGCTGGGACAATAAGATCGAACAACACCTCCGCGCGAAAACAAAGAGCGAGCTAGCCGACCTGATCTGGTCCCTGGCCCAACGCTTTCCCCAGATCTATCAGGAGTTCCGCGAGCGGATCGCGCTCCAAGAGGGCGATGTCGAGCGACTCCTCACGGAGGCCCGCCGAGAAATCCAACAGGTTACGTCCGAACCGGCCTGGCGGAACGACTGGTCCGGTGACGGTCACATCCCGGATTACAGCAAGATCAAGCATCGGTTCGAGCGCCTGCTGGCACTCGGCCATGCCGATGAAGTCGTGTCGCTGGGGCGAGAGTTCATCCAGCAGGGCATACAACAAGTCGGCGAATCTCAGGACGAGGGGGACACGGCGATGGCGTTCGCCGAATGCCTTCCAGTCGTCTTCCAGGCGGTGATGCAGTCGCGCCTCTCCGGGCCGGAACGGTTGCTGTTCGTGATCGACGCGGAACTGGATGACGGCTATGACGTGATCGGCGAGGCAAGCGCCCCGGTCTTCGACGCCTGCTCTCAGCCCGAGGACTGGTCGGCCGTGGCTGATACCCTGGCGCATCGTTTGAAGGCGACTCCCGCCCCGGAGAAACCGCGTGAGGGCGATTTCCATCGGAACTATCAGCGCGATCAGCTCACGAACTGGATCGCTAGTGCGCTGGAGAAAGCCGGCCGCGAAGGGGAGCTGAAAGTACTCTACGAATCCGAAGCCCGAGCCACGGGGAGCTACGAACGACTCGTCGAGTTCCTGCTGCAGAAGCGTTACTTCGAGGACGCGGAGCAGTGGGCGCGGGAAGGGATCGCCGCGACGAGTGCGAAGCTCCCGGGGATCGCGTCAAATCTAGCCCTGAAGCAAGCGTGACGAGAGGCGACTTGGGACCTTACCCTTTGTTTTAAAGGCTTTCGGCGAGGGCACTTGGAAAGGCATTGTCGTTTTCGAGTGAGCGCTTCTCCGAATTCCATCATCTCGT
>JBKQMU010000157.1:0-7550 GCA_052146555.1 Isosphaeraceae bacterium
TGGGCTTGTCGTTTTCGTGTGAGCGCTACTCCGAATTCCATCGTCCTGTTTCGTGGCTTGTTTCACAGGGCGCGGGCCACTGTCAATCCTATGTCAATCCTCGTATCACGCTTGTTTAAGGTCTAGAGCGGACTGGACTGCCCATCGGCACCGCGGACCCGATGATCGCCGCTACCGCACTTGCGCACGCTCTTGAACTCGTCACTGGCAACCTGGCTCACTTCCAACGCGTTCAGCATCTCGGGTACCCGCTAGTTTTGGGCAACTGGCGGGTCTAGCGCGGTTTTGCATCGGTCTTCCAAAGACGAAATGACTCTGCGAGCGCCGGGCAGACCCACCGACAGCCACGCCCTCACTCCCCGTATGAACTTTTTGACCAAACGTCCTACGGGCATTATCATCACTAGGAGGTCGCCAGTAAGTCTCTCATCCGCCTCCGTCTTCGGCCTGGCCCGAACGGGGATTCACACATGCACATTCCCGATGCTGTTCTCACTCCGCCGGTCATCGCCGTCACAAGCGCGGTGGGTGCCATCGGTTTAGGCTATGCCTTGAGGATCGTCGAGCGCCAGCTCAAGGACCGAACGACGTCGCTGATGGGCATGATGTCGGCGTTCATCTTCGCCGCACAAATGGTGAACTTCCCGGTGGGTCCCGGGGTTTCCGGGCACTTGCTAGGCGGCGTTCTGGCGTCGGTGATGCTCGGGCCGTGGGCGGGGGCGGTGGTCATCGCCGCGGTCTTGATCGTCCAGTGTTTCCTCTTTGGCGACGGCGGAGTAACGGCCCTGGGGGCCAACTTTCTGAACATGGGGCTCATCGGCGCCGTCTTCGGCCACGCGATCTACGCACCTATTCGAAGGCTGCTGGGAGGCCAGCGGGGCGTCCTGATCGGGTCAATGATCGCGGCCTGGTTCACGGTCCTCTTGGCCGCCGGAGCCTGCTCACTTGAGCTCTCAGCATCGGGGCGCAGCGGCGACTTCCTCCGGATCTTGAGTTGGATGGCGCTTGTGCACGCGGCGATCGGGCTGGCCGAGGCAGTCATCACCGGCCTGGTCGTTCGGTTCGTTCTGCTGACGCGTCCCGAGCTCATCGACGCGGAGACAGCCGCCGAGACGATCGAGGAGGGCGACAACGCCAGCGCTCGTAATGGTCGCCTGTTACCGGCTGCTCTTGCCGGCCTGGGCGTCGCGTTGGCCGTGGCCGTCTTTCTCTCCCCCTGGGCCTCGGAGCTGCCTGACGGCCTGGAGTTTGTTGGCGAAAAGACGGGCATTTGGGGCAACGCGTCCGATTCATCCTTCATCCCCGCACCGTTGGCGGACTATCAGATTCCGCTCCCTGGCCTGCGGGACCTCAAGGCGGCCACGGCGATTGTCGGCGTAGTGGGCACGCTGGCCGTCTTTGGCCTGAGCTGGGGCCTGGCACGCGTGCTGAGTTCGGGCAAACGTCCGGAGAGGGTTCCCGCGGATGTGGCTTGACGACCCTCGCCATGCCAGCGGTCCGACGGGTTGGCTCGAGCGCCTCGACGCCCGGTTCAAGCTGATCCTTGCGTTGGGCTTCGTGATGCTCGTTGTTGCGACGCCCTTTGGAGCGTGGCGATTCTTAGGAGCGCTGGGGCTTTTTCTTGCGTTTCTCATTGGCCTGGCGGGCACATCGGTTCGAAAGCTCTTCTACCGCTGGACTAGCTTCGCGTTTGTGGTCGGATTTCTCGCTCTCATGGTCGCACCCGGGTTGCCTGCTCGGGCCGAGCATGGCCTGTTGGCCGTTATCCTGACGCTCCTCGCCAAGAACAGCTTGGCGTTCTTGATGATGCTCGTGCTGGGGTCCGTGACGCCTTGGTGGGAGCTCTTACGGGCGATGCGCCGGCTGGGCGTTCCCGCTGTCCTGGTGGCCACGCTTCAGTTCATGGAACGCTATCTTCACGTCTTGCTCGACGAGCTGCAGCGGATGACCCGGGCCCGCCGCGCCCGCTCCTGCCGGCGTACGGGGATCTTGTCCTGGCGGTCGCTTTCCGGTCTGCTCGGCTCGCTCTTGCTGCGGTCGTTTGATCGTTCCGAGCGGGTCCACTGGGCGATGCTCGCCCGGGGCTGGGATGGAACGATCCGCACGCTTGACGATTGAAGGTTCCACGATCTAGGTTGCCTGACCCTCCTTGCCCGTTCGAGAGTGGCATGATCGATTCTGAGGCCTCCTCTCCTCCTCCCGCGGTCCGCGTTCGCGGCCTGGTCTACCGCTATCCTGACGGCGAGGAAGCGCTGCGCGGGGTGAACCTGGAAGTCCAATCCGGCAAGTGCGTGGCGCTGGTCGGCCCCAATGGCGCAGGCAAGAGCACCTTACTCTTGCACTTAAACGGCCTCTTGCCCGGACGCCAGCGCGATGAACCGGGCCATCACCACGGTCTCGCTTCGGCCCTGGCCGCGCGCAACGGTCAGCGCCCGCCCAGCGTCTGGATCGACGGCATCGAGGTCAGCCCCCGCACGGCCTATCAAGTGCGACGAAAGGTCGGACTGCTGTTTCAAGATCCCGACGACCAGCTCTTCGGCACGACCGTCCTCGAGGATGTGGCCTTCGGCCCGCTCAACCAGGGACAGAGTGCAGCTCAGGCCAAGGACCGGGCGCTCGAATGCCTCGAACGCGTCGAGCTGCGGCATCTCGCCCTTCGCCCGCCCCATCACCTCAGCTTTGGTGAGCGAAAACGCGTCTGCCTGGCGGGCGTCCTGGCGTGCCAGCCGTCGGTGCTCGTGCTCGACGAACCAACGGCCAACCTCGACCCTCGAGGCCGAAGACGGTTCATCGAGCTGATTCAGAGCCTGTCGATCACCACGCTGGTCGCCACTCACGACCTGGAAATGGTGCTGGAAATCTGCTCACGGGCGATTCTGCTGGACCAAGGCGTTGTCGTCGCCGACGGCCCTTGCCGCGAGGTTCTCGGCGATGCCGCGCTTGTCGCCGCACACGGCCTCGAATTGCCGATCAGCTTGAGCCTACGGCGGCCCAGCTGACGTCCGGATGCGGAAGGTCGATCAGGGCGCGAGCTTCCATGCCCCTCACCCGGGGCGGCCTGGCTCGAACAAGTTATTTCCGAACGCAAGTAATCGAAACAGCGAGCATTTGCCGCGGGTGGGACATTTTGGGACATGGTCGGGTCCTTGCTCGAGCCCAGGCGACGAGTTCGTCAGTTCGGCGCGCAGATCGAACCCTCGACCGACTGTTCCGGTCGCTCAAAGGGAGCGCTGACGCTACTATCAGTTTACGACACGATTGCAAGACACCGATGCAGAGCACCGTTCGATGAACCTCAGAGCCGCAGAAACAGATTGTTCTTCTCGAGGTAACGAACCATAACGTAGCAGATGCCAAAATAGAGCAAGAACCCGGCGGCGACGTACCAGAGCGGCGAATCGCCGGGCACGTACGGCTTCACGGCGCTCGCGACCATGGAGTGAAGGATGTACGCCGCCAGGGGGTTCTGGCCGAACGTCCGGAACAAGCCGATCTGGAGCCCGCCCCGGTCGCAGAAGAAGACGAACAGGGCGTAAACCGCCAGCGAGAACCCGGCGGCAAACGTCTGGTAGGAAGCGCTTCCGGTCCGCTGGCTCATCGTCCAGACGTTCGCCACGGCACCTTCCGGAGGAAGGACAAAAGGCGGCAGGGGTAGCGACCCTCCCAGGCAGGAGAGCGCGTAGCCCAGCCCCATGAGGACGACCGACCAGGCCAGAAGCTTCGGGACCGGTAGGGAGGGTTCCTCACCCGCCGCGACGGCGTCATAAGCCAACGAACCAATCAGTAGCGGAATGCTCCAGGTGAGAAACCCGAGCGGGCCGCCGTCGATGACCGGCAAGCTCCAGGCATGCCGAAAGTAGAACCAGTGGGAGAGCCCCAGGTGCAGCGCAGTCGAGGCCACCAGGAATGCCACGCGCGTCGCCGTGCCGGCGGCGATCACTGGCAAGACCCAAAGTGACGCCAGCGCGATGTGCACCAGGGTTTGAAACGGTTCACGCTCAAAGGCCCGGGCCAGAACGCCACCCGGCCCCAGCTTGCAAAGCTCATCCCACGCCTTCACCTTGCCATCGAGGTGGTAAAGCACAAATCCGAGCAAACAGAGCCCTAGTGCCCGTCGCACCACGGCGCTCGTCGCGGGCCAGAAGCCTCCGGTCTTCAGCCTCCGCAGGAACGTCAAACGGAAGGCGAAGCCGACGGCGAAGAAGAACTGAGGCATGATCGTATCAGCATAACTGCAATACGTATTGTGGTGCTTCCAGAGCGCTCCGACTTCGCGGAATCCGCCCAGGAAGTTGACGAGCAGCATACCCGCCACCGTGTAGCCGCGGAACTGATCGAGCGAGACGATGCGGTTGGAGTCGGCCTGGCTTCTGGCGATCATCGCGATCTTACCTCGGTCGAACTCGAGCCCAAATCGCGATGATCTTAACGGTTGACCTCGAGCCTCGCCAGCAGGCTCGGACGACAGGTAGCTGTGGTGGAGCGAAAGCGACACCACGGAAAGACCAACGGAGGGCCAGCGCCCTGGGGCATTTGGTCACATCGCCCGCGGTGTGTCGGACCGATGCAGGCTGGTGTTAAGGTAAAAGCGGCAAGGCGACTACTCAACTTACTGAGCAAAGCGTGAGAACGCTCGTCTCGCAGTCAAGAATCGAGGAACGGCCTCTCGTGGCACTCCTGAATGTACCACAACGTTACATAGTCCAAACAACTGGGGGAGAGAACACCACAACAGTCGCTGTGACCGGCGCCCGGATGGCCTCAATCAGGAACCAGGCAACGCCGAGATCGTCTCGGCATGGGGATCGAACGCAACGCTACCTAACCGTCCATGAAACTCGCCTACCACAGTAGTCGTAGCCGTCAAGTTCGAGTACTTTGTGACCTTAATCATGGAACCTTGCTGCTGCAGGAGGTACTCATTCCCCTGATGCGAGAAGCGCGCCTCTTCCCCAGGTTCGGGTACATAGGCCCAACTGACTCTATCGAGACTCCCTGGCGAGACTGTCGCTGAGAGGATCTGTGTAACAAATTCGTCGTTGCTGGTTTGTTCAGTCGATTCGATCCCAGCCTCGATTGCATCCAAAATATCCTTTCGCGGCAAATTCCGATATGCCTGATACGTCCTTCCAGCCGCACGTGAGAAGATAAATTCATCTTTGCCTTTCGCGTTGGCTCGCTTGAAAAACTCCTTTTCTTCGATAATCTGCCGGGCAGTGAAGAAATAAAGTTCCGGCTCAAGACGAACGCCGTCACTGTGGATAAACAAGAAAAACTCCGTGCGGACTCCCTTTTGATCCATGACGTAATCGACTGGGATCACAACCTCATGAGCGCCCTGGACGAACTTCGACTGGACGATGCCGAGCACCTCGATTCGTTGTTGACGAGCGCGTAGCTCGGATAGCGAGGTCGCGGCGCGCTGCACCAGATAGTCCGCACCGTCAACGTCCGGTATCCGTTTCATAACCCAGAAACGCTGGAGCAATAGTTCTTCCGTTCGACTCTCACCGATTCGACCGTGCAGCTCGTTGGTAGCCAGTTCTTTAGCCATGACGATTTCTCCAAAATCAGGACAGCTCGATAGTATATGGCCGCCTGGACCTTCTGGCGATCTCGTGTACAGGTGTCCTCACGGGTGTCGTAAAGCCCGCCACCAATCGCTAACCTTCATGCGACAGCCTGTAAGAAATAATCTCCGCGACCTCGTTTCATGCTTCGGTATCATCGCCCGTGGTGTGTCGGGCCGACGCGCGCAGCGGGCCGTCCTCCTCCGGGGGCCGCGGGCGCTGGGGGCTGTCCGGGGTCGCGAGTCATGGCGAGCCGGCCCGCTACTAATTCGTAGGTATTCGGCCGAGAATCACGCCGTAGTGCGGATGGGTGGCTGTGGTGAAGCGACTGCGACACCACGGAAAGACCAACGGAGGGCCAGCGCCCTGGTCATATGGCCACATCGCCCAGGGTGTGTCCAACCGAGGCGTTGTGCGCACTTTAATCGGCGGCTATGCTTCGAAATCGCGAGACCAATGCGGTGACGTTTGACGTGCATGTCCGATTGACCCATCGCATTGCTCCAACGGGTGTTCAAAACCCAGCCGCTGCCGTACAATCCTCGCTTGCCTAACCCGAGTAACGGAGTACGAACCATGATCGACAACGAAAAAGAAGCCCATGAATTGATCGAGGCGTTGATCGAACACTTGCCGATGCGAGCCTACGCTACGCTTCCGCTGGTGGAGGCAGTTCGCGGGCAGCGGGCCGACATCCAAGTGAACGATCCCGTGATGATCGATTCGGTGCTTTATCTGGGCGACGAGGGTGGTGTTGCGTGCACAATCGGATTGCGGGGCGGCAAGACACTCGTTGTAGCGTCGATTACCCACCTGCGTATCGACACCGATCATCCACTCGCCAGACGAATTCAAGCGTACCAGTTGCGTCGATCGCAACGTCTTGAGGGTGAAAGAAGCCGCGGTTCGAGAAGATCACGGGCGAGTCTTACCACGAAGCCGAAACGACAAAGGGTTCGCGCCGCTCAGAAGAAAGCGGCAACCAAAAACGATCTGATGCTGCGGCTCCGAACGGCATGCAGATTCTGGGAGTCCGGCGAATACAAGCTGGCAGCAGACTCATTTCGCGAAGTGTTCGACCTGGAACGCGGCGATCCCTATTTTTCCCGCTATTGGTTGGCGTCATGTTTGTTCCAGTTGGGATCGTTCGACGAACTTGACAAGCTCCTGCAACAGCACGACGACCATTCCGGTATCTGGCGGTTTGCTCAAGCGCTCGAGGCCTTTCGCCTGCACGGCGATACCGAGGATACCCAGCGCCTACTGGTCGAGGCCGACCACTTGGAACGGGGCTTTGAACACTACCTGCTACGGGACATGGTCGTCGACGCACGCCGCGAGGTGCGGTTCGACGCGGGTGACGCCGAGCGGTCATTTGGCTGTGCCCGCCTGTTTTTGCCGGCATGGCGCGGGGTGCCAGGCGCCGCAACGTGGGCCCGGCGAGTCCTCAAAGTCCCGCCTACCAGTGCCGATCCGGACGATGTACCCCGCCGGTTTCCGCGGGACGAACTGCGGGCAGTGCCGTTGCGTCGTGAGACCTGGCAAGTCGGTCTGATGTCGCGTCCCGATGTGCCACACGACGAGCCACACGGCGATCATGCACCCATGTGGTTGTTCGGCGTGGCCAATGTCGGCGGTCAGGAGATCCGGGCGATGACCGTAATCGACCAGCCGCTGACCGAAACCGTCGTCTGGAACCAGATGATACAGTCTTTTCTCAGTCCAATTGAGGGCGACCCGGCGCGGCCATCCACGTTGGTCGTGTGCCGCCGTGAGTTCTGTGACGCCTGGAAACCGTTGCTCTCGGAAATCGGGGTCCGCTGCCGATGCGTAAACGATCCCCAGCCGGTTGGTAAGCTGCTGGAAGCGATGGGCCGCGCGATCGATAAGCATGCACTGCCGCCCGCCGATGACATCTAGATTGGGAGCAACTGCCCGAGAAGGCGGCAATCCAGCTCTATGACACACATCCGTCTTTGG
>JBKQMU010000158.1:0-7958 GCA_052146555.1 Isosphaeraceae bacterium
GATCGGCTTCCGCAAGCCCCTCGAGATGGAAGCATTCTTCGCTTCTGAGGCCTATGCAGCCGTGGCTGGAGGACTCCCGAAATTCGTCCAGAAGCTTGCGCCTTTCCCCGAACGCAATGTTTACACGTTTGTGTACGATGGTCGGATGACGGTCGCTGGCCAGCGGGGATCACGGGCGGCGGAGGTCATCGACAGCCTGGGAGCACTCAACCAGCTCAGGGACGACATCCTCGACCTCGTGCTTGGCAAAGGCGTGCGCTAATCACACGCAAAGATCAAAGGAGACTTCGATGGCGCCCAGAAACGCGGTACTGGACGATGCCGATCTTCAGGAGAAATTGCGCCAGATCAACCCCAAGTTCGGTGATTTCTGCGTTCGGGTTGCAGGCGAGGCATGGGGTCTTCCTCACTTGGACCAGAAGATCAAGGCCTTGATCATCGTTGCGGTCGACGTCGCGAACCAGGACCAGGTCAGCCGGACTAGCCCGTTTGGCGCCCACGTGCAAATGGCCGTGAAACAAGGAGCCTCTCGAGAGGAGATCGAAGAGGTCTTGCTGCTTATGTGCGTTTACGCTGGCTTCAACAAGGCGGCGGGCTACTTTGGTTTGCTGGACGATGTTCTGGGCCCCGCGACGGTCAAAGAGTGATTCGTTCATGTGTCTTTGTCTCCTCGACCACTTCGTGCGTCGAGGATGGCTCCTCCATGGGCACCTTGGTCTAGGAGTTTCTCATGGTCGCCAGTACGGCAGGTAAGGGGAAAATCGGGGTCCTCATTGAGGACCACTACGATCCGACCGAATTCGAGAAGTTCAACGAGTATTTTCCACAGCAGGGTTACGAAGTCGAGTACATCACGCATCTCTGGGGCAACCCTTCTGTTACCTATTGGGCCAACCCCGAGGAAGGCGTCATCAAGAATCAGGTCAAGGTCACCGTCGAGGTGAACTCGGTCAAGCCGAGTGATTACAAGGCCGTCCTCTTCATTGGCGCATATGCGATGGACCGGCTGCGTTACCAGGAGCATGTTACGAAGGGACAGGTCAACCAAGCCCCTGCCGTCAACTTCCTGCGCGCGGCACTGAAAACCAAGGGGTTGAAGCTCGGGACGATCTGCCATTCCCTCTGGCTTTTCTGCGCGGATCCATCGCTGATCAAGGGCCGCAAGGTCACTTGCGCTCACAACATCATCTGCGATGTCGAAAACGCTGGCGGTGAGGTTGTCTACGACGAGGAAACCCAACGGGTTCGAGATATCGTGATCGATGGAGATCTCATCTCGGCCTGGCATCCCATGATCACCGAGAAATTCATGGAGACAATCGTTCGCGAGATCGAAAAGAGCTCGTAGCCGCCCGCTGGATTCATCGCGTCGCGGGTCGATGCGACAGTGACGGCTGATTGCTGTCGAGGTGACCGACCAATCGTTCCGATAAGACCCCAAGGCAGCCATTGCCCATACTTTGACCTGCTTCCGGGAACTGAAACTCGATGAACGGCGAGGCACACCTCAAAGGCAGGAAGATTGCTGTCCTCGTGGAGAATCTCTTTGTCCCCGGAGAGATCGAAGCCTATCGCCAGGGCTTTTCGGATCGGGGAGCCGAGGTTCACCTCATGTCCAACCTCTGGGGACAGGAAAAGTTGACATTCGTCAGTACCGTCGACCAACCGGAGGTGAGCCTCGAGGAGACGAGGAAGCGGCTGCAACTGTTGGATGTCTCGATCGACTTCCAGACGGTGAATGTGCACGATTACGCCGTGGTCATCATGGCCGCCAGTTACGCAAGCGTGCGACTTCGTTACTTCCAGCCCCCCCCGGGGGTGCCGATTCGTCCGGAGATGGCCCGTACGGCGCCAGCCGTGAAATTCTTCGCGGAGGCAATGCAGGATCCGCATATCGTCAAGGGCGCGCTGTGCCATGCCCTTTGGTTGCTGACACCGACACCTGAACTCCTGGCTGGGCGCAAGGTGATCTGCAACGAGGTCGTCCTTGCCGATGTCTTGAATGCCGGGGCTATCTACACTCCTTCGCCTGACGATGTTGTCGTCGATCATGACCTTGTCACAGGCCGAACGTGGCATCAGGTTGATCGTTTTATCGAGGCGATCTCGAAACAGATCGGCTCGGTCGCGGCCGCGTCGAGGCTCTAGCCGACTAATGTTCGAGTCTGCATACGTCCCTGATATTGATCGCTGAGCCTTGACAAGGCCGGGACGTCGCGCGGCGGCGTCTCCATATCCCGGGCTCTCTTTCTCCTACAGGTAAGAATCATGGCGAGAAACGCAGTTGAATTCGTCTACCTGACGGGGCTGAAAAGGGGAATCTTCCGAAATGCCAGGCTCACCGGAAGCTGGGATGGCGACGGCCGGTATTCGGATCACTGGTCCACGATACCGATGGAGTCGATCACGGGTGAGGATGGATGCCCGGCCTTCCGCGCTCAGGTTGACTTTGACGCATCGCAGGCGGGCTGGATCTTTCGTTGGGGAGTCATTCTGGATGGTCCTGGAGGAAGCGACCAGTGGGGAATTCCCACTGAAGTCAGCGATATCAACTCCATGGATCAAACGCGCAGCTTCACTCTCGATGGCGCCGGCGGTCACGTGCCTCAACAGGAACATTATTACCTGATCTACAGCCGCCGCCTCGGAGCCCAGAAACACCGCGCCAGCGGTCACCAGAACGATGGAATCCGTTTCGCGGTCTGGGCGCCCAATGCACAGAAGGTCGAAGTGGTGATGGGAACCCTGTGGGACATGGACGACCCGCAGCGAACGCCGGCTGACAAGCCCCTGCCCGTACAACGGATCGGCGGGGGATACATCGCCGATGACGGCACTGGCGTCAGAGCCGACCTGGGCCCGTTTCCCATGACCCGCCTCCACGACGGCGTCTGGGTCACCGACGAAAACGACCCACGACTGGCGGACTTCGCGAAGTTCGATCACAAGCCTTACATGTTCCGGATCACCAAGGACAACGGACGCGTTGCGTACCGGACCGACCTCTATTCCCGGTGTCAGGTTGGCAGCGGCAAGCACAACCCCGGAGGAAAGCCCTACGTCGGCAAGGTGACGGAGCTCGATGGCAAGGCAAGCTGCTCGGCCGTGGTCGATCCTGACAAGGTGACCAAGTATTTCGAGGATCCTAGCGGAGTCTGGCCCGAGGCGGAGTTTATCTCTGCAGACGAATTCTGGAGGGGTGAACACAACCGTATTGCGGGGACAAGGCCGATCCCCCGCCGCGTCGACGACCTGGTCATTTACGAGCTTCACTTAGGCGCGCTGGGCTACGGAAAGCCGGGTCCGGGCACCTTCGCCGACGCCATCACATTACTCGATTACCTGGTGGACCTCGGAGTCAGCGCCGTTGAACTGCTGCCGATGGCGGAGTTTGGCGGCGAGGAAAACTGGGGCTACGGTTCGTCACACTATTTCGCGATCGAGTACAGTGGCGGCGGCCGCGACAAGGCCAAGTTCTTCATCAAGGAATGCCATCGTCGAGGGATCGCCCTCATTGCTGACGTCGTCTACAATCATTTTACGCCGGACGGTGAGCGCGCCGAGTGGATGTACGACACCGACGACAACGAGCGAAATGCGTACTACTGGCACGAGGGGCGCGCTAGCGACTACCCTGCCTTCGACCAGGCCGTGCGAGCCGCCGGGCAGCCCGGCGCGGTGGGGCAAGGGGGCTACTCGGACAATATGTCCACGGGGTTCGCCCCACGTTATTACGACGAGACAGTGCGCAAGATGTTCGTCAGCAGCGCGGTCAGCCTTGTGGAGGAGTTCCACATCGACGGCTTCCGTGTCGACCAGACGACCTCGATCCACTCCTACAATGGACTGCACGCCGATGGCCGGCCCCTGGCGAATGCCAACTTATTCGGGGCCAAGATGCTCCGCGAGTGGTCGCGCACCTTGCTGCTCATCAATCCCCAGGTGATGCTGACCGCCGAGGACCATTCGGGTTGGGACAAGGTGACCCAATCTCCCGATGTCGGAGGCCTGGGCTTCCATGCGGCGTGGTTCTCCGAGTTCTATCACCACCTGATCGGCGACACTGACCGTGGAAGCGACACCGCCAAGCTGATCAAGACCGCGGGTTTTGGTGGTGACGGGCCGCTCGCAATGGACTACTTCGCTGGTGTGCTGGGTTCGACCGATGCACGCATGGTCGTCTACAACGAGTCTCATGACGAGGCAGGCAATGCCGCGGGGACCAAGCGGACGATCGTCGTGGCGGCGAACGGCGCTCCGCTTGTTGGCGATACCCGACGGTTCGCCGAAGCCCGCTGCCGGTTCGCCTTCGGCTGCACCATTCTTTCGGCTGGAGTTCCCATGTTCCTCTTTGGCGAGGAGGTGGGGTTCCAGAACGATTTCCTCTACAACCACATCTTGAGTCTCAGAGAAGACTTTGAAGGACTGAAGAAGACCAGCGGACGTCTGCTGTTCACTTTCTACAGTGACCTGATCCGGCTTCGCCTGGACAATCCCGGGTTACGCAGCTCGGTGATCGATGTCCTTCACGTCCACGATGAGAATCGAGTGCTGGCCTGGAGACGCTGGGGCCAGAGCGACGATTTCCTGGTTCTGGCCAGCCTCAACAACCACGCCTATCTCAACGGCTACGTTGTGGGCAACTCTCGCCTGGCCGATGGAGACTGGAAGGAAGTGTTCAACAGCGATTCGGCGAAGTATGGTGGCGACAATATCGGGAATTCGAGTTCGATTGCCAGTTGCAACGGCACCCTGAACGCCGTGATCCCGGCCAATGGTTTCATCGTCCTGAAGCGAGTCTAGGACAATCGTGGTCTCGTACTAACAGTGAACCTCGGCGAAATCATTCATTCCGCCACAACATCTCGGGGAGCTCACTCATGCCAGCGAACTACACGCAGAGTCTCACGGTCATGGGAATCGCCGGCGACGTCGATTCCAAATCCACGACCCCGTCGTTCACGGTCCGGACCCGCGGCGGCGACTTGGTAAAGGCGTTCATCTCCGACACGACCTACTTCTCGGCGCTCCAGAACCTTGACCGCCTCGACCGCGACCGGTATCCCGACCCAGTGGCAAGCGACCAATCCGGCCTCGGCCAGAAACTGGAGAAGTACGTGATCCCCGGCCGGCTTGTGGCCGCTGAGGGGATCTACCAGGCGCGCAATGGTCGGGAATGGTTTGATGTCAAGACGTTGCATGTACTCCACTCTCACCTCGGCTACCTCTTGTTCGAGCACACGCATTGGTGCATCATGCAGATCTGCGCGATGAGTGACAAGTGGTTGGATGACCTCTTCGGTGATAAGCGGAACTACCAGCTCGATGACTTCGTGGCGCTCTACCGGACCAACCTGAACATTCTCGGACTGTCGACCGACGACAACATTCAGGAGATGGCGACTCTGTCGCGCTTCATCTATGGCCTTTCTTCGGCCTATCTCATGTCGGGCGACCTTCGCTTTTACATGGCCGCCAAGGCGGGAGTCGAGTTTCAGCGCGACGCCTTCCGGAGCCTCAGCGCCGACGGCCGGTATTGCTTCTGGGCCTTCGGACGGCGTCGGGGAAAATACGGCACAAACCTCATCATCCCATCGGAGAACCCCGACGACCTAGGCTCGATCCCGCTCTACGAGCAGATCTACGCCCTGGCTGGCCTCGCCCAGTTTTACCGGATCTCGGCGGACCGCGACGTGCTCTTCGATATCCGCAGAACCGTCGCTTCCTTCGAGGCATTCTTCCGTGATCATTCTTCAGAGGACGGCGGGTACTTTTCGCACATTGACTACGCGACGTTTAGTCCCCACAGCCCTAGCCTCGGCCCTAACCGATCGCGAAAGAATTGGAACTCCATCGGCGACCACTTGCCCGCCTACCTGATCAACGTGGTCCTGGCACTCGACCCCCTGCCCATCGGTCTTGAAAAAGAACTCGCCGGATTTCGGGATCTCTGTCTGGACATCGTCTCCCGTACCTCCAACCTCATCGTGGATAAGTTCCCGGACCCGGATACAGCGATCCCCTACGTCAACGAGCGGTTCGACGCGAAGTGGCAGCCCGACCACTCGTGGGGCTGGCAGCAAAATCGGGCCGTTGTGGGCCACAACTTGAAGATCGCCTGGAACCTGACCCGGGTCGCGCACCTCTACAAGACCCAAGGAAAGTGGGAGCAGGCCGAGAAGATGATGGGACTGGCGAATCGCCTGGGCAAGAGCATGGCCAAGGTTGGCATCGATCAGTTCCGTAGCGGCTGCTTCGACGCGGTTGAGCGGCAACCGCGCGACGGCCGGCTTGTCGAGTTTGCCTGGGGCAACACGAAGGACTTTTGGCAGCAGGAGCAAGCCATTCTGGCTTTCCTGATCTTGCACGGCTACACGTCCGATGCCGACTATCTCGATCTCGCCCGAGAGATGGAGGCCTTCTGGAACCTGTTCTTCCTCGATCGCGAGCGGTGGGGGATCTTCTTCCGCGTGACCGACAACGGTCTGCCGTTCCTCTCAGGGAGTTACGGGAACAAGGGCGGGCACGCGGTCGCGGGGTACCACTCGTTTGAGCTGAACTATCTCACTCACACATATCACCGCGCCTTCTCGTACCGTGAGCGGCGCGAGGACAACGTCTTCTGCATGCACTTCAGGCCGCATGTCAATAGCGGCCAACGGTCGATCAATGTCCTGCCCGATTTCTTCGCGCCCGGCGAGATCGAGGTCGTCGGTGTCGTCATTAACGGCGTACGTCGGAAGGAATTCGCCCCCGACCAGTTCCAGATCCCGCTGGAACCGTCCGATCTCGGATCCGAGATCATCGTCGAGCTCTGCCCGACAAAGGAAAGGCACGAGAAGAATAGGAAGGGCGCCGGCCTCTAGCCGCGCCGTACGATCCAACGACGCCACGTGTCCCCTGCGGGTGGTCACGAAGAGGCGACCCGTCGGGGCTGCTTGGCACTTTTCACTCCAACGGATCGACGGCCGGGTGGGGCGTCGAACGCCCGAGGCGAATCTGACGTGTTCGTCCGCTGAACCCATCTTGCTGCGATGACCGAGCAGGTGCGGGATTGGGCGGCGGAGTGCGAGCGAGACGCAATGCGGGGCGAGGCTTCACCGGATCGATCTGCCCGGCAAGCGCTGCTATTCTAGTGGGGGCCAGGTCGATCACCTGAGCTCAGTCCCGCGTCATACACCTAGGTTGATCTTCCGCAGCACAGTTACGGGGCATCGTGTCAGGGATTGAAGCCCGGTATAGGTCTCCAGCCGTGTCTCGCCCCTTCCGTCGGTGTGTCGCACCCGAAGACGCTCGATGGCGACATCAGGTCAGCCTGGGGTGGCCATGCCGAACTGGTGCCTGTACCGCGTGCAGGAGCGGCCCGGTCGTCGCTGCTTTGGCGGTCCACAAAGCCACGTCACATCGTCCTCCAGCAGACAAGAGCGCCGATTTTCGTGGAGGCGCAACTTGCCTAATTGCCCCTCAATTGTCTGCACGCATCCGTCAACGCAGGCGTTTCGCTGGGCCCACACTGACGGGCATCGGTCCGGGGTCGTTAAGGGCATAGCAAACGCACCGAACGTCCCTTCAGCCATGGCACGGGTCGCGTCGGTGCTGCCAGCCCTGCCTCTTTCAAGAGGGGGTTGTGAGCCCGTTTGCCCAGACGGACGACCACCTCTTTCCCTGTGATCTCAATGGCACCCGACGTGTCGACGAACTTGCGAAACAACCTGTTCGGGCCCGCTCGGACGAAGCCTTTGAGCCGTTCGGCCAACTTGCGGTAGAGGAGGTCCGCGAGCACTGTCAGGGTCAGGTCAAAATCCACGTTCAGGCGAACGTCGCTACAGAGACAATCGAGGTGAAAGAACGTGATCTGTTCACCCAAGTGATTCTCGACGTGATTCCTGCTCGCGTAGGTCTGGATGACTTCGCGAGCCGTCTGCGGTTGCGGCTGGTCGTTGGTCAAGAAGAAGGTC
>JBKQMU010000159.1:0-6722 GCA_052146555.1 Isosphaeraceae bacterium
CTTTTGCCGAGACCCGTCGCAAGCAACAACGCGGGAGAGCCTGGTTTGGTCGGAAGTCACAGCGGTTTGAACGACTCCTCTATCCACCACGACCCTATATACGACGCCAGGCGGCTGTGGCCGCGAATTTATGAAACAGACATCGAGTGGCAATTCGAGAGGCGAGCGAACCTCAAACGCCCATCATTGAGCCCGAGGAGATGACGTCGCGAACGATACCCCGCCAATCGATCAACCTATTTACCCATACCGCATGCCTACTCATGATCTTGGGTAGACGGGTACGGGACCGCTGTCACGGTCCCGCCCCTGATTCGCCCCTGATGCAAGCAGGAGACGAACCGATGGCTAGCGTCTTCAAACCCGCCGGCAAATCCAAGTACGTCATCGTCTACCGCGACGAAAACGGCAAGCTCCACAAGAAGACCGGCGCGACCGATAAGCAAGTCACGGAGCGGATCGCCCGGGACATCGAGAACCGGATGGCCCTTCGCCGAGAGGGAACGGTCGATCCCAAGGCGGAAGCCTACCGCGATCACGAGGCCCTGCCCCTGGCCTATCACCTGGCCGCGTGGATCAAGGCCCTCGAAGCCAAGGGAACGACGCCCAAGCATTCCCGCTTGTTCTCCGATCGAGCCCGCCGCGTCGTGGCCCTGGTCCTGGGAGCAACGCTCGCGGACATTGAGCCCGGCAAGCCGACGAAAAAGAACATCGAGCGTGCGGAAACCGCTCTGACGAAGTGGGTCAAGTCCGCCAGGCTGAACCACCTGACCGCCGATCGGGTTCAATCCACCCTGGCCGCGCTCCGAGCGGAAGGCCGATCGCTGGCAACGTGCAACCACCATCGAGCCGCCATCCGCGCCTTCTCGAAGTGGCTTCACGAAACCCACCGGACCCGGGAGAACGCGCTGCGTGGTGTGAAGGGGTTCAACGCCAAGGAAGACCGCCGCCACGACCGCCGGACCCTGGCCCTCGACGAACTCCGCAAGCTGATCGAGGCCGCCGCGACTGGCCGCGACTTCCAGAGGATGACCGGCCCGGCTCGGGCGCTCTGCTACCGGCTGGCGATCGCCACCGGGTTGCGATACTCCGAGCTGGCCAGTCTGAAAGCCGAGTCGTTCGACTTCGGGGAAGCCCCCAGCGTGACCGTGGAGGCCGCCTACACCAAGAACGGCCAAGACCGCCACGCTGCCCCTGCCCGATGACCTGGCGGAAGACCTGGCCGCGTTTCTGGCCCCCGTGCCCCGAGGCGCGCGAGTCTTCCCCTTGCCCACCGACAAGGGAGCGAAGATGCTCCGAATCGACCTGGCCGCCGCCGGCATCCCGTACCGCGATGCCGCCCGACTGGTGTTCGACTTCCATTCGCTCCGTTGTCAGTGCGCCACGCTGGCCGATGCCGCCGGCATCTCGCCCCGCGTCGTTCAACGGATGATGCGGCATTCAACCCTGGAACTGACCGGCCGATACACCCGCCCCGAGCCCTGGACATCCAGCGAGCCGCGTCGATGCTCCCGAGCCTGAAGCCCGAGGCCGAACCCGCCGAAGCGGTGGTCATGACCGGGACCGATCCGACCCCTGTTTCCGAGCCAGGCGCTACCCGTGGCGCTACCCGCGATGAGGGGGTTGATCCTAAATCCGTTTCCCGAGTATCCTTGGGGAACCCGAGTAACGGACTCATAATCCGCAGGTCTGGGGTTCGAGTCCCCACCCCGGTAGTTTTCGATCCGAAACGCGGCTCCCAGTCTGGGGGCCCTTCGATCTTTTTTGATCCTTGCCGGCAAGACTCGAGCTGGCTTTAGTGAGTCCAGCGATGTCAACAATCACCGGTCACGTCCCCGTTTCTGATTCGGCCTCAAACCATCGGCCGTATCGCATCTCGGTCGATCAGTACGAGGCCATGCTTCGCGCGGGGATCTTCACCAAACATGATCGGCTCGAGCTGATCGAGGGAATACTGGTCAAAAAGATGACCAAAGGCGCCAGGCACTGTACAGCCTCCGAGAAAACGTGGAGGGTCCTTTACAGCCTGATCCCGCCGGGCTGGCACATCCGGATCGAAAAGCCGGTCAGGATTCCGGAGGCATCCAGCGAGCCCGAGCCTGACCTCTCAGTGGTCCGGGGAGAGATCGATGACTATGGGGGCCGGAATCCGGAATCGGCCGACGTCGCGCTTGTTGTCGAGGTTTCCGAATCATCTCTCGCTGGCGATCGCGGGCAGATGGCACGCGTCTACGGCGGCAGTGGCATTCCCGTTTACTGGATCATCAACCTGATCGACCGTCAGCTCGAGGTCTATTCCAACCCAGTAGGCGGCGTCTACCCGCCTCCCACCATCATTCGCGAGTCGCAAAGCGTCACGCTGACGCTCGGCGAGCAGCATATCGGCCCCATCGCAGTCGCGGATCTACTGCCGAAGGGCGTGTGAGCTTCGCCTGGCTTGTCGGTGCCCTGCGGAAGCGCGCGGAGAGCGAAACAGCGCCTTACGAATTCAGGGACAGTATACCTTTTTCCCAGGAATTACATATGGTGTCCCCGGAATACGTGCTCCACCTGCGAGTGGCGAATCATGGCAAGCTTTTCAAGTCGCTGCTGAGGGCGTATTCGGGGACGAAGGCGATAGGGGTTTGATAGCGTCGCAGAGACCGGAGATTGACCTATGCCTCCTGTAGCATCATCGGCGAGGGCTTTCCTAGAGAACCTCAACGCTCAAGCAGATGCCTTTGCCTACCTTTCGGCCGTCGGAGATCCCGAAGGACCATATGCCCCTTTTTCTAGTATGGCAAAGCTGGATTGATCAAGAGCAGTAAAGGTGGTACTCCTTGCGGCTCGAAGGCCCCAAGGAGGTAACCATGGCGCGACGGATCGCACGCCCCCAGCCCACTCAAACGCTCGAGATCGCTTCACTTGCGCGGATCTGTTCCGCCTGCGCGGGGACCCTCTGGGCGGCCAATATGGCCCAGAGGACCGTGACGACACTCGCCGGACTCGTCTGCTTGCGGCTCCAAGTCCGCAGTTGTCGTAACCCTGAGTGCCCCCGGTACAAGGTCTGCCAGCGTCCCGAAGAGGAGGGCCGCTTTGCCTTGCCGCAACAGGAGTTCGGGCTCGATGTGATTGCCCTTGTCGGCGCGTTGCGGCACGCTGAGCATCGGAGCGTGACGGAGATCCACACAGAATTGGTTCGTCGTGGGGTGCCGATCTGCGCGCGGAGCGTCAGCAACCTTCTGGATCGCTACGACGAGTTGCTGGCGTTGTCGTGCTCGGACACCGACCGGCTGCGCCGGGTTACGGCGCAGGCTGGGCGGGTGATCCTGGCCATCGACGGCTTGCAGCCCGACGTTGGCTACGAAGTGCTCTGGGTCATCCGCGACGTACTCAGCGGCGAGGTCCTGCTCGCCAGGAGTCTACTCTCCTCGTCTCAAGACGACCTGGCGAAGCTCTTGTGCGAGGTGAAAGCGGCACTCAACGTGCCGATCTCCGGCGTGGTCTCCGACGGCCAAACCTCGATCCCCAAGGCGATCGCCCAGGCACTCCAGGGGGTACCGCATCAACTCTGCCACTTTCACTACCTCCGTGAGGCGGCGCTGCCAGTCTACCAAGCCGACCGCCATGCCAAGGTTCAGTTGAAGAAGAAGGTGCGGGGCATTCGGCCGATCGAGCGGCAGGTCGAAGGGCGGGCCGACCCGGAGGCGGAGACGATCCGGAGCTATTGCGCGGCCGCCCGCTCGGCCTTGACCGACGACGGCCGCCCGCCGCTGGTTGCATCGGGGCTGAAGCTGGCGGACCGGTTGGCGGCGGTCGCCTCCAGCCTGGACCGGGTTGCTGGAAAAAGGGGCTTCCGAAAGAACTGACCCGGCTCCGGGCGATCCTGGAGAAGGGCTTGGGGGCGACCGAGTCGATGTGGCCGGAGGTACGTGTCGCCTTCGGCTGGATCCACCGAGCCGCTGCGATCCTGGCCAATGAAAAGGGGCTGGACGCCGCGGCAGTTCGTCGTGGTTACCGGGATCTGATCGCTGCCCTGGCCCGCCATCGCGAATCGTGTGGCCAGTTGGCCGAGACGTTCGAGCATTTCCACAAGGTGACGCGCAGCTACTGGCCCGGACTGTTTCGGTGCTATGAGGTACCGGACCTGCCGCGCACCAACAACGACCTGGAGCAGTTCTTCGGCTCGTACCGGTATCACGAGCGACGAGCCAGTGGGCGGAAGGTGGCGTGCCCGGGGACAGTCGTGCGGGGTTCGGTTCGGCTGGTGGCGGCCGCGACAACCCGGCTGAGGACGATCGAGATCGCCGACTTGGTCCCGACCGACGTTGCGGCGTGGCGGGACTTACGCAAGTCGCTTGAGCGACGGCAGGCAACTCGTGCCTTGGGTCGACGCTTCCGCCGCGACCCGCAGGCCTACCTCAGATCGCTTGAGGAATCCTTCATCAATCAGACTTTGCCATCCTAGTTTTTTTTTCAAGTGGCCCAGCACGCGCACAGCCCGGGCGACCTCGACCTGATCCTGCTTGTGTCGCAGCGAGTTGGTAGTCCGTCGCCAGCCGGCGCCCATCATCTCGAGGTAGCGGCGAACCTGCCGCACGCTCAATCGGATGTTCTGCTCGGCCAAGGCTGTGGCCAGTTGCCTGCTGGTCCAGGTCCGCTCCTGAGCGAGCAAATCGGTCAGCACCTGTGTCACGTGTTGGCGCCGCTGAAGGTCTGGTGGAGGCCCGGTGCGGCGGTTCCCCGGTCGAGGAAGTCCTTCAACACGCTGCGCACGGTCCGGGCGCAGTAGCCCAGATGAGTGGCGATGCGAGCCGGCGACCAAGCCATGGAGGGGAGCAGAACCATCTCCAGGCGGTCCCAGACTCGCGGTGGTAATTCCTGGCGGCGAAGGGATTTCAGTTCGTCGCGGGTAGCTTCGTCGAGTTGGATGAGGATCATACACCATTATACGGCTGTACCCATCAGTAGGCAAACTATGGCCAGGTGCTTAGGTCCGGGTGAAGGAATGGCTCGCCGCCTTGCAATGTGAAATGAAAGGCTCCGCACTCTCGGAATTCGCCAATCGCGGCCACCATCTCGTCCGTTGAGAGAGGCGTAGCTTGCCGTCCCTTCCAAGTGAAGGATTCCGCGAAGCAGTGCTCGCATCGACAGTTGCACACCTTCGTGGTCATGATGTCAACGGTGCGCAATAAGGGCGGCCGGATATTCAACCGGTTCCTCAAATAGCGCAGCCCCGCCTTGGACACCAGGCGCGGCTTCCTCTTTAGGACCCCTGCGAGCTGGCTTTGAAGCTGTCCTAGGAGCGCGGAGATCCCCAAGCAGGGCTGCTCAAAGTCGCTTCCTCCAGATGGTGTACTTCCCGAACACCTCGTCGGTCTGGTACCGTCCCATAAGGTATTTCCGGAAGGCTCTGTCGATCTCTGGGGAGAACGGCTGTCCCACCATGACGTAGTCAAAACGCTCCTTGCTAAATCGTCCCAGTGCCTGGTCGAGCCGATCCTTGAACAGGAGATTGTAGAGGAACGGACAGTAGCGATCGCACGGCGGGACCCCCGACGCGATGCAATAGATGGGTTCACCAATGTCGAGGATGGCGACCTTGTTCCCCGCACGCTGAAGGTCCGCAAGCCTCGACGTTACCCGCTGGAAATCTTGAATTGCCGGAGCCATCTCTTGCGGCAGCCTCGAGACGCCCACCCCCCTCCCCAGAGGAATGCCCGGGTCTTCAGCGTCTGCACCGATCGCCGCTTGAAGGAGCCCTGGGTAGGCGCGAAAGGAAGGACTCGCCGGCAGGGCCGCCAGAGCGGCGCAGACTGCAAAGGCAGGCAAGCAGCGACGAAGAACCGACGTGTCTGCCCTCGGGCGCAGCAGGCGGTCGGCGGCGATAGCGAGGCCCTGTGTGCTCAGCACGCAGAAGGGCACGATGCCGTGGTAGAGGTTCAGTGGGTGGGACCGCTGGACAAAAAGTATCAAAACGCAGAGTCCGTACGCGCCGAGACACGCCCTGAGCAGGGCATCGCCGCCGCAGGGGAGCCCGACTCTGCGGTGCAGCAGCCATCGCGAAAGAGGCCAGAGACAGACCCCGGCGACACACATAAACCAGACTCTGTCGGCCGTCCCCAGACTTGCCATCGGAATGCATCCTAGTCCGGAGCTGTAGGTTACAATCGACTCGAAGAGTGCCGCGACAGTTCGCCGATCGGTAAGGGGGCCGCTGATGATCGACATGCCCACCAGAGCGACCAGCAACGCTACTCCAAGCAGTGCGGCACATGAAATCCAGCCATTAGGCTCCGCGGTCATGCCTGGCGCAGTCTTTGGGGGCCTGCTCGCCGCCAGGCTGTAGAAGACCGACACGCAGAGTAAGTAGATCCCGGTGTCGAGCTCCCAAAGCACCGCCATCCCCGCCGTTACGCCGCATACCAAGGCCCAGGTAAGCGTGCGCGTGCGAATCAGGAGGCAAAGCGACAGAAAGAACCAGACGTCGAGATAGTACCTTAACACTGAGCTCGACGGGCTAAACCATATCACATTCCCCCCAGCGCCAACGAAGCACTGCAGATTCACAGCCGCAAGGGTACCGGCCGCGGCCCAAAGCCGGTCGCCCAGGAGTAGCCGCAGCAAGAGGGCGAGCCCAGAAAAGTAGACGCACCCCAGTATGATGGCCCACCTCAGGAGATTGTCGTAGCGGAGCGGGACGAGAGGGTCCAGTCGCGCAAGAAGGAACGGAAAGGCGGATC